>CAVJIN010000005.1:0-59432 GCA_963649615.1 bacterium
TCCCAGCATACACAAGCACAATTTTTCTACAATCTCATGGATGTTGTCCATTTCCAAAGTTGCATAATTCATGATAAATACATTCTTACAATCCTTACCTTCAAGACCGCCTTCAGAGCCCTCTCGATAAAAGCTAGACAAAGTACAAAGTCCAAGACCCTGCTTCTCAGCCAACTTAACAATCGAGTTTTCATCCCTTGAACACGAAACCTTCATCAAAAAGAAAAGCCCAGCCTTCTCTCCAGAAATCTCCACAAAAGGACAAAGGGAACTAGCTTTTATGGCCTTTATAAAAGCATCTCGCTTCTTTCTGTAATATGTTCTCAGCCTATTAATATGCGAACCCATCTTTCCACTATCCATAAATTCTTGCAACGTATACTGCTCAAAAGTAGACACCGTACACGAATAAAAAGAGAGATTCTCATTAAACCTTTTAGACAGTAAAGGAGGCAACACCATATAACTAATTCTAACGGTAGAACACAATGCCTTTGAAAATGTATTAAGGTATACAACACAACCGGCCTCATCAATTGACTTGAAAGACGGAATAGGCTTGCCATCAAGTCTAAGCTCACTGTCATAGTCATCTTCAATAATATATCTACCATTCTTCGCCGAGGCCCACGCCAAAAGCTCATATCTCCTTGAGATTGGCATTATTTTGCCTGTAGGGTATTGGTGTGATGGAGTAATATGAAGCACACCGATATTTTTATTTTTCACTTCCCCTATCTTGACGCCATTATCATCAAGAGACAAATAATCCACCTTAACACCCTGAGCTTTATAAATCTTTTCTTGTTTTGAATATCCAGGATTTTCTATACCGTAAACCACATCTTTGCCAATTAATTGAACCAACAAACTATAAAGATATTCGCTACCAGCACCAACAACAATTGCAGACTCATCCACATTCAGGCCTCTGTATTCTTTTAAATAACGAGCAATACTACGCCTAAGAGAAACAACTCCTTGAGATGGAGAATTATCAAGAAGAGCTTGTCTTTTTTGAGAAAAAACTGTTCTCGTTGCTCTTAACCAGTTATCAAAAGGAAAAAGGTCAGATGGCGTCTGATTATTAGAAAAATCAATGGTAAGTTTAGCTTTTAGACCATTGTTTTTAGCTTCTTCAGAAACCTGCGACTTACTTTGCAAAAGGCCTGGAGTTCCAAAAACAACGTCATTTGAGATATCACAAACATAAAACCCGCTTTTAGGTTTAGAAAAAATATAACCCTCAGAAAGTAAAAGCTCATATGTATTTTCTACTGTAATAACACTCACACCATTGTTAATAGCCATTTGTCTCTTGGAAGGAATTTTCTCTCCACCGGCTAGAGTACCATTGAGAATATCGAATTTTATAGCATTATATAAAGCAATATATAGAGGTTCATTAGTTTTTTTTAAATCATAAGTTAACATAATGCCATCCATTAACTGACCTTATTATAAAAATATCTTTTGACCATTTCAATAAGGTCAATCTAAGTTTACTCTATGTTCAAACGGAGGAAAAAACAATGTTTAAAGAAAACAATGATCGTTATGAACTTAATAAAAACCTAGCCCAAATGCTAAAGGGTGGCGTAATAATGGATGTAACAACACCGGAACAGGCTATCATTGCACAAAAAGCAGGAGCATGTGCCGTTATGGCACTTGAACGTATTCCGGCAGATATAAGAGCAGCAGGTGGTGTCTCTAGAATGAGCGACCCTAAAATGATTAAAGGAATACAGGAAGCCGTATCAATCCCAGTTATGGCAAAATGCAGAATTGGACATTTTGTTGAAGCTCAAATTCTTGAGGCAATAGAAATAGACTTCATAGATGAAAGTGAGGTACTTTCCCCTGCCGATAACCTTCATCACATAGACAAATGGAATTTCAATGTCCCCTTTGTGTGTGGAGCAAAAGACTTAGGAGAAGCCTTGAGAAGAATAAATGAAGGAGCATCCATGATTAGAACCAAAGGAGAACCAGGAACTGGAGATATCATACAAGCAGTACGTCATATGCGAAAAATGAATGCGCAAATAAGAAAACTTGTCTCCATGAGAGAAGATGAGCTCTTTGAAGCAGCAAAAAACCTCCAAGTACCGTATGAACTTGTCCAATACGTACATAAAAACGACTGTCTTCCGGTAGTAAATTTTGCTGCAGGAGGAATAGCTACCCCAGCCGATGCCGCCTTAATGATGCAACTTGGTGCTCAAGGAGTATTTGTTGGTTCGGGCATTTTTAAGTCTGGTAACCCTGAAAAACGCGCAAATGCAATTGTAAAAGCCGTAACTAACTACACAGACGCAAAACTAATCGCAGAACTTTCTGAAGATTTAGGAGACGCTATGGTAGGAATCAACGAAAATGAAATAAGCCTTCTTATGGCAGAACGAGGCAAATAAATGACAATAGGAGTTCTTGCCCTACAGGGTGCTTTTGCAGAACATGCTACAAAACTAAAAGAACTAGGAGCAAACGTTGTTGAGTTACGTTGCAAATCCAATATTCGAGACTCTCTTGATGGTCTAATCCTTCCCGGAGGGGAAAGCACGGTTCAAATCAAGCTACTAAAGGAACTTGATATGTTCAATTCTCTAAGGAGTTTAATTAACGAAGGCATCCCTACTCTTGGCACCTGCGCAGGGCTCATTTTGTTAGCATCAACAATTGAAGGGCAATCTTCAACAGACTCTGGCTTTGGAACAATGCCAGTAACAGTAAAACGTAACGCTTATGGCAGACAACTTGGTAGTTTTCATACTACAGCAGACTTTGAAGGCATTGGCTCTATCCCAATGACCTTCATAAGGGCACCAATTGTAACAAAGGTTGGTCCTGAAGCTGAAATCTTAGCCAAAGTGGATGACAAAATAGTCGCTGTTCGTTACAAAAACCAGTACGGTCTTGCTTTCCACCCAGAACTAGAGCCATTAGAAAATGCATCCAAGATTTACAACCAACTTTTTAAACAATTCTAGATGGATTCTGTGTTACAAATTCATTTATCATCATTCCAAAATGAAAAATATTCGAAAAATGCCATTTTTTAAAAAAAATCGCATATAAAATATTCGATTTTGAAAAAAATTGGCCTAAAATCGAATATTTTGGCTTTAACCTGAGCCTCAACCTATGCCTTTCAGCTACGTGCATCACGCGAGCACAGCCAACACCAAGCAAGCTTTAGGCCTTCTCCACCCAGACCTCAGTAATTGAGTAGGACTTATCAAGGCCTTTGCGCTCAAAACTGGTCTCTGGTCGCCACGGACGAGGTGGTGCAAAGCCCGGGCGGGGTGTGACAAGATCTTCACTCACTCCACCAGCATACGGATTCACCATCCCTGGGGTTGATTCAAGGACAGAGAGCATTTGGTTTGCATAATCCTCCCAATCTGTGACACAGTAGATATAGCCACCCTTTTTGAGTTTTTGTGCAAGCAAGGTGGTAAAAGGAAGTTGCACTAGGCGCTTTTTATGATGACGTTTCTTGGGCCATGGATCTGGAAAAAAGATGTGAAAGCCAGACACGCTATCATCTTCAATCATATCCTCAAGCACTTGAACAGCATCATAACGCATAATACGTAAATTAGTTAGGCCTTCTTTTACAATAGTCGCTAGCAATTTGGAAAACCCATACAAGAAAACTTCAATGCCTAGGTAATTTATATTTGGGTTTTCACGAGCAATCCGCGCCGTACTTTCACCCATTCCAAAACCAATCTCAATCACCACTGGGTTATCGTTACCAAAAACGCGAGAAAAATCCAACTTCTCAAACGAATGCACTATGGCACAGTCATAAAAATGGGCCTTGAGAGCTTCAATTTGGTACTGCTTAAGTCTTTGACCACGCAGAACATAACTCTTAATCTCACGCCACGAGTTCTCATCCCTGTGCTCCACCATTTTCAACTCAGGAATAAGGTCAAAAACCTCCTCCAAAGCACCACTCTGTCCAGAATACTCTTCATTATTTATCCCAGTCTTGTCCATACACATCCTCTATAGCCAAAAAGCCTCATGGCACCAGTCGTTGCAGTTTTTCCAAAATAAACAACGCCTTATCTTTTAACGAAATAGCATCAGTCTTCATATTCATAATATAAGGCCGTTTAGGGTCAATAGTAACAGAACCCCGTGAAGTACGAATCATCTCAATAAGCTTATCAATAGAGATAGATGCAATACGTGAGAACTCCACAACAACTGCTCCCTGACGTTCCTTCATATGATAAATATCCAATGTCCTACACACAATCTTAAGTTCACAAATATAGAGTAAGTTTGACACCTCATCAGGGATATTTCCAAACCTATCCTTGAGCTCAGCAGAAAGTCTTTCAAGTTCATTTGATGTCCTAATAGCAGCAATCTTCTTATAAATTTCAAGCTTTATAGTAGGATCCGGGATATAATTATCAGGAATATAACCACTGTAATCCAACTCAAGGAACACCTCCGATTCCGGTTTAGCTCCAGAATTTTGAAGCTTGGCAATGGCCTCATCCAATAGCCTAATATACATATCAAGACCAACTGCAGACATAAATCCACTTTGCTCACGCCCCAAGAGATTCCCAGCACCCCGTAGTTCCATATCCTTCATTGCAACCTTAAAACCAGAACCCAAATCAGTAAATTCAGAGATTGTTTGAAGACGTTTAATGGCCACTTCTGAAAGCACATAATCTGAAGGATAAAGCAAGTAAGCCCATGCCTCTTTATCAGAACGACCAACACGCCCCTTAAGTTGATACAACTGAGACACCCCATACATATCGGCACGGTCAATAATGATAGTGTTAACATTTGGAATATCTATACCATTTTCAATAATTGTAGTAGAAACAAGGACTTGAATACCCTCATAAACAAACCTACGCATAGTATCTTCCAAAAGATCAGCACTCATTTGTCCATGAGCAGTCTCAATGATGATATCAGGCATACGAGACCGTAACATATTAGCAACATCCTCAAGACTTTCTATCCTATTGTGTAAATAGAAAACCTGACCATGACGAGATACTTCAAACCTAATAGCTCTTTCTACTTCGTCCAAATCATATTTCTCAATAACAGTCTTAATTGGCTTGCGAGAAATTGGAGGCGTAGTTAAAAGACTCATGTCTCTAATCTTCAATAAAGACATGTAAAGTGTTCTAGGAATTGGAGTTGCAGAAAGGCTCAAGCAGTCTATGTTTGCCTTTAGTTCTTTAATACGCTCCTTATCTTTAACCCCAAAACGTTGCTCCTCATCAACAACAAGAAGTCCCAAATCTTTAAAGAGAACATTCTTTTGTATAATCTTTTGGGTACCAAAAAGCACGTCCAGTTGCCCAGCTGCAAGAGCAGCTAAAGTCTTCTTTTGTTCTTTTGCAGGCACCATACGACTCAAAAGTCCAACCTTAAGAGGGAACTCTCCAAGACGTTGTTTGAAATTTCTGTAATGTTGCTCAGCCAAGATGGTCGTAGGGGCCAAAAAAGCTACCTGCTTTCCACTCATGACTGCCTTAAACGCAGCTCTAAACGCAATCTCGGTCTTGCCATAACCAACATCACCACAAATAAGGCGATCCATCACCGTAGGACTTTCCATATCGTCTTTGATATCTTGAATGCAAGTCAGCTGATCTTCAGTTTCATCAAATTCAAACTCAGCCTCAAACCTCAACTGCCAGTCATTATCTTTTGCAAACGGATATCCCTGACTGTTTTTGCGTCGTGCATACAGCTGAATTAAATGGCCAGCAAGATCTTCTGCACTTTTACGAGCCTTGGTTTTTTTGTTTTCCCAGCCCATGCCTCCCAGTTTATCAAGCTTTGGAGACTCACCTGCGGACCCAATATATCTTTGTACCAAGTTTGCCTGTTCAATTGGAACGTAAAGGTTCTCTTTATCCGCAAATTGAATCTTAATGTAATCCCTATCTCGCACGCGGTCAATCTTGAGAAATCGGCCTATGCCATAATTAACGTGGACCACGTAATCGCCCTCATGCAACTCCACAAAACTATCTAAGACCGATGTCTGTGTGTGTTGCAAAGTCTTGACAACTTGTTTTTTTCTGCCAAATATCTCGTTTTCACATATAACAATATATTTCTTGGACCTAATTGAAAATCCAGCAGAAGGGCTACCTACATGGAAATGAAGGCTTTCAAAGTCGCTTAACATCTGCTCAAGACGGCGTTTTTGGACCTCGGTTGTCGCGTAAATTTCAATGTCCCAGTTATCGTCCTCAAGCCCCTGCAAATCCTCTTTAAGATAGGTAAAATTGCCAAAATAAGACCTAGGCCCCTCAATGTCAAACTTAAAAGCATTACTGCACTGGCCCGCAAGGTCTAAAACCGTCATACTCCCATGCCATGTCTGTGCAAATGCTGGAAAATCAAAGAGAATATCTTCTGGTTTTAAGGCGTCACGGTCCGCCTGATAGGCTTTTCTGTAGAGAGTCTTGGCCTCCAGTTGCATACTTTTAAAGCTTGTCTCAATACGTTTATCACCATAAAAAATCATGTAATGGGAATTCTTGATAAATTCTTTAATTCCACAAGGAATCACCCTTTGTGAATCGCTAGTAGCAAGAATCTGAATATCCACATGGCCCAGTTGTTTTGAAATTTGTTGAGATAGTGGCTCATATTTACAAATACGTTCAATCTTATCCCAGTCAAAGTAAATTCTAACTGGCAAGTCTGAGCCATAAGGGAAGATATCAAAGACCTCACCACGCACAGTAAACTCACCAGGCATTGTGGTATTTGGTGACCTATAATAGTTACCTTGGGCCAATTTTTCAGCCAATTGCATTGTGTCTAGGCTATCGTTTACCTTTAGTTTGATACTACCAACATCAACCGCACCCTTTCCTGGAAGCGGAGAGCACACAGCTCTAATTGAGGTCACAATAAGACCTTTTTCACAATCTGAGATAGCACCTAAACACCTAAGTTGTTCATATTCTTTTGCTGTGCCTTCCCACTGACTGTAAAGCACTCTACCACTGGCAGGAAGAAGAAAAATTGGAACCTTACGAGAATCAATAAGACTATAATTTGAGTGAAGTTGACGTGCAATTTCATCTGTTGGACAAATTATCCAAGTAAGGCCGTTGACCTCACTTGCCATCAAATGGGCACACTGAAACAGCGGAAATCCATCTAAGCCTTCTACTTGAATATCCGCTTTTTTGTTGATACTGAATGCCTTGTAGCCTTCGCTCTTTTTGATGTACGATTGAAGCGTCTGCATCACTGGCACAATTTACCATTATGAAGAAAGGAGTTCAAGTAAATGCAGGAAACAACCTTGTCCAAAACCGATACTAAAATTACAAATATAACCCTAGACATCAATGAAAACTATAATTTTGGCTTTGCTGTTAAAGATGAAAAGTCAAAAGCCTTCAATGAACTTTGCACCTGTATATTGCAATGTGGAAGAAGAGCCAGAGAAAACCAAAAACTTATTCACCGTTCATTTAAAGAAGATGGCTCTATTTTAACAGAAACAGATCTTGCTGTTTCAAATGCTTTAATCCCTGAAATCAAGAAACTTTATCCAAATTGCAATATTGTAACAGAAGAAATTGATTTACATGAATTTAATAACAATGCCAAATACACCTTTATTCTTGACCCAATTGATGGCACAGATGCCTACAGTCAAGGTTTTCCTTCTTGGTGTATTGCACTAGGTATTCTTGACCACAACAGAATTCCATGTGGTGGAATCATCTTTGCACCCCGCTTTGGGATTGGAACAGAAGAGATGTTTTTCTGTAGCCCACCTTATGCTCCAGAAGTATATCTAAATGGAAATCTTTTTACAGCACCACAGCATTACGATATTCCTAGACAAATTACAACCGGTTCAGACATTCTCAACCAGGTAGATTTAAATGGCTACAGTGGAAAGCTAAGAGTTTTTGGAAGCGGGATCTTACATATGGCTGCGCCTTTTGCGTACTCCAACATTGACGGATGTCTTACCACAAAGAGTTTTGCATGGGATGTTGCAGCTCCTCACGCTCTTGCACTAAAACTTGGAATGCAAGTTAAGTACCTTGACGGCACAGATGTCATTTATAACGATGACTTACTAATTGAAAGAAAGCGTTTTCTCCAACCAATCCTCGTTGGATACACACCCTGCATTGAATTTATGAAAAATAAATTCAAACTAACAACAATAGCCTGAAACATCACTAATGTTGCCTTTTTTCACCCAGTATCTGGCTAAATAGATCATTGTTGTATCACAGAGAGCCACAATCCATTTAAGTAAATACGTGGAAGCCATAATCTGAAGAAGCACAGAAGTTTCGTATACACCCCAAAAGGCAATCAAAGTAAAAACCAGTGTATCTATAAGCTGGCTTACAAACGTACTAAAGTTATTTCTAAGCCAAAGATGCTTTCCAGATGTTTTGCGTCGCCAAAAATTATAAGCCCAAACATCGTGGTAATTACTCAAAAGATATGCAATCACAGAACCCAATGCAATACGTGGCATAAGACCAAAAACAGTTTGCAGGCTGTCTTGTGCAATATCAGAAGAAGATGGCACAAAGAAAAGCGCCATTTGCATTAAAACAGTAAGGGCAACAAGTGCAAAAAAACCATATCCAACAGATTTTTTTGCATCCTCTTCTCCATAGAATTCATTGAGAATATCTGTTGCCAAAAAACTAGTAGAGTAAACTATGTTACCTAGGGTGGCTTCAAAACCAAAGAGAATAACATTTTTAGTTACTTGAATGTTTGCAATCATACAACTGATTGGAATCCAAATTAAAAGTCCAATCTTTCCCCACTTTCTGAATGCAAACATAATGAGAGCAAAGTTTAGCACCATCATGCCAAACCATAAAAGAATATTTGTCATTTTTTACCTTGAAGATTTTGAAGTACTCTATAAGCCTCAAAGCTATCAATTCGTCTAATTACAAAAGTAAGCTCCGAGATAGTTGAAACAATCTCGTATACGTTGATGCTATTCCACGCAAGCCTGCGTGCCGCCTCATAAACAATACCAGGAGTTTGGATAAAGTTGGAACCAAAATTCAAAGTTAATGCAACCAAATCATCCTGTTTGTACATATATTTGAAAGAGCTGAGAATTCTTTCAATATGAGGAACTAATTTCTCTGATGTTGCAATGGTAACTTCATTTGAACCAAAGATAACATTTAAGAAGTCCGTTCCACCATTACGGCCAGAAAGCTCATACAAGTTTCCAAGATGCTGAATAAGCTCAGGAGTTTTGGAATAATTATAATCCACAATATTGGTGTGCATCACTATTGTGTAGTTAACTCCATCAGAATCTTTTTGACCTTCCATTCTATTAAGTTCAGTGGCATACCTTCTTAAAGCCATAATAACAGCAGTTTCCTTAACCTCTTTATTACAAGCTTGAGAGACCTCTTCCATGATACTTTCAGTAAAATTTGTATAGTTCAAAAAGCCCTTTCTAAGAACATCACGTAAGAATGGTGTTCTATCAACAATTTCTCTAACCTTTTTGCTAACAGATTCTGCCATAATTTCACTCCTACGTTATTTTAATAACATTTTGAGCATTTTTGCAACACTTTGACACCTTGCTTACAAAAAAGTTATTAATCAAATTCTGCAAAGACAACAATAAACACACAAATAGTGTCATCATTAAATTCTCTAAAAGAGTTACGAAAAATCTAGACACTATCTAGCTGTTATTGTATTCTTGTTAGAAGTTATAAAAACGAAAGGCCAATCAATTAAGGAAGTAAAAACATGAGATGTCCCGCATGTGGAGAAATGGAAGATAAAGTTTTAGAAACAAGAACAACTAATAATGGCAGCGCAATGAGACGTAGAAGAGTCTGCCTAAAATGTGGGTATAGATTTACAAGTTATGAGAGAGTTGAAGACAAACCAATTACGGTCATAAAGAAAAACGGAGACCTTCAGCCTTTTGACATTGCAAAGATTGAAAGAGGAATTCGTATTTCTACTGATAAACGAAACATAGACCAAGAAACAATTGACAACCTAATTCAGAACATAGAAGAAGCTATTAAAATCCAAGCTGGCCCAAAACATGAAATCACTAGTAAGGCCATTGGAGAAGAAACTTTAAAACAACTCTACAAAATAGATGCCGTTGCCTATATTAGATTCGCCTCTGTCTATAGAGCCTTCAATGACGTTGAGCAGTTTGTTAAAGAAATTGAAAGACTAGCCAAAGAAGCAAATTAATAGCAAGGTTTTACCACATCAAACCACTTTCCAGTCAGTGAACGCTCAATGGATTCGTTTAAATGCTCTGGGCGGAGAATTTCGTTTCCACAATCAAGGCAGAAGTTATCACTCATGCCTGCAATATAGTCAAAGACAATCCTATCAAGATTACCATCATGTTCCATGTAAGCATCTTTCTTTTCCATAACGTAGTTATAGAAACCAGCACTAAGCATGTTTCCTTCCTGCATATATAGTTCACTATCAAACTCATTTTTCTCAAGAAGCCCGGTTAGATAGTCATAAATAAGACGGATAAGGCGTTTAAAATATTTCTCATAACCACCTAGCATTGGTGATTTATAGATGTTTTTGTAATTAAACTCCTTCATAGCATGCATAGCGTCAAAAACATTGGGACTAAAACCAATCACACCTTCTTTTTCTGAATTGGTAATGATATCTTCAACAAGAGTATTGATAATCTCGCCATTTGTAGAGCCCAAAACCTTAATGCAAATGTCTGGAACATCGTCTTTAGATACAATACCAAGACGTGCAGCATCCTCAAAATCACGTCCAAGATAAGCTATTTGATCAGAAAATCTAACAATACAACCTTCCCAAGTGGCGGGAATAATATCGTGCTTGGTTTCAATTGCATCAAGGTCCTTAATCTTATGACTTGGCTCAAGAGTTCTAATAAAGTGTTCGCCACAATGGCTCACAATTCCATCTCTGACGGCGTATGTTAAATTTAAATGAGAAAGAAAATCCACCACTCTAAGACTATTAACCTCATGCTCAAAACCTGCAAAGCCCTTCTCTTTCATCATATCGGACAAAATAAACTCGCCAATATGACCAAACGGAGTATGTCCAAGGTCATGCCCAACACCAATTGCCCATGCCATTTCATCATTAAGCCCCATGGCTCTACAAATGGTTGTAGCAATAGAAGCCACATGCAACACATGTTCCATTCTAGTACAAATATGGTCATTACTAGGAGCAAAAAACACCTGAGTTTTATGCTTTAATCTTCTAAAAGGAGAGCTGTGAATAATTGCAGTTGTATCCCTGTAGTACGGAGAACGCACATCTTCTACACTTCTACTTTTCACTCTTTTCAACAATTGTTCATCTGAAAGCTCATTTTTAAACATAACAATTCCTCATCTTCACTCAATATGATAACATACAATTAACTTTTGTGGAGGAACTATGCCCAATTTTATCTACCCGTTACTATCATTAGTCATAGATTTCATCTGTCTACTCATGTGTATCAAATTTATCTTCTCAAAAAGAGGTGGCGTCTGGATTGTCCCAGTACTACTTAGCTCAATCTTCCTTGCAGCCTCTGCATTATGCCTTCTAGCGCAAACCTCAGCCAGCACAGAAGCCTCCATGCTCGTCTTTGCCAAAGCACTTTCCATCTTCTTTTTGGGTGCATCTGCAATTTGGCTTCTAATCATCATCATTTTCCGCATTGCTCTTAACCCAGAAGGCATACAAAGCGTGAAATCTAGACGCAACAAAGCTGAGTCCGATTTCCTTAAAAGTCACTCTTCTAAGAACGATTTCTGGGAAGGTGGAAATGACAATTCCACTTTTCAACACAAAATAAAGCAAAATAATGAACCAAAACTTAAAAGAGTTCCAGATTACTACAAAGAAGTCAAAACCATAAGTCCAAGAAGATGCAAGCATGAAGAATAATATTGTATTTCTCTGTGGTCTCAAAGACTGCGGAAAGACTTACTACGCACAAAAGCTGTCACAAGAAACACAAATTCTTTGGCTTGATAGTGACCAAGAAATACTGAGACTTAATAAAGGCTATAGCACATGTAGAGAGCTCTATAAACAAGTAGGAGCAACTGCTTTCAGAGAAAAAGAAGAGCAAGCAATACAAAGCATAATTCAAACTCTAAGAGAAAAAAAACAAAGTGCAGTTGTCTCTCTTGGTGGTGGGGTATGCGATGCAAACAATAGCCTTGAAATTATAAAAGAGCATGGTTTTTTAGTATATCTCCAGGAATTAGAGCATGTTTTATATAAACGAATGCAAGAAGAAGGTCTTCCTCCATACCTTAGGGATAATTCTAAAAACAACTTCCATGAACTCTATATAAAAAGAGATAAAACATATTCTTGTTTTGCCAATTATGTGATAGAATTGTTCAAATGGTCTGAAGAAGAAATCCTAAACCAATTAAAGGAGTTCCTTCAAATCTAGGAGGATTTTGTGTCTAACACTTTTGGCTCTATTTTGAGAATTACCACATTTGGAGAATCTCATGGACCAATGATAGGAGTGGTAATTGATGGAATTGAAAGTGATTTTGAACTTAATCTTTCTACTATTGAGAAGGAAATGGAAAGAAGAAAACCAAATACAAATAAATTTTCAAGCACCAGATCTGAAAAAGATGAAATTGAAATTGTAAGTGGGCTTTTTGAAGGCAAAACCACAGGAACTCCACTTACAATTCTCATTAAAAACCAAGATGCAAACCCAGGAGACTATGAAAAGATCAAAGATTTATACAGGCCAGGACATGCAGATGAAACATATCAAGCCCGTTATGGCATAAGAGATTACAGAGGTGGTGGTAGAGCAAGTGGCAGAGAAACAGCAAGCCGTGTTGTGGCAGGTGCTATTGCAAAGCAAGTACTTATAAAGAAAGGAATAACAATCACATCAAGAATTTATTCCATTGGTGGAAAGACTACAAACTTTGAAGAAGTCTTACAACAGGCAAAAGCCAACAATGACAGTGTTGGTGGAACCATTGAATGCACAATAAAAGGTGTTCCAATGGGCATTGGAGAGCCTGTTTTTGATAAACTGGATGCTTGCATTGCTCATGCAGTTATGTCCATAGGAGCAATAAAAGGAATTGAATTTGGTTCCGGTTTTAATTGTGAGAATTTATTTGGTAGCGAAAACAACAAAAGCCAATATTCTGGTGGAATTCTTGGAGGAATTTCAGATGGAACTGATATCAATTTTAGAGTCGCTGTAAAACCAACCCCGTCTATTGGAAAAACACAACTAATGAAAACAGCTGAAGGAAAGACAATAGAAGCTACTGTTGAAGGACGTCACGACATCTGCATTTGTCTAAGAATTGGCCCCGTCATTGAAGCCATGACTGCCCTTGTATTGTTGGATCAAATCTACCTAAAAAATGCAAGAATTGGAGAAAAACATGTCTGAAGTAAGAACTCAAGATTTACCTCTTATAGTTCAAAGTGATAGAACAATACTTTTAGATGTTCACTCTCCTTTTGCTTCACAATGTAGAGATGAGATTATGGCTTTTGCTGAATTGGTTAAAGCCCCAGAACATATTCATACCTATTCAATATCTGCAATTTCTCTATGGAATGCAAAGAGTGCTGGCCTAGATACAGAGCAAATTCTTCAAAGATTAGACAGGTGGTCAAAATTTCCTATTCCACAGCCAGTTGAGAATTATATTCAAGATGTATCCTCAAGATTTGGGAAACTAGTTTTAGAGCCATATTCAGAACAAAGCTTTGTTTTAAAGATATCGGATTTATTTATTGCAAAAGCAATTACAGCCAATCAAAAGCTATCAAAACTCCTACGTCCAGTGATCTTGAAGGATGAGCCAGAAGTTTGTGCATTTGAAATAAAACAGTATGAACGTGGAGATGTCAAGCTGGCGCTAATTAAACTAGGATATCCGGTGGATGACCGTGTGCCATTGGTGAAGTCTGAGCATGTTTCAATTAAGATGAATTGTCCTTTGCGTGATTATCAAATTGAGGCAGTACAGTCGCTTTTAGGAGACCTTGGACCCGGAACAGGATATGGGACAATTGTGATGCCATGTGGAAGTGGAAAAACCGTTGTTGGTATTAAAATCATGGCCCAACTCGAAACAAGAACATTGATACTATGTCCAAATGTCGTTGCTGTGCACCAATGGATTGCAGAAATTCAGGCAAAAACAAATATTCCTGCAGACTTAATTGGAGAATACTCAGGAGAGAAAAAAGAGCTTAGACCAATTACTGTATGTACTTATCAAGTATTGACTTACAGAGCAAATAAAGATGCAGATTTTGAGCACATGAAGGTAATTAAAACTGGAAATTGGGGCCTTGTCATTTATGATGAGGTTCACATGCTTCCGGCACCAGTGTTCAAGATTACTGCTGAATTACAATCGGTATACAGAACAGGTCTTACTGCTACCTTGATTAGAGAGGATGGAAGAGAAGATGACGTCTTTAGCTTAGTTGGGCCAAAGAGATTTGATATTCCATGGACAGATTTAGCTCAAAAAGGTTGGATTGCAAGTGCCTATTGTGTTGAAGTTCGTGTTCCATTGGCCTCTGATTTGGCTTTACCTTATGCAGTTGCAAACAGACGTGATAAATACAAGATTGCAAGCAACAATAAAGAAAAATGGGCTGTTGTGGAAAGCTTGCTTCATAAACATGCAGGTGAAAGTATTCTAATTATTGGGCAGTATATAGACCAATTAAAGGAACTGCAAAAAAAGCTTGGTTTCCCTTTAATTACAGGAAGCACAACAAATTCTAAACGTGATGAACTTTATCAACGCTTCAAGGACGGTCTTGAAAAAGTTCTAATTGTTTCTAAAGTTGCTAACTTTGCAATTGACCTTCCGGATGCTTCTGTTGCAATCCAAATTTCAGGAACCTTTGGCTCTAGACAAGAAGAAGCACAAAGACTTGGCCGTATACTTAGGCCAAAACGTAATCCTTGCTATTTCTATTCAATAATTACAAAGTTCACAGTGGAAGAAGAATTTTCTGCAAATAGACAAAAATTCCTTGTAGAACAAGGTTATAAATACTTAGTAGAGGAACTTTGATGCCACAAACAGATGCCAATGCAAATGAACTAATTTTAAGTTACCTCTCATCCTTAGATGAAGATTACTATTACTTTATAGCATCTAACATTTTAGGCAAAATCACCTCTCCTTTTAACAAACAGACATTAAACAGAAGTATTCTTTCTTTCTTCCTTAACCCTGAAAATTTAAGTGCACAAATATCTTCAATGGATGAGAGAGAAAAGCAAATGCTTGCTGTAGCTTGTCTTCTCAATGGAGCTCAAGAGCCTCAGTTTTTAGCTTTTTGTTCAGAGATGCCATATTATGTACTCTCTCTCAAGCTAGAAAATCTTTGCGACAGATTGCTTTTATTTAAGATTCAAAAGGATTATGTAATAAATCCTCTTTTAAAATCCTACATTGAAAGCTTTATAACCTCTTCAATTGAAAAAAATAAGAAAAATGAGAATATACCTTTTGGAGAAGGAAATACTGCAAGAGCAGTTTTTAATCTTCTAATTAATGGCTCAGTGCCTCAAAGAGAAGCAAACGTTCATCATTTTATAAAATCCGGCCGTCTTGAATTAATTTTCCCAAAATTTGAAGAAAAACAGATGGTTCAAATTTTCGAGCTCTATAAAAATCTTGCTCTTAAAACTAGGAGCATAGAGAGGAATGTGGAACACACCACTCTACATTTAGAAAATTGCAGAAAAACCTTAGATCAGAACAACTTTAATCTTAACATGCATGCTCTTGAGGCTAAAAACGGCGAAACATCTGTTCTTGCATGTTGTAAAGCTTTAGCCGTATTAAGAGCTTTTCCAACCCTTTCATCTAACTTCAAATGCCTTATAGATTCTTTAAGCCCAAGTGTACCAGCTACTGACTTACTGGAAGATCTCAAAGCTCTTGGGATGGTCTATACTGACACTAATATGGTATTTTTCAATGAATCTGTGCTAAAACAGGACATGGAAAGGTCTGAACTTACCATAAGTACAGACCTTACGGTATCCTATTACGGAACTCCAAAAGCTACGGACATCCTCTTCCTTTTTGCAAATATCCAAACCTGTGACAATCTAGTAGTCTACACCATTACAAAAGACAGTTTTGCTAGAGGTTTAGATTTAGGGATTAGTAAAAAGACAATAGAAAACTACTTAAATAACAACTTAGTAAACTCGTACTTAGACCAATGGGAGAAGTCGGTTTCTAGAATAAAACTCTATGAAGGAATTGTCTTAAATTGCACTAATGAAGTTTCAGTCATCGTAAAAGGTATTCCCGATATTTCAGACCACATTATGAAAGAATTCTCCGACAATCTATTTCTAATGAGAAAAAGTACTTTAAATTCTTGGAGTAAAGTCCTTGCAAAAGCAATGGATCTAGAAACTCTTCCAGCACCAATTGCAGAGCATTTAGCAGAATCTGAACAAGATTTTACTACTCATCATAATTACAGTAGAGAGTTCATATTTCAAGCTAGAAGCGCCAAAGAGGAGAATATTACAACAGAAAACTGGAAAACTCTACAAGAAGAACTTATTGGATATGCAAAGAAAAGCGGCTGTCTTAATGCAGATCTTGAAGAATTAATTAACTCAAAGCTCATAATCTCAAAAAGCCAAATTGGAAAAAACTTTAAGTATTCAAAACTTTCTTCTGCAAGTGGTTTTGACTACAATGCAAAGCTTTCTTTAATAAAAAAAGCATCAGGCGCAAAACGTCACATACTAAGAATTGAACTTACCAATGAAAACCTCGTGGTACTTCCTATAGAATTAGTTAAAAACGGAAATGGAAAAGCCATTCTAAAAGCAAAAGTTATCCCTACTGGCGAAGAACGCAATATCCCAGTTGGCTCAATATTCAAGGTCTCTGAAACGCGTAGCATTTAGAGGTTTTTGCAAAACTAACTTTCATCAGAACCAAACTCGGCTTCATACTCTTCACTTTTAGAAATCCACTCAAGTTCAGTTTCTTCTTTCTCAGATTGCAATGCCTCTAGCTGTTTTACAAGTTGATTAATTTTCTCAACATTGCTGTAATTTTCATGAAGATTCATAAGAGCCTTAACCTCAGCAATCTTCATATCAAGAGAATCAGCTTTATTCATAAGTTCTTTTAAATTAGATTTAAGTTTGTTCTTACGATTGCGTCTCTTGTTAGCCTCTGCTCTACTTTCTGCTGCAGTTGGAACATCAAAGTTAAAACTTGCAACAAAGTTCGCATTTGCAGTTGAATTTTGTTCTGTTGCGTGTACAGCAGAACGAGAAGGCTCCGTTGCAATTCCAAGCCTCTGATCCATCTTCCATTCAAAGTAATCGTAATCACCATTAAAGAATTCAGGGGCATCGGCAGAAAGATACAAAATCTTGTTAGCTAAAGCCCTAATAAAGTAAGCATCATGACTTACAAAAATAACTGTTCCCTTGTAATTTTCAAGAGCCTTAAGCAACATGTCCTTTGCATTGATATCTAAATGGTTAGTGGGTTCGTCCAAAATTAACAGAGAAGCTGGTTGAAGCAAAATCTTCAACAAGGCAAGACGAGATCTTTCCCCACCAGAAAGAACACTCACCTTTTTATAAATATCATCGCCAGAAAACAGAAAAGAACCCAAAGCATTTCTAATTGAACCCTCAGTTCCATACGCCTGTACTTCAGAAAAAACTGTTCCACTCAAGTCAAGAGAGTCCTGAGTATCTTGAGCATAGTAGCCAACCTTAACCCCAGGACCAAGTCTTGTCACTCCAGAAAAATTTGAATCTTTTTGTGCAATAATCCTTAAAAGAGTACTCTTTCCAATGCCGTTATGACCGGTTACAGCCAACCGCTGACCTTTAGAAACCAACATATTAAAATGGTCGAATATAACCTGATTACCGTATTTTTTTGTCATATCTTCAACAATTACGACATCGTTTGGACTATGAGGTGGTTCTGGGAAAGAAAAATGAAGCGTCTTCAAATGAGAAGGAACAACTACAGGTTCAATCTTTTCTAATTGTTTAATTCTGCTTTGAACTTGCTTACTTTTTGTCGCTTTATATCTAAAACGTTCTATAAACTGCTCTGTCCTGTCTATCTCCAATTGTTGTTTTTTATATGCAGCCTCAAGTTGCTGAATCTCAAGACGACGCTGGTTTTCATAGAACGTATAATTGCCACTATACCTAGTAAGCTTCCCATTGAAAAGTTCATAGACTTCATTAACTGTATCATCCATAAAGCCCTTATCATGGCAAACCAAAAACAAAGAGCCTTTGTAAGATTTCAAAAAGTCCTTAAGCCACGTTCTAGCCTCAATGTCCAAATAGTTTGTAGGCTCATCCAACATCATCAAATCTGGATCTTCACAAAGAACCTTTGCAAGCGCAATTCTCATTTGGTATCCGCCGGAAAACTCTCCGCAAGGTCGTTTTAAATCACTTTGAGAGAATCCCAATCCCTTGGCAATCAAAGACACCACAGCTTCTCTATCATAGTAAGGGCTATCCAATAGTTCTTCCTGCAGCTCATTTAATTCAACCAAAAGAGCTTCATTACTTGCACCTGAAGCCAAAAGAGCCTCAATCTCATGTTGACGCTTTAAATTTGCTTCAAATCTAGAAAATCCCTTCTCAATTTCATCATAGACAGTTCCCTCTCTGAACACTATATCACTTTGCGGAAGGTATGAAATTCGCATGCCCTTAGTTTTTGTCACTTTTCCACCATCACAAGGCATAATCCCAGCAATAATCTTCATTAAGGTAGATTTTCCCTCGCCATTTCCTCCTGCAAGGGCCGCTCTAGCATGTTCTCCCAACGTTAATGAGGCATTTGTAAGTAAATTTCTATCTCCAAACGATAGGCTTATATTTTGAACTTGAAGTATTCCCATAATTGTTCTTTTAATAACAAAATTCGTGTGATATGCTACCATAGGAAGCCAAGCTTCTTCAAGGAGACTAACATGCTTTGTCTGACTCTAAACGGTGCAACAATGGAAGAAAACTACAATATTTTGGCCCAAAACGCCAGCTACGCATCACTTCTTGAACTCAGAATCGATACACTAAATCTAGACGACTTTACAGAACTAGAAAAGGCCACACTTTTTCCCTCTCACACTTCGCTCCCAGTTATCCTTACATGCAGACGCCAGTCCGATGCCGGTGAATTTACCCAATCTGAAAGAAAACGGCTGTCACTTTTAAAGAAAGTTTCAGCTGGTACATTCACATATGTAGACCTAGAAGCCAATGTTCGCAAACCAGATTTAGAGACCTCTTTGCGTGCTCAAGGGAAAAAAATAATTAGGTCAATTCACAGTTTTGATAGCCTAAAAGACAATCTTAATGTAAAAATATCGCACATCATTGAAAAAGGAGACATCCCAAAGATAGCCATACAAATTAATGGCATTGCAGATCTCGTAAAGCTTTTTAAGCTTGGAGAGAGGTTCAAAGGAAAAGAAGAAATAATAATTATCGGGATGGGAAAATATGGTCTTGCATCTCGTGTACTGTATAAAAAACTTGGTTCAATGCTAACCTTTTGTGCAACAAGCGACCCCAAAGCAGTTGGCCTTATAAGCATAAAAACCATGAAACAGTTGTATCGTGCAGACCAAGTAAAAGAGTCCACGCAAGTATATGGCGTAATTGGGGATCCTGTTGGGAAAAGCATATCGCCAGCAATCCAAAACCTAGGCTTTAAGGCAATAAATGAAAATGCAATTTACGTACCATTTAACGTAGATGATGTCAAGCAATTCTTTGTGCTGGCTTCAATTTTAGATATCCAAGGCTTTTCAGTTACCGTGCCACATAAAATACACGTTTTACCATATCTTGGACACACAAGCAGAGAAGTCAGGCAACTAGGCTCGTGCAATACAGTATGCAAAAAAAACAATCTCTGGCGAGGTAGCAACACAGATTACTACGGCTTTATAGAGCTAATTGAAAAACCTCTCAAAGCTGGTAAAATCAAAAAAGCTCTTGTTCTTGGAGCTGGTGGAAGTGCAAGGGCAATTGTCTGGGCGCTTCGAAACCACAACGTAAGTATCACAATACTAAACAGAACTTTAGAACATGCCAAAGCCCTTGCACAAGAAATATCTTGTGATTTTGGAGCTCTTTCAGAAGTCAGCAAATACAGTGGCAAAGTAGATATCATAGTTCAAACAACATCCATGGGAATGGATAGTTCTCAGGACCCAGAAAACGACCCAGCAAAAGATTTCATTTACAATGGAACAGAATTCGCGTGCGATTTGGTCTATAGACCACATGAAACAGCATTCTTAAAACATGCAAAACAAGCCGGGTGCAAACTCATATATGGCATAGATATGCTTATTGCCCAAGGCAAACTCCAGTTCTCCAGTTTTACTGGCTCAGTCTATCCTGCTGAAATCACAACTGAACAGATTACATCTGTCCTCTAAATATATTTGGAAAACCCCTCTAAACGCTTGTACTTTTTAGCCCTTTTTGTCATAATGCAGGTACTGTCCAAGCGTCGTTGACGTAGGAGACAGAATATCCGCTTAAGGTATCTATGATACCAAAAGTGAGAAATAGTTGAAGGGGACGGAAACCCAAAAGAAATCCAAAAGGGAGCCGTCACGTATAGGAGTCAGTAAAATGGCAGTAGTAACAATGAAAAGTCTGCTTGAAGCAGGCGTTCATTTTGGTCATCAAACAAAGAGATGGAATCCAAAGATGGCCAGTTACATTTTCTCAGAGAGAAATGGAATTCACATCATTGACCTTCAGAAAACAACAGCATGCATTGTAGAAGCATATGAAGCTGTTCGTGCACAGGTCAAAAACAACAAGACAGTTCTTTTCGTAGGAACAAAAAAGCAGGCACAGCAGGCAATTGAAACAGAAGCAAAACGCTGTGGAATGCCTTATGTCAACAATCGTTGGCTTGGTGGTATGCTCACAAACTTCTCAACAATCAAGAAGTCAATTGCAACACTTAAGAGAATTGAAAAACAATCTATTGATGGAACATTCGAGAGCCTCACAAAGAAAGAAGTTGCTCTTCTTACAAAGCAGAAGGCAAAACTTGAAAAGAACCTTGGCGGTATCAAAGATATGACAGAGCTTCCTGGTATCATTTTTGTTATTGATACAAGAAAAGAAGCTATTGCTGTTGCAGAGGCTAAGCGTCTTGGAATTCCAGTTGTAGCAGTTGTTGATACAAACTGTGATCCTACAGACATCACATATCCAATCCCAGGCAACGATGACGCAATCAGAGCAATCAGCCTTTTTGTTGAAATCATTGCTAATGCAGTAATTGATGCAGACAATGAAGTTGGCATCCAGATTATTGAATCCCTCCCTGCAAACGAAGAAGAAGCTGCAGCACTTGAAGCACAGGGTGCACCAGTTGATAAGGATGCAGAAGAAGAGGAAGAGATTGAAGAAGAAGAAGTTGACGAAGATAAAGAAGATAAGGAGTAATTTATGGAAATCACAATGGATATGATTAAACAGCTCCGTGAGCAGACACATGCTGGAATCATGGACTGTAAGAAGGCCCTCCAGTCAAGCAATGGTGACTTCGCAAAAGCTGAAGAATACCTCAAGAAGGTTGGACTTGCAGCAGTTGAAAAGCGTGTTGACCGTGCAACAGACAACGGCAGAGTCTCATTCGTAATTACAGACAAGAAAGCTGTCATGGTTGATGTATCATGCGAAACTGACTTTGTTGCTCGTAATGCAGAGTTCAAAAAACTTGGTGAAGACCTTTGCAACCTCGCAATTGCTAAAGGATACACTCAGCCAACTGAAGACATGGAAGACCTTGTTAAGAAACTCATTGCAACAATCAATGAGAATATGAAGATTAAGAAGATGGTTGTTCTTGATATTCCAGCAAACAACATGGTTCAGGGATACAGCCACGCAGATGGAAACATTGGTGTATTGGTTCAGTTCAAGGCTTCTGATAACGCAATTTTTGCAAACGAAGACTTCAAGACTCTTGCTTTCAATACAGCAATGCATGTTTGTGCAGCAGCTCCTATGTATCTTGATGATACATGTGTTCCAAAAGAGTATGAAGATGAACAACTGGATATCTTCCAGGCTCAGGTTTCTAAGATGGATAAACCAGAGAAGGTTCTTCAGGGAATTGTCAGAGGTAAGCTTGCAAAGCATTATGCAGAAATCTGCTTGATGGATCAGGTTTTCCAGATCAGCAATGACGATGGCCTTTCAGTAAAGCAGCTCTTTGCTAAATTCAACAAAGAACACGGCTCAGATGTACAAATTGTTGCATACGAGCGTTTCCTTGCTGGTGCTTAATTTTTAAAATCAAAAGGCCGTTACATCTTTAGTGGCGGCCTTTATTTTCCTATAGGAGTTCAAAATGCAGCAGGTACTTTCCAATTGCGAAGAAAAGATGAACAAGAGCATTGCGGCTCTTAATGCAGACTACCTTTCACTCAGAACCGGCAGAGCTTCTGCAGCTATCTTTGATAAAGTTAGAGTTGATTATTACGGACAAGAAACCCCTCTAAATCAAGTAGCATCAGTATCGGTCCCAGAAGCAAGACTGGTTGTAATTCAACCTTGGGATAAATCCCTTCTCAGCGTAATTGAGAAAGCAATTCAAAAGAGTGATCTTGGTCTTAATCCATCAAATGATGGAAAACTTCTTAGAATTAACTTCCCTCCTCTCACACAAGACAGAAGAAAAGAACTTGCAAAACAGGCAAAAGGTCTTGCAGAAAATGCAAGAGTTGCAATTCGTAACGTTAGACGTGATGGCATGGAAGATATTAAGAAACTTCAAAAAGCCGGAACAATCTCAGAAGATGAGCAGAAGGATGGGGAAACCAAACTTCAAAAGATGACAGACTCCCATATAGCACAGATTAACGATCTTGCAACTTCAAAAGAAAAGGAAATCATGGAGGTCTAATGCATCTAGGCTTAATCATGGATGGCAATGGCCGCTGGGCAACCCAGCGGCATCTGCCACGAGCTGCAGGACATCTTGAAGGAATGAAAGCCTGTAAAAGAATTATTCTAGCAGCAAAAAAACTTAACATTAACTATCTTACCCTCTATGTGTTCTCAACAGAAAATTGGAAACGGCCAGAACAAGAGGTTAATTATTTAATGAATATCTTGGCAAAAAAACTGCCCGGAGAAATTAAATTTTATCAAGAAAACAACATAAGACTCCTATTTAGAGGCAACATAGACGCATTACCAGAAGAAGCTAGAGAAGGAGTTGAAAAAACAATAGAAGATACAAGTACAAATGATGGCATAACAGTAGTTTTAGCAGTCAATTATGGCGGACAAGACGAAATAGCTAGAGCCTGTAACAGATTCATCAAAAATAACCCAGGAAAACTCATCACAATAGATGACATCCAAAAAAACTTAGACACACCAGAAGTTCCTGCTCCAGATTTAATTGCTAGAAGCGCTGGTGAAATGAGACTTAGCAATTTTATGCTTTGGGACAGTGCTTATGCAGAATTCCTTGCTCTTGACACGTTATGGCCAGACTGGGGACAAGAACAACTTGAAACTTGCCTTGAAGCACTCTCAAAACGCGTACGAAAGTTTGGAGGGCTAAAAGCCTAATGGAAAAAAATCTAAAACAACGCATTTTTACTTGCATAGTTGGTGTCCCTGCCGTGGTAGTGGGCATTTTTTGTTTCCAAGACTACAATTTCATAGTTTTCAGTGCCTTGATAGTTGTCTTTGCAGTACTTGGCACGCTAGAAATGAGCAAGATGCTTTTTGCCGGCAAAGTTGGCTTAATTGCCATTCTAGCCCCACTACTAACAGTCATCCAATACCTCCAAGGCATCTTAGACTGGCCTTCAGAAACACTGGATTTGACCTTCACGCTTCTCCTATTAATTACTTTCTCCACCGAGATTAAACTTGGTGAGACCGATAATTTTAAGGGCTCCCTTATGAGAGCGGCAAAAAAGTGCTTACTAATTATTTACCCAAATTACCTACTCACTTTTATGCTTAGGATGCTTGCCATTCCAACAACCACAGCCTACACAATCATTACATTCATGTTACTGGTATTCTCAAACGATATCTTTGCTTACGTCTTTGGCAGACTATTTGGCAAAAATAACAAAGGAATTTTCAAAGTAAGTCCAAAGAAAAGCATTGCTGGCTTTATTGGTGGCATGCTTTGTTGTATAGGAATGAGCATTCTTATGTTCACAATTTGCGAAACTCACCTACCAAACATGAGTATTTTAAGTCAAATAATTCTTGGATTTACAATGAGCATAACAGCTAACATTGGAGATCTCTTGGAAAGTGCTTTTAAGAGATCGGCTAATGTAAAGGACTCTGGAAATATTATACCTGGCAGAGGTGGCATACTTGATTCAATGGATTCTCTTATTTCAAGCGCCCCAATCTTCTTTATTTTAATCACACTTTTGGCTAGGTAAAATATGAACAGACGCATCATAATACTTGGAATTACTGGGAGCATTGGAAAGACAGCACTAAGAGGTTGCAACATCTTTCAGGGAGACCTTAACATAGTTGGAGCTTCTTGCCATAACAATGTTAGTGATGCAATTAATTTATGCTTAGAAAACAACATACCAAACTTATGTATTACAGGAAAGACAATTGTTGAAGCACCAAGTCAAATAAAAATTTGGAAAAACCTTACAGAAATGCTTGATGCTCTTAATGCAGACATGGTACTTAACGGAATTGCTGGATCCCCAGGACTTAAAGCCTCTTTTGATGTAATGAACAGCCATAGCAATTTAGCCTTAGCAAATAAAGAATCAATTGTCTTGGGTGGTCATATACTGTTTGATTATGCTAAAAAAACTGGTTGCCAAATCATTCCTGTAGACAGTGAACACTCTGCTTTAGATGAGCTGATAATGGCCCATAAACAAGAAACTATTGAAAAATTAGTCATAACTGCCAGTGGTGGGCCATTTATAAATAAAGATCCAAAGACTCTTAGCTCTATTACACCTGAGCAAGCTATAAAACACCCAACATGGAAAATGGGGCCTAAAATTTCCATTGACTCCTCTACTTTAGCAAACAAAGGCCTAGAAGTGATTGAGGCCCACTATCTCTTTGGTTTTGATGCTTCTCATATTGAAGTTGTTATCCACCCTCAAAGTGTAGTGCACTCAATGGTGAGAACAATAAGTGGACAGGTATATGCTCAAATGTCACCACCAGATATGGTTTTTCCCATTATGAGAGCTCTTATGTGGCCACATGTAAATAGACAAGTAGGCGAAACTCTAGACTTTACAAACCTAGATTTAACTTTCCGCAAACTAAACCCAAAACAATTTCCTTTTGTTACAAGCGCCTTTGAATGTGTCAGACTTGAAGGTTCCTATCCTATAGCCTATAACGCAGCAAATGAACTTGCAGTTAAGGCCTTTATGGAAAAGAAAATACTTTATACTCAAATATATGAAACAGTCCATAAAGTTCTTGAAAAAGATTGGAGTTATGAACCAAAAGATCTTGAAGATATATTAAACATCCAAAAAAAAGTTTTTCAACAAATGGAGTTTTAAGTGACGCTTACTTGGTCGTGGATTTTATCTATTTGCATAGGCTTACTTGGCATAGGAATCATGGTAGTTGTTCATGAACTAGGACACTTTATTGTTGCAAGAATCTGTGGAATTTCTGTTCAAACACTGCAATTTGGTTTTGGTCCACCTATTCTCAAATGGGGCAAGAGAGAAACTGAGTATAGAATTGCTATAATTCCTTTTGGTGGCCTTTGCCGAATGCGGGGACAGGATGATTTAAAGAATGCAATCTCACAAAAGAAAAAACATATAGAAACATGTGAAGATGGCTCAATTTGGTCAGTAAGTGCAATAAAACGCATCATTGTATACTTAGCAGGCCCCTTTTTTAACTTGCTCTTTGCATTTCTATGCTACACAATTTTACTTTCCATCAATACTGTACAGCCATCCTCAATACCAAAAATCGTATTAATATCGGACTATCCTAGTCTGTATGGAATTGAAGAATGTGCAGCTCACGTGGCCGGAATGAAGACGGGAGATGTGATACTTAGTGTAGATGACACGAGTGTTGCAACCTATGAAGAACTTCAGGAAATACTGGCACAAAAAACGGAAGAATCAAGCATCACAATCCAGACTAATACTAACACATACGAGGTGTCACCAATTGATGGAATGTTTGGAATTCTTCCATTCAAAGAACCCATTGTGGGATATGTCAATCCAGACACACCTGAAAAAAAGGCAGGATTGAAGACTGGCGATAAAATTGTAAGTGTAAATGGCAATGCGGTTACCAATATGTTTGACCTACTTGTAGCATCAACATCTAATGCATATCTTGTATTTGTAGTGCAACGTGGAGAGGAACTTGTTGAACTTGGTTTTGACAACCCCACTGGAACGCTGAATTTCACTCTTATGCAACAAACAACAACTGTGAGAGGGATGAATTTCTTTGAAGCATTGAAGATATCGGGGCAAGAATGCTTTTCTAATTTTGCACAGTCTATTGTATCTCTTTTTAAGGTTATCAGAGGAAAAGCAGAAGCACATGAAACACTAGGTGGCACCTTGGCAGCATCTGAGAGTATGGGAATGCTTACAACAAAAGGATTCTCTGCTGGCTTTAATAGTGGAATTCGTATTGTGCTTTATCTTCTTGCAAGTGTAAGTATTTCTTTATGCGTAGCTAACCTACTTCCAATTCCAGCCTTAGATGGAGGCCTTGTTTTATTGAGTATTGCAGAACTTATTACAGGGCATACTTTCAATCCAAGACTGTATCTTGCAATGCAAATATTGGGAATATTGTTTATTGCTGCAATCTTTGTTCTATTAACGTTCTTCTAGAACTTCTCAATCTCTCTAAATGTCATGTAATCAGCCAAGAAATGAAGATTAAAAGCTCCTGTTCTACCATTTCTCTGCTTAGCTATAATAATCTTAAGTTTCTTGGGTTTGGCAGCAGACGCTGTAGAAGAACTCTGGCTCTCAGAATCTTCATCCTCCTCAGAATCAGCTTCCTCATATTGCTCAATCTTTCCTTCTTCATTCAGTCTTTTTGACGGGTCATCTAAAAGAATAACAAGATCTGCATCTTGTTCAATAGAACCCGAATCTCTCAAATCTGCAAGCATTGGTGGACGGTCTTTACCACCCTCTCTGTTGACCTGAGCAAGACAAATAATTGGAATTTCCAATTCTCTAGCAAGACTTTTTAGAGACCTTGAAATAATTGAAACCTGCTCGTGTCTTGGCATATTCGAAGGTCCTTGAAGGTCTATTAACCCTATATAGTCAATAAAAATTGCCTGAATATTCTTTTCTCGCTTCATGCGTCTTGCCTGCGATCTAATTTCCATTAGACTAATATTAGGGGTGTCCTGAATAAGAAAATTCTTACATTTATCATATAAAGGCTCAACCACATTTATCATGCGCTGTTGGACCTCTGGGGTTAGTTTTCCATTTCTAAGAGAAGTATTATTTATTTGAGCTCTATTGGAAAGCACACGCTCCATCAAAGAAGGACCTGACATTTCCAATGAAAAGAAAGCAACAGGAATATTGTCGCTGAAAGCCATGTTAATGGCAATTGCAAGACCCAAAGCTGTTTTTCCAACAGAAGGCCTAGCAGCAATAATAACTAAATCAGCAGGTTTAAAACCACCAATATAGCTGTTCAAGGATTTAAATCCAGAAGACAATCCAAGTTTCTTTTTATTTCCTTGGACAATATCGTCAACCAAAATCTTAAGCATAGGACCTGCTTCAGTATAGTTGTTAGTTGAAACACTAACTCCCATTGCAGAAACCTTCTGCTCAACCTCATCAATAGACTTTACGACCTCTTGTGTTTCATCAAAGGCCTTATCTCCAATGTACACAGATAAATCCAAAAGTCTGCGTTTTAAAGCACAATTTCTTATAATTTCAGCATAATAGGATGCATTAACTGCAGAAGGAACAGAGTCTGTCAAAGAAGCAATGTATGCACTTCCTCCGCACTCAGAAAGCGTGCCCCTTTCTGTCATATATTGGGTAAGCGATACAATATCAATAGCAACACTAGGCTTATCATTTCTAAGCCCCATGATGCCTTCCCAAATAAGCTGATGCCCGCGCTGATAAAAATCGTCTTTTACCAAAATGCCTTGAACATCATCCAAAGCCTTGTTTCTGAGAAGCACAGCACCAAGCAAAGCAATCTCTGCGTCAATATTATTTGGAGGAATTCTTCCAATAGTACTATTTGCCATAGCGTCTTCTCCTCTTTATACACAAAATCGCTAAAAAAAAGGCTTTTTTGTGGAAAAAATACACAAAATATCCTAATAATTCGAGCTTTTGTGTATTTTGAGGTTTTGCAAAACCTCTTTTATTAAAGAATAACCCGCCGTTTCCAGCGGGTCTTCTTCTTTTGTTCTACTGATTAACCCTCAACTGGAGCCTCAGTGGCCTCAACAGCTTCAGCAACAACCTCTGCAACTTCAGCAACAGCTTCAGCTTCCTTAGCAGCCTCTTCAGCTTTCTCAGCCTTTATAGCAGCTTCCTTAGCAGCCTTTTCAGCTTTTTCAGCCTTTATAGCGGCTTCTTTAGCAGCCTTTTCAGCAGCTTTAACCTCAGCTTCACTGAGAACGTTCAACTTAATTATTGAGAACTCGTTCTCATAAAGATGAACCTTAGCAGTGTAAGTTCCAACCATCTTAATTGAATGAGTAGCAACTTCAATTTTCTTTTTCTCAATCTCAAAACCAAGCTTAGCAAGAGCTTCTTGAATCATGAGAGGAGTTACAGAGCCAAAGAGCTTTCCAGACTCACCAGCAGAAACAATCATGTCAAGAGAGACATTATCAAGTTTTTCCTTCAGTGAAGCAGAAGCTTCGCGCTTTGCAACCTTACGCTTCTCAATAGCAGCAGCTCTGCTCTTGAAAATTGACAGATTCTCGTTTGTGTACAGTACCGCAGCACCAGTGGGCAACAGATAGTTACGAGCATATCCATCCTTTACCACACAGACATCTCCCTCTTCTCCGAGGTTAGGTACATCCTGATTCAAAATGATCTTCATATGAATACTCCTTTTACATGAGATTCTTGTAAACCTCATGTTATTTTTTTATTTCACCTAAATCTAAGCCATGTCTCCAAAACACCCAAAATAGGAAGCCCAACAAGACACACCAAATTTAGCCCTGGCAGTAAGCAAAGTAGTAGTACCAAGCCCACTATCTTGCCCACGCTAAAATAAGCAGACGTTCTTCTACATCGTGCAACAAGAATTGACAACCCCTGAATTGCATACAGCACTGACAAACCCAAGGCCACATTCCACGCAATACAATAAATTGCAACAGGAATTGAACTTATCAAGCTAGAAGTCAATGCCAACACCCAAAAGCCAAAAAATCCCCAAATAAACGGATCAGGTAGCTTCATGAACGCAAAATCATACTGCCATGCCTCGTCATACCTATACATCATCAATTCCGATATCAATACAGGTATTCCCACTATCATCATTCCCATAGGTAAGAACGATATTTCTAAAAAGGACATTGCCAAATCAATTACAGACTCAAAGTTATAACCCAAGCTTTCCTCAGAAAATATTGCAAGCATAGATTGCTTAAGCAAATCTTTGGTAGCAGTAGCGCCATCACTAGAAAACCATATAGCCAAGGCAAGTCCCAAAACAGCAATTGGAATACAAGTAAGGAAGAACTTTCTCAGTCCCGCCCTACTTTTTCTGCTTACTGCAGTCCAAGTTGCAGATCCAATGACAGTACAAACAGGAAGGAAAAGACTAACAACAAGTATACTACCATAGCCCGCATCAATTACATCTTTGAAATCAATAACAGACCAAACTACGGTACCAACAAACACCAAAGCAAAAGCCAGTAAAACTTGCCATAACTTCTTAACCTTAGGGGCAACCATCAAAAGAGGAACTGTCATTATTACACTGCCAATAGAGAATCTTGAAAACAAAATTCCCACCACAGACACAAAGACAAGTTCTTTCCAAACGCTCTTCTTATACCCCTGTTCCACTTCAGAAAATCCTTAATTACTGCTTGTCAAAAGGCAAATAAGCAAGAACTCTAGCTCTCTTGATTTCCTGAGTAAGAGCTCTCTGGTGCTTTGCGCATGTACCTGTAATACGTCCAGGAAGAATTTTACCGCGCTCTGTAATGCAGCGTCTAAGAGCCTCTGGATTTTTGTAATCTGGCTCATTGTTGTTTGCGCAGAACTTACAAACCTTTTTCTTAAAATTGGTGCGTTTTCCGCCCATCTTCTTATCTCTGAAGCTACCTACAGCCTCATTGTTCATGACATCTTTATCATCATGCATTTTGATTTTCTCCTAAAAATTAAAATGGAATGTCAGAATCATCAAAAGACTCTGGACCCATATCTGACACTGGAGCCTGCTGCTGTGTTGACTGCGAGGCTCTCTGTGCTTGGTGCTGTGCCTGATAACCATCTGGTGAGGCAGAACCACCCTGTGAACTAGCTAGGAGTTGAACACTATTTGCAACAACCTCAATTCTTGAGTGTGTCTGTCCATTCTGTTCCCATCTGTTTTGCCTTAGTTCTCCCTGAACGGAAACCTGACGACCTTTTGTTAGATAGGAACTAAGTGACTCTGCAGACTTACCCCAGACTACAATATCAATGTAACTAACTTCATCTTCCCACTTGTCACCAGTCCTCTTTCTCCTGTTGACCGCCATGGAAAAACGACACACTGAAGTTCCCTGAGGTGTAGACTTAACTTCACAGTCACGTGTAAGACGACCTACCAATACAACTACGTTGATGTCTGCTGCCATTGTTCTCTCCTGTTTAGATTTTTATTAACTTATTTTGCCACAAACAAGTGCTTAAGGATTGAAGCCTCAAGAAGGAATTCTGCAGTCATCTTGTTGATGCTTTGAGGGTCTGCAGAAAGCTCATAGTAATAATAATGGCCCTTATCCTGTTTCTTAATTGTGTAGGCGAGATTCTTTACGCCCATATCTTCCTGCTTTGCAACCTGTGCACCAGCAGCCGTTAATGCCTTGGAGACAATCTCCAATCCTTGTTCCGTCATCTCATCATTTGCGTTGAAAATGACGGTGAACTCATAATCTCTCATGGGTTCCTCCTTACGGACTAAAATTGATCCATCACCGATGGATAAAGAGGTATCCCTAGAATATCATTCAATGCCTTCTCTAGTCAATGAACCCACAAATATAACAAGAGATTTTTTATTGAGGACTTGACCTTTTGCACTAAAAGTCACGATAATGTGGCTCGTAATTACAACACGTCCCAACCTTGGGACATAAGGAGTTCTGCAGTGCCTTGTGGAAGAAAAAGAAAAAAGCATAAGATTGCTACCCATAAAAGGAAGAAGAAGCTCAGAATGATGAGACATAAGAAGAAGTAATTAGACTTCATTCTTCGCAATCAGGAAACCCGTTGGTCGCTCCAGCGGGTTTTTTTCTTTCTTGGATCTTGGGTTCATTGCTACGTCACTGCGCCATGGGCCGTACAGTATTTCTAAACAGTCATTGTAATAATACGCATACTTTTTGTTACCGTAATAACATTTTTATTACAAAAATAACAAAGCTACTTGTCTAAAAACTAAAACTATGCTTTATTAAGTGCCATGGAAATTAGGCTTGACAATCTTAAAAAAGAATACGGAGACATTCACGCAGTAAACGGCGTAAGCCTTAACATACCTTCTAACAAGATTTGTGGCATAATTGGTCGTTCCGGGGCAGGAAAAAGCACACTTGTAAGACTTATAAGCCTACTTGAAGCCCCAAATGAAGGAAAAATCTATTACAATAATGAAAGAGTAGATAATCTTCCTAAAAAAGACCTCATTCAAAGAAGAAGAAAAATTGGAATGATTTTTCAAAATTTTAACCTCTTTTCCTCTAGAACAGCAGGCCAAAATATAGCCTATCCAATGGAAATTTGTGGCTACGACAAAGCAAAAATCAAAGAAAGAGTAAATGAGCTACTTGGTGTAGTAGGACTTGTAGATAAGGAGAACGCACCAATTTCCACCTTAAGTGGAGGACAAAAGCAAAGAATCGCAATAGCCAGAGCCTTAGCATGTGGACCAGAAGTTCTCTTTTGCGACGAAGCTACCAGCGCACTTGATCCTCAAACCACACGTTCAATACTAGAACTGATTAAAGACATCCAAAAACGCATGAATCTCACAGTAGTCATGATTACACACCAAATGGAAGTTGTTCGTGATGCCTGCGACGTTGTTGCAGTACTAGATGATGGCAAAATCGTAGAAGAAGGCACCGTAAAAGAGCTATTTGCCCACCCAAAAACAGACGTTTCCAAAGACTTTCTCTCCCATCTTTCCACAGTAGACACAGATCGCAGTTCCATGGTCTTTTGGTCTAACATCCCAGGACGCTTTACTTTACGCTTCAGAGATGGCAAGGCCGATAGCCCTGTAATTTCTGAGCTTGCAAGAAAATATGGTGTTATATTTAACATTCGAGGTGGTGGCATACAACATGTTGGAGGAGAAGATTTTGGAACTCTCATTTGCGATATAGCAGGAGAACCAGAATTAGTAGAAAAAACAATAGAAGAAATAAAAGCACAAGGAATTGTAGTTGAGGAGGCAAAAGCATGACACAAGCCATATGGAGCCTCATTTTGCAATCCACAAAAGAATCATTAATTATGGTTTTCTTCTCTACAGTTTTCTCCGTATTACTAGGCTTACCACTTGGAATATTGCTCTGCGTATCACGGCCAGAAATTCAAGGAGGGTTAAGACCAAGACCAGTACTTTACAATATCCTAGATAAAATAGTTAACGTACTAAGGTCTTTTCCTTTTGTTATATTAATGGTGGTTTTATTTCCACTTTCAAGAATCTTGGTAGGAACAACAATTGGCACAAAAGCAACAATTGTTCCTTTATCAATTGTCGCAACACCGTTTGTTGCAAGAGTGATTGAATCATCACTTAAGGAGGTGGATTCGGGGGTCGTTCAGGCCGCCCGCTCCATGGGATCAACAAATGGACAAATCATCTTTAAAGTTCTGATTCCTGAGGCACTACCTTCGCTGGTTTCAGATGTAACCCTAACCATAATTAACCTCATAGGTTATTCGGCTATGGCAGGAGCAATTGGTGGTGGTGGACTTGGAGATTTGGCAATTCGTTACGGATACCAAAGGTCAAGAACAGATGTATTAATAGTAGCAGTCTTAATCATTCTTGTGATGGTTGAACTCATTCAGTTTATAGGAAATAAAATCAGTGCAAAGATAGCCTCAAAACGCTGAAAAACAAAAAAACAATAAACTTAATACAAAATTAGGACATTGTTATAAAAACAACAATGCCAAGGAGTGTAATATGAAAAAAACAGTTTTAGTTATTCTTTTATGCCTTATTGCAACCTTTGTTTTTGCAAATGCAAGTTCAGAAAAAAAAGTAGATTCAAACACAATTCGTGTTGGAGCCACAGCAGTTCCACATGCAGAGATGCTCTCTCTCGTTGTTGATGACATGGCAGCTCTTGGCTACAACCTCGTAATCACAGAGTTCACAGATTATATAACTCCAAACACAGCAGTTGAAGATGGCCAGCTAGATGCAAATTTCTTCCAGCATATCCCATACCTTGAAACCTTCAATCAGGAACATGGAACCCATCTTGTAAACGCCGGTGGTATTCATATTGAACCTATGGCTCTTTATTCAAAGAAATACACTAAGCTTGAAGACATTCCAGCAGGTGCAACAATTGCAATTCCAAATGACACCACCAATGAAGGAAGAGCTCTACTGCTTCTTGAATCTGCGGGCCTTATTGAGTTAGATGATGCAGCTGGCATTAGTGCAACTCCACTCGATATTACAAAAAACCCCAATAATTATAAATTTGTCGAGATTGAGGCAGCTTCCCTTCCAAGAACAATTGAAGACGTAGATGCAGCAGTCATCAACGGAAACTATGCAATTCCTGCAGGTTTCAGTGCTCGTAATGACGGACTTATTGTAGAAGGAGCAGACAGCCCATACGTTAACATTGTTGCAGTCAAGGAAGGAAATGAGAACAATGAGGCGGTTAAAGCCCTTGTCCAGTGCCTCCAAAGCAAAGAAGTAAAAGACTGGGTCAGTGAGAACTATCCAAATGGCGAAGTTGTAGTAGTTTTCTAACAACATTTTTCTAGAAAACCAAAGGGGTCGCAAAAACGGCCCCTTTTTTATTTAAAATCCACAAATAAATTAATTAGATACTAGACGTTGACCTTAATTTGTGATATTGCTCTATGGGTTTAAAGAAGAGTAAAAAAATGAACGAATTATTATCTATAGCAATTGCTTTGGCTGCTGGCCTTTTAATGACAAGAATTTTTAAAAAGCTCCACCTAAATTTCCCTGATGTTACAGCTTTTCTCGTAGCTGGTCTTTGCATTGGACCTTATGGGCTTGGACAACTTGGAATTGAAGGACTAGGCTTTACATCTTTTGAAGCTGTTGATGCTGTAGACATAGTATCTAGCGTCGCATTGGGCTTTATTGCCTTTTCAATTGGAAATGAGTTTAAACTCTCCCACCTTGAAGGCACAGGAAAACAGGCAACTGTCATTGGAATTGTCCAAGCAATAACAGCAATGATAGTAGTAGACGTTGTCTTAGTTGCTGTTGTTTTGATTACAGATGGCAAAACTTTAAGTCTTCCTGCAGCAATTACTCTTGGTGCAATAGCTACAGCAACAGCCCCGGCCGCAACGTTAATGGTTGTAAAACAATATAAAGCAAAGGGAAAGTTAACAGACATTTTACTTCCAGTTGTTGCTCTAGATGACGCAGTAGGACTTGTAGCCTTTGCCCTTTCGTTTGGAATTGCACAAACTCTCATCACAAATACAGTTAGCATTGTTGCAATCATTGTTAATCCACTAATTGAGATTGTTGCATCGCTTCTTCTTGGCTCAATTATGGGCATAATTCTTACAAAACTAGAAGAACTTTTCTTCTCAAATTCAAACCGCCTTTCACTGACAATCTCATTTGTCTTGGTGACAATTGCAATATCTTCAATGAGCTTTAATATCGGGCCTGTGACAGTATCGTTTTCATCACTTTTGGTCTGCATGATGTTGGGTACAATGCTTTGCAATCTCTGCCCTCGTTCAGGCGATATCATGGCACGAGCAGACAAGTGGACTGCCCCGCTATTTGCCCTCTTCTTCGTCATCAGTGGTGCAGACTTCAATCTAAGCGTTTTCAAAAACCCAATCGTCATACTCATTGGAGTTCTCTACATTCTCGCTCGCTCCGCCGGAAAGTACTTTGGTGCACGTGAAAGCGCCAAGGCCACCGGTTGCGACAACAACGTAGTCAAATACCTAGGCTACACCCTTCTTCCCCAAGCTGGGGTAGCCCTTGGCATGTGTATCCAAGCAGAGGCCTTAGGTGCAAATGATGGCCTACTTATCAGAAATATCGTGCTTTTTTCTGTGTTCATCTACGAGATTGCAGGCCCAATGATTACCAAGTGGGCTCTCACCAAGTCAGGCGACATCCAGGTCATGCCACAAGAAAAATCCACGCACGACCGTTTCAACATGCCAAAAGCGCATCGCAAGGCCCATCCCCAATCCCGATAATTTTAGCCTTCTGTGATGCTAGGTGCTTAATCTACTGGAAAGTAATAAAAAAGCCTATTTTCTGCTTTTTTCATTTAAAAAATTAATGAAAACATCAATTTTTCCACTTTTTCATTAACTTTTTACANNGCAGTAATGCAATCAAAGCTCAAGAATTTAGAAATTGCGCATGTTGGTGGAGGGAAACTTTGGCTCGCTAGTCACATTAATTCCAAGTTTTCTGAGCCCTGAAGAATCACCTGCAGAGGGAATGTGGCTCATGTGAGACTCACAGCCACATAGTAATGGAAGTTTGTCTAGTGCTTTTTTTGCATCATCATTAATTGCGGCACTCATTGCAAGACAAATAAGAGTTTCATCAAGGTTGAGACTAATACCACGACCTTTAAGAACATCACGCTTCATGGTAGTGACGGAATCTACAACTTGATGGGGAATAAGTTCAACTGATTTATCTATTCCAGCAAGAACTTTTAAAGAATTAAGAACTAGTGCACTTGAAGCATGCATGAAGGAGGAGTTATGGCCTGTGACAAATGTGCCGTCACTAAGCTGAATTGCAGCAGCACAAGTAATTCCATATTTACCTTTGCCTCTAGCAATGGCATCTTCAAGAGCTTTTTGCGCAACAGGTACAGTATACCGGTCTTCACACTTAAGACCCACCCTATCCATGATGGATGCACAGCGAGCAACGGTTTCTTTTGAACCAATGCCTTGAGCATATTCACAGGCAGACCGATAATATCGGCGTATAATTTCTTGGTTGGCGGCCTCACGCACGACTGCATCATCACAGATACCAAAGCCTAGACGGTTTACGCCCATATCGGTTGGGGAATTATAATCAAGTGAGCCACCAGTTATCTTGTTGAGAATGCGCTTTAGGAGGGGAAAAGCCTCCATGTCGCGGTTATAGTTGACTGCAATTGAGCCAGTAGATGACACGTAAAAGTGGTCAATCTGGTTGAAATCACCAATGTCGGCTGTGGCGGCCTCGTAGGCTATGTTGACTGGATGATCAATAGGAAGATTCCAAATTGGGAAAGATTCAAACTTGGCATAACCGCTTTTGCGATTGTTTTTGTAATCGTGGTACATTTGAGATAGGCAGGTACCAAGTTTTCCACTACCTGGACCAGGAGCAGTAACCATGACAACAGGCTTATCGGTGGGAATGTATGGGTTGGCTCCATAGCCCTCGTCACTTACAACAAGGTCAACATTTTCTGGATAACCCATAATTTCTTTATGAAAGTAAACGTTAACCCCACGGCGTTGAAGCATGTCTGCAAAGTTTTTTGCACTAGATTCCCCTTTGTAACGGGTAATGACAACTTTATTGGCCTTAATGCCCCAAGAGGCAAAATCATCAATCATTTTAAAGACGTCCGTATCGTATGAGATACCAAAGTCAGAACGCATCTTTCTATGCTCAATATCGCCAGAATGGATGCAAATGATAACGTCAAGTTTGTCCCTGAAAGAGTGAAAAACCTTCATTTTATCATCAATATCAAAACCAGGAAGAACCCTGGCAGCATGGTAGTCAAAAAGAAGTTTTCCACCACATTCAAGATAGAGTTTACCATCTACCTTTTTCATTCTTTCAAGAATATACTGATTCTGCTCTCTTAAATATTTAGCATTATCAAAACCAATTTTACCCATACAATTCATCCTAATTTGGAAATATAAATCATATCATGTTTAAGTTTTTTAACTATTTCAGATCCAAGAAGTTCTTCTAATATCATAAAAGAGAAATCTGATGCACAGCCTGGACCAGAAGCTGTTATCACATGATCGTCTTGTACAACAACATAGCCATTAGCAAAACTAGTTGTTGGAGCATAAGATTCCATACCAGGATAGCAAACAGCAACCCTTGCCTCTAAAAGACCAAGAGGAGCAAGGACAACAGCTGGACTTGCGCAAATGGCACAAACAAGTCCTTCTTTGTTTACTTCATAAATAAGTTTCTGAACCACTTTACTTTTTATTAAATTTAAAGCTCCTGGCATTCCGCCAGGGAGAACAATGCAGGAGTATTTTTCGTTTGCATCAGAAACTTCAATATCACATGTTACAGAAATCCCATGAGAGCCAGTAATTAAAGTACTTCCAACACCTGCTACTGTAACTTCAAGACCTGCGCGTCTAAAAATATCAATTGGAGTGATGGCTTCAATTTCTTCAAAACCATTTGCCAAAACAACAACTACTTTTTTCATACAATCCCCCAAGGCCTAATCCTATAAAAAGTAATGAAAACTCGCAAATTCTGCTCTTTTCATTAAAAAAAGTAATGAAAAAGCTAATTTTTCAACTTTTTCATTGAATTTACAGCAGAAAAAAAATGCACCCAAAGACCAAGAATAGATTCGCCGGTATTTGGGATGCAGTACAAGAAGCAAATCATGGGACAGTGCTCTGCTGCACGGCCCATGATGTAGCGACGCAGTAATGCACCCAAAGACCTAGAATTCAGCTTGTTTGGCGGCACGAGGATAAGGAATCACATCTCTAATATTCTGCATCCCTGTCACATATTGAACAGCCCTGTCAAATCCAAGGCCAAAACCAGAATGTGGAACGGTGCCATACTTTCTTAAATCTAAATACCACCAATAATCTTCTTCTCTAAGTCCTAATTCAGCCATTCTGGCTCTTAGAACATCGTATCTGTATTCTCTTTCACTTCCACCAATGATTTCACCAAGACGTGGGGCAAGAACGTCCATAGCCCTAACGGTTTTGCCGTCTTCGTTTAGTTTCATGTAGAAACTCTTAATTTCTTTTGGATAATCTGTGACAATGACAGGACATTTGCAAATTTCTTCCGTTAGGAATCTTTCATGCTCGGTTTGAAGGTCACAACCCCAGTAAGGCTTGAATTCAAATTTATCGGCATACTTTTCAAGCTCTTTAACAGCATCGGTGTATGTGAGGTGTGCAAATGGGCTTTCTACAACGTGGCGAATAGTGTCCTTGACGCCGGGCTCAATAAACTTGGAGAAGAAGTCCATGTCTTCGTCGCATTCTTCTAGAACGTAGCTGAAGACAGATTTGAGGAAGCTTTCTGCAATCTCCATATCGCCTTCAAGGGTGCAAAAGGACATCTCCGGCTCAACCATCCAGAACTCGGCCAAGTGACGCTTGGTGTTGGAGTTTTCTGCACGGAAGGTAGGACCAAAAGTGTAGATATTGCGCAGTGCAGTGGCATAAGTCTCGCCTTCAAGCTGACCGCTAACGGTGAGGCTGGTGTGCTTTCCAAAGAAGTCTTTTGAATAATCAATATCGCCATTCTCTAAGAGAGGAGGATTTTTCATGTCTAAGGTTGTTACTTGGAACATTTGGCCTGCTCCTTCACAATCACTTGCAGTAATTAGTGGAGTATGAACATAGTAGAAATCGTTCTCTTGGAAGAACTTATGAACGGCAAAAGCCATTTTACTTCTTACTCTTGCTACGGCACCAATTGTGTTGGTTCTAGCTCTAAGATGCGCAATGTCACGAAGGTATTCAAGAGTATGTCTCTTCTTTTGAAGAGGATAGTCGGCAGGAGCTTCACCTATTAGTTTAATTGAAGTAGCCTTCAGTTCTACAGCTTGGTCACCACCTTCAGAGGCAACAATTTGACCTTCACAGACAACAGAGCATCCGGTTGAAAGGGAATTGAGGAGATTATTATCAAAAACAGCTTTATCTGCAACGACTTGAAGCCCCTTGAGGCAAGTTCCGTCGTTAACTTCAATGAAACAGACATTTTTGCTGTCTCTTTTGGTTCTGACCCAACCTTCTGCTACAACAGGAGTAGGTCCTGGCTGCATAGCTTTCAATTTTTTGATAACTGTTTGCATACTATAATCTCCTTTTATAACGAGTTTATAATGAGTTTTTTGCAAAATCCCTATAAATTCCCATGAATTCAGATATTAAAAACCCAATTAGTATTAGTCAAGTAAGTAATCAAGTAAGTTGGCCACTGTATTGGACACCGCGCTGGCAAACCTGAGCATTGAAAGGACTCATCACAGAGGCCACTCGTTGCACCGTGTTATTGCTATCCGATACATGTATTAAATACACCGGTGTATGAGATTTTTCATATCCACAAGAAGTCAAAAATTCTTTAGCTTGATCATTGGAAAGATGGCCACGCTCCCCTGCAATTCTTTTTTTCAAGTAGATTGGATACGGACCCGTACGCAACATCTCAGCATCATAGTTAGATTCAAGAAACAACAAGTCTGCATCTTTTGCCTGACTTTGCATCTCCTCTGTATAACAACCAGTGTCAGTAATCAGAACTATTTTCTTATCTTCACAAGAAATAACATACCCAACACTACCTGCACTATCATGACTCGAATAAAACGAATTTACACAAAAAGGGCCAATCTCAAAGCTTGTTCCAGGCACAAATGACATCTTACAAGATGGAGGTAACCCCATTTTGTCATATTCCACGTGAGCATAACGTAACACATTTTCGCTAACATAAACCGGCCTACCTGTCTTTCTTGCAAACACGGCCGCACCGCTATTGTGGTCTGGATGCATATGAGTTAGAAGTAATGCCTCCACACAAGATAGCTGCATGCCAGTTTCAGACATGCGTGTCTCAATTTTGCGTAGCGAGTAGCCAGCGTCCACCATAATAGCATGCGAACCACACAAGAACACATAACTGTTCCCACAGCTACCACTTCCAAGAACGCTAAATCTAATCACTATGCCCCTCTTAGCCCGATTTTTTTGCAATCATATCTAGAGAAAATCCTCTATATAGCAAAAAATCCTTGGCGAACCAAGGATTTTTATTTAGCGGCGAAGGGCCACGATCCCCTGACCGATCGGATATGAGCCGATTGCTCTACCAGCTGAGCTACGCCGCCAAGCCTTTGATTTTATAGAACATTTGAGAAAAAATGACAATACCTTAAAGATTGTTTTTTATAGACAAAGCCACAATGAAAGAACCATCAACAACAAAACTAACAATCTCCGAGCCAAATCTTACAGAAATGGACACACTTCCATCTCCATTGTAAGAAAGTGCTGACATAACAAAATTTTTGGCTGGAAGATTTTCAGAGAGAAAAGAACTGAAGACTTCCGCAATGGAGGCCCTAGAATTAGGATGCACATATGTTTCTAACCATTCATAACTGAATTCTAAAGAAACAGCTTCAGCTAAAAAAGAATGAAAAACCGTATCATCTGTTTGAACCGTCTGCCCCATATCTGAATCAATAGGCAGAACAGACTCCTTGCTTAAACCTTGAGAAGGAAGAAAAATCCTCACATTGGAGCAAAAAGCAAAAGAAGGAATAAACAAAAGAGATAAAACAATTAAAGCCTTTTTTATTTTTATCACAATTTATATTTTCCACTAAAAGCCACTTGTCCTCAAGACTCTTTGACTTTATTATTCAAAAATCATGAAAGAAGAAATCAAAAGTCCATACGACGACTCTAAACTCTCATACAAAAACATTCTCAATGGAAATATGCCACCTTGGGTGATGAGATTTATCAAAGCCGTTGGAAAGGGAATAAATGATTTTGACATGATAAGAGATAAAGAGGAGATTCTACTGGGAGTCTCTGGAGGAAAAGATTCTCTTGCCTTAGCCCTGGCATTATCTGTAAGAAAAAAATGGCTTCCTATTGATTACAAACTTCATGCCATCATGATTAACTGGATTGAACATCCAATTGATGAAAGCTACAGACCAAGGCTTAAAGAATACTTCAATGATTTAGGCATTGATTTTGAAATAATTGATGAATATCAATTCCCTGAAAGTTTCAAGGGAGACTTCAACTGCTACCTTTGCTCTAGAAATAGACGAAGAATTCTCTTTGAGATTGCTCAAGAAAGAGGATTCAAACAAATAGCAATGGGCCACCATCTAGACGATTTGGTTGAAACCACAATGATGAACTTATTCTTTAGAGGAAACTTTGCAACAATGAATCCAATTCAAGAATTCTTTGATGGAAAACTCTATGTTATAAGACCAATGATTGAAATTCATGAGCAAACTTTAATCAGACTTGCGCAAGCTTATGATCTGCCTGTTATCAAACCGGTTTGCCCTTATGACCAAACAAATATTAGAGCAAATTTAAAACCAATAGTCAAAGAACTCTGCAAAATGGACAAATTTACACGAGAACATGTGTTTTCTGCCCATGATTTGACTTGTAAAGTAAAGCGCTAGTATTGGCAAAAATACCCTATTGATATTATTATATTATGATGTGACCTCATTAGGCCCAGGAGATTTGGTTTGGGGAAGGGTTAGATGCCCCTGAAGGAGTTTTTATGGACGGAAAGAAAATGAAGAAGATTATTGCAGTAGTTCTTATTACAGCTATAGCAATTGGTTCCATTTTTGCATCTCCACTCACTTTGGTCGGTTCTGTTGGTAATGCCAAAGTTTACGATGATACTTTTAAATCAGTAGTTGAAGTTAATTCAGTCGAGTCTAACTGGATTATTCGCACCAGCGATAATGTGGTAGTACTTGAAAATGAAGACGTAAAACTTACAGTTGGAGAGAATTCTCTCGTTAAGGTTTTGTCTTTAGATGAAACAACTCCTGTTGTTTACCTCTTAGATGGATGGCTTGGAGCAACAGCAAAAGAAAACGTTAACATACTCACAGTCAAAACCCCAGTCACAATTTACAGCGTAACAGCAAAGTCAACTGTTGTTATTCTTTCTAATGAGACAGAAGAAAGCGGTTACGTCTATGAAGGAAATGCAAACATTACAAACTGCATTACTGGAGCAATCAAGGATCTTAAGCAAGAAGAATATCTTGATCTTTCTAAAAGTAACGTAATACCACAACTCCCAACAGAGGGTTCAGAAATTGCAAAAACCATTGAGCAGTTCCTAGTTGAAACAACCGCAACAGCTGAGACAGTTGAAACAGCTGAGACAGTTGAAACACCTGAGACAGCTGAAACAGAAGTGGAAACAGTTGCTGAAGTTACTGAGGTTCCTGTTGAACCAGCAGTGGTTATCAACCCTCTCAAAACAGTATTAACATATGCAGGTTATAAAGCATCCATTACTGCTTATGTTGGAAAAGCTTACATTGAATATCCAGCATTTGTTACTGCCCAAGAAATTTATGATGCAGCAACTGCGGTTTACAGTGCCTATGGAACTTACCTTGATGGTGTTTATATTGAAGTTGTTGAGGATGGATTAGCAGTTGTAACCTATCCAGAAACCTATGGTGAAGCTGAATTCAATATTGCTGTTTCTTTACTTAAGAAAGAACTTCCTTACTACATTGCTTCCCTCTTTGGCCTTTCAGACACAGACAAGGAAGAGTTAAAAGATCTTCCAATTGTTACGCAGCCTGCTACAATTGAAATAAAAAATCGCAATACTGAACCATTAACCAAAGAAGTTATTGTCCCTCTTTCAAAAACATTCTCTTATGCTGATTATGAAGCAACTATAACAGCTGATGTTGGAAAAGCTTATATTGAATATCCAACATTTGTTACTGCACAAGAAATTTATGATGCTGCAGCTGTGGCTTACAGCGTCTATGGTGCTTATCTAAATGATGTTTACATTCAAGTTGTGGAAGATGGTAAGGCCGTTGTAACTTATCCAGAAACCTACGGCGAAGCTGAATTTAATTTGGCAGTCTCTCTTCTTGAAAAAGAACTTCCTTACTACATTGCTTCTTTGTTTAAGTCAGAAACTCCTGTAGCAGAAGTAGAAGCAGAAACCAAAGCTGAAGTTAAAACAGATGAAAAAGAAGCTGACATAATTGAAGTAACAACTACAGAGATTCCGGCAGCTCCAACCATGGAAAAACCTGCTTCAGAAAAGAAACAATCCAATGTTGAGTTTGGTGGAACCATTAGCGTAGTCTATGGAAAGTATACAAAAGGCTCTGAATACAAGCCATTTATTGACAGACATATAATTCGTAGAATTGGTTTTGCACCAAAGAATGCTGTGATTGCACTTGATCCATACGTAACAATTGACAACTTAACAATTGGGCTTCACCTCTCAATTAATGTCGCCAATATCAAAGAAAGCTTTAATTTCATAACCAATAAGGGCGTTTCAGGCTATCTAAACAGCATTGCACGCTATATTGGCAGAGTTAATTACAATACAGATACTCTTAATATCGATATTGATAGAAACCACAGCGTTGAATTCTCAAGCCCAGTCTTCCACTCCTTAGACAAGGCCTTTGATGAAAACAACAGCCTAGTTGCAACCGGTAATTTGAATCTTGGTTTCCTCACAATAAGTGGATTTGTAGATGATCTTCAAATGACAAATCATCTTAATGGAAGGAAACAGTTTGCTGGTGTTAACCTCGCAACAGGCTCAAAGAATGTTGCAGTGAACGCCTCTGTAATTGCAAATGTTCATAGTTTCAAAAACATTGATTTTTATCCCGCAATTGATGCATCAACAACTCTTAGTGTAAACAAATTTGATGTTGAAATTTACGCAGGAATTGCCAGTTTCTTTAATGTAAAGAATACAAAAGGCCTAAATATTCTCGCAAAAACGCAAGTAACTCTTAGCACAAACCTCTTCAACTTTGGTATTGGTGTTGCTTACAACAAGGGAGATCATATCAACAACATTGTTAACAACTCACCAGTAACAGTTATTAAGGCCTTTAATGGACAATCCCTTGATGTCCTCTTGTCAGCAGGAATTAACTGGGGCATCTTCTCCATGAGCGGTTCTATGACTCTTCCACTTTCTCTCAACGGAAATGGTGGACATCTCGCATACAACACCGTTAAGACTAGAAGTGGAAACCAAATTGACATTACAGCCGATGTTCTTACCATTACCGGAAAACTTGATTTCAACACTGTTTCACTTTCAGGTGGAATCTTATTTGAAGGCTTCTCTGGCAGATTTGCAAATTTCGCAAAATCAATCATTAAAAAGTCTGGCAGACGTTCAGCAGTTGCAGGACTTTTGGACAGTGAACTTGCAACAATGTATGCACAGATGACATTGAAATTTGGTGACTTTGAAACCTACGTAAGAGGTGACATGGCAACCATTGATGGCTACAAGAGAGTTTCAACCTCCTTGGGTGCATCCTTTACTTTCTAAAATAATGATTAAGCAACTTGATCCAATAGTTGCGTCTCGTATTGCTGCGGGGGAGGTAGTCGAAAGACCCTCCTCCGTTTTGCGTGAACTCATAGACAATTCCATTGATGCAGAAGCTTCAAAAATAAGTGTTCATCTAGAACAAGGCGGAATCAAGAGTCTAACTGTTATTGATGACGGAATTGGAATGTCTAAAGAAGATCTCACAATGGCTTGTGTAAGCCATGCAACAAGTAAAATATCCACCATTGAAGATCTTTTTAACCTTCGAACTCTAGGGTTCAGAGGTGAGGCTTTAAGTAGCATAGCCTCTTGCTCTCTTCTTACAATAGATTCAAACGGAAATCGCATAATTGTTGACAATGGACAGCAGGGCCAAATACTTCCAGGTAGCGTAACAAAAGGAACCAGTGTAAGAATGGAAAACCTTTTTGAACTCATTCCTGCACGAAAACTCTTTCTAAAAAGACCTCAAAGCGAAGGCTCCGAATGTAAAAAAATCTTCCTTGAGAAAGCCCTTGGATTTGAAGAAATAGAATTTCTCCTTTTTATGGATGGAGAATTAAAACTACATTTGCCCAAAGCAACAAAAAAAGATAGAACTGTAAGTGTTATGGCTTTAGATAAATCTTTCATGCCAGCAAAAATTTTGGAGATGGAATATGAAAGCGATAACATAAAACTGTATGCAGTTGCCTCGGATCCTTCTTGCTATAAACGCGATAGAACACAAATCAAAATACTATTAAATGGAAGAATTATCGACAGTTTTGCTCTAGTTCAAGCTGTAAACAATGCGTACTCTGCAGCTCTCCCTGGTGGAGCTTTTCCGTTCTTCTATTTATATATAGAAGACAACCCTTCGTTAGTAGACTTTAACATTCATCCAACAAAGCGTGAATGTAAAATCCGCAATCAAAGTCAAATATATGGCTGTATTACTGCCATGATAAGAAATGCTCTGCTTCATGGAACTTTCAGTAATAGACAGCTAGAACACAAGAGTGAAACACCTTCAAAGGTTTCATACTCAAAACCACAGATCCAACAAGATAAAGATGTGGATCTGTTTTTTGAAAATCCTGCACCATACAAAACAAAGCAGCCCCAACAAACAAAAGAAGATAAGCCTTTTGACCCTTCTTGGTTTGAAAATGCAAAATCTATCATGGCTCAAAGTAAGAAAAGCATCAAAGAAAACGAGGTTTCAAACGAAAAAGAAGATGCTTCCTATACCTACATAGGCCAAATTTTTAACACATTTCTGCTTGTAGAGACCACAAATAAGATTCTCTTCATAGACCAACATGCTGCCCATGAACGTATTCTCTACGACGAAATTCTTTCTCAAAAAGATGTCCAACGGCTTATGGTTCCCTACCGCTTTGAGGTTGACCGCTCAGCTGATGATTTTCTTCTTGAAAACAGCATAATTTATACCGATTTTGGAGTAGAACTTACAAGAGTTGAACCTTTACTTTGGGAAATGTCCACAATTCCTGCTGTGTGCAGAAAAAATGAAGCACAAATTGCCACATATATACAAAACACAACGGGCGATATTGAAAGTGCAAAGAAAGGCCTGTTTGCCATCATAGCATGCCATGCTGCAATAAAAGCAGGAGATCCTCTTGATGCAATTACAGCAAAAGCTCTTGTTGATAAAGTTTTCAACTTAGATGCAATGTTGTGTCCGCATGGCAGAAGTTTCACTTACGAGATATCCAAAGACGAGCTTTACAAGAAAGTTGGTCGTATTGTCTAAGACTTGTAAACAAGAAAGTCTACTTAAACAGAACCGTTAAATTAGAATTTTCATCAAAAAAAGATTCGGAATATGAAAGGCTACGCTCAAGTGCCCCTTCTACGTCTCTATAATCAACTTCAAAAGTATACTCTAAAGTCCTACCATCTTTATAGAACAACTTTAAAGACCAAAGCCCTGTTGGAAGCAAGGCCCCATTTGGCATAGACAGATTAGAGCAACCATAGTAAGAAACATTATCAACAATGGTCTTATTCACAGCAATAGTCCAAGAAAATACACTATCAGGTGAAGTAACGGTCATTGTTATTCCATCATCACTGGGAACCTCACCAGTAAAATAAACACTCAAGCCCATGCTTTTAGAAGAGGCATTAATATAAGGTTGAGAAACTATATTTGAAGCTTCAAAATTACCTTTGTAACAAGAAACACAACATAAAAGAGCACAGCAAAGAGTAAAAAAGATATTTTTTTTACTTGGTTTCATCTACTTCCTTTAGTTCGTTTAATCTTGAGACAACCGGATTTGCATATTCTTGAAACACCATGTCTCTTACTTCTGGCTTAAGGTGCCTATAATGCTTTATAAAAGCCTTGGTATTCATATTACTGTACTTATCTGCAAAAGTATCGGTACCATTTATATAATCATAAGCAAAATAATTAGCATCATAGAGCCTATAGTTTAAATGAATTTGCCTATCCAACTCTTTTACGGCAGAACGCGCATCCTCTAAACTTGAACTTAATGGAGAACCAACTTCAATGTGAACGTCTCCTTTTGGGAGTCTAAGACCTCTAACAAGGTCAAGGACATCGGCATATTTTTTCTTGACGTATATGTTGTTGTAGACCCCTTCTGCCTTGAGTTTACGAATCTGTTCCTGGCTTTTTGTTACGTCGCACGGATCTTTCTGATAGCTAATAGCTACAGGGACAATAGATGCTATCTTCAAGAACTGCGAGAATGTTAATCCTTCTTCACGGTATGCAAGATAAAGCATCTTAAGAATGGCAGCGCTGGTATTGTCAATGCCATCTTTTGAGCGTCCGCTTTTTTGTGCAATCCAAATAGATTTTTTCTTTTCCTCAATAGCGTACTTAAGGTATTTACTCAAATGCAACGTCTCTTTACGCAATTCACTAGAAGAAGTAAAAGATCTCTTGACCGTAACAGCTCCGTTGACCTTGAAAAGATCAGTAGCAAATTGGTTAACCAAGAGATTGTCTCCAATGACCATCTCACACATTTGTTTACCACTACGAGCAAGAGCTAAATCAAGTAATGCTGTATCTAGAACAATATCTCTGTGGTTACTAATATAAATGTGAGGGGCATCATCTGTAAACTTATCTATACCACCAAAGGAAAATTCGTCAATACTGGAACTTTCAATCATCTCCAAGAAAAGGTCACATGTAATAAACTCTTGAAACTGGGTGTAATTGTGAACCTGAGTAAGCAAATGTGAGAGTAATCTCTTTGAGTGAAACGATTTCCATGAATTAGTAATTCTGTTATGTCTAGAAATAATGTCTGTGAAATTATTCAGCAATTGAGGATATTGAATCAGTCTTGAGACAGCATCCTCAAAATCTTGCCCTTCATATGGGGCAATATCCCTAAACTCTTCTTTCACAAAGACACCTCCTTAGTTGTTTCTGAAACTCTGACAAAGTTCAAGAATAATTGATCTTTCCCAACTCTGAGGATCTCCAAGCTTATCCTGAGACAATAGACCTCTAAATTCATCAATTCTATTGTAGTTATGTTTGTCCATCCACTGCTCCATGCCTTTGAGAATTTCCTTGACCACGGAGAAACCATGCATGGAGATTGTAGAAGTTAATTGTGTTGCTTTGGCTCCAGCTAGAAGCATCTTAATTACAGTGGAAGCATCTCTAATGCCTGTGGATGCACAGATATCAGCACTAACTACAGAACTCATTATAGCAGTCCAACGTAGAGTGTCTCCATAATCGCCCTTAGGTTGTAGCATTGTGGAATCCACACAAATTTTATCAATATTGATATCTGGTCTGAAAAAGTGATTAAACATAACAATTCCATCAATTCCTATATCTGATAGGCTTTTTACCATATTGGAAATTGATGTAAAGTGTGAACTAATTTTCATACTCAGAGGTAAAGAAATAGCCTTTCTAGTTTGTTGGGCAAATTTTAAATAGTTAGCCTCAACAGTTGGTCCCTTGACCTTATAATTGCTTGGGATAATGAAGTGAATCACCTCAATTGCATCAGCACCACAAGAAGCAAATCTTTTTGCATCATCCAGCCAACGAGCCTCTGAAGTACAGTTAACACAAGCAATAATTGGTACATCAATACAGCTTTTTGCCCTTGCAATAAGATCAAGATATTTATCTACATAAAAATCAGCACTAGCTTGAGAAAGAAACGCACGAGCATCAGCATGGGTTAGATAATCCTCTGCCCCGCTCATGTCTTTAAGAGCTTCTTTTGTGATTTCTTCTTCAAACAAAGGATTAAGAATAATTGCACCCAAACCAGAATCTTCTGCTCTTTTAATTGAATCTAAATCAGTAATTAACGGACTACTACCTAAAATCAACGGGTTTTTAAGTTTTAATCCCATATATGTGGTTTCTAAAGAACTCATAAAAGTGCCTCCAACAAGGCGTATTATAGCACCGTCTACCATTCTAACGCAACGACGTCACAGCCAAAAAGAGCTCCAAGTAGCACCCAAAAGATTAAAACAAAAAAACCCTCAAATACTCAAAAACAATGAACTCTTTTTTATATTTACAGCATTTTTCAATAATAAAATTTGACTTATGCTCAATCTATTGATAGAATCAAATAGGATCAAATAGGATCAAATAAAAAGGAGAGAAATATGCTTATTCTTATTTCTGATGCATTTGATGCATCACTAGAATCAAAACTCCAGCAATTTGGAGAAGTCACAACAGACAAGTCAAGAGCACCTGAAGCAGATATTATTCTTGTCAGAGCAAAGACAATCTGCAACAAAGAATATATTGATGCTGCAAAGAATGTGAAACTCATCATTCGTGGTGGTGTTGGAATTGATAACATTGACAAAGCTTATGCAGAGTCAAAGGGAATTATTGTTCGTAACACACCAAAGGCAAGTTCAATTGCAGTTGCAGAGCTTACATTTGCTCTCATGCTTTGTGCACCAAACAATATCATTACTTACCACAATGGAATGAAGAATGGCGAATGGCTCAAGAATATCAAGAGAACAGAGCTTTACGGAAAGACTCTTGGTCTTCTTGGCATTGGAAACATTGCAACAAAGGTTGCAGAAAGAGCAAAAGCCTTTGGCATGAACGTTGTTGCATACGACAAATATGTTTCTTCATCAGCAGTCGCAACTCTTGTTCCAACCGTTGAAGATGCAGTAAAAGATGCTGACTACATTTCAATTCATATGCCATTAACAGATGAAACCAGAGATATGTTCAATGAAAAACTCTTTGCTGTCATGACAAAGAAACCTGTCATTATCAACGCTGCTCGTGGCGCTATTGTTAATGCAGAAGACATGGTCAAGGCTCTTGATGAAGGTAAAGTATCTTGTTACTGTGCAGATGTTTACCCAACAGACCCACCAGCTCCAGACTATCCACTTCTCAAGTCAGATAAAGTCATTCTTACACCGCACGTAGGTGCAAACAGCAAAGAAAACCTTCTTAGAATTGGTGATGAACTTATCGCAACAATTAAAGACCTTAAGGATAACGGAAAAATTTGATGAAACTTGATGAAACTAATAAAGCCATCATTAAAGAACTCAGTAATGGAAGAAAGGCCTTCAGTGCTATAGCCGATAAAATTGGAATCACAGAGAACACAGTTAGAGCAAGAGTTAACAAACTTATTGAGGACGGAGTTCTCCAGATTTCAGGCCTTGTAGACCCGCAATATATTCCAGAAATGCAAGTAGTCTTCATGGGAATTAAGCTAAGCACACTTGACCTAGAAGAGAAGGCTCAGGAGTTTCTTGCACTAAAAGGAGTTATATCTGTTGTAGTTGTTACAGGAAGATATGACCTCATTGTAAGTCTTGCAACTGGAACTTCGGGAGATACAAGCCTACTGAACTTCTTCAAGAATGAATTAAGCAAGATACAAGGAGTCTCTGACGTAGAAACCTTTGTTGTCTACCAGTCGCATAACTACAGAATTCCTTATATCTTCTAAAAATTGAGGCTTTTAGTGGAAAGAAGCATACAAACACAAGCAATTGTGGTTAAGACCTCTAAAGTGGGAGAGATGCACAAATTATTATCACTTTTGTGCCCTTCCCTTGGTTTGGTCAACGTTATGGTTTATGGAGGACGCAAGGGTAAAAAGACTGCCCTTGCTCCTCTTTTTTCAATAGGAACTTTTCAGCTTTATCATAATCCTGTAAGAGATGAATACTCCTTAGAAGAAGCTGTCTCAAGCTTTATTCCTGAAGCTATAATGCAAAACTTAGAAAGCACTTACACTGCTTCTCTTTTGTGCGAAATTGTATCAAAAACTTTAACAGATGAACCAGAAGCTGTTTTTAATATTCTAGAAAGTGCCATTACAACACTAGAAAAAAATCCGGAAAAATCAAAGATAATAACAATATCATTCATTTGGAAACTACTACAAATTTGGGGGTTTGCTCCAGATTTAGAATACTGCCCTGTTTGTGAACGCAAGTATGAGGAAAATGAAATTCTCATTTTTTCTAACAGTCTTACCTCTCCTTGTTGCAAAAACTGTGGAGATACAGATTATCTTATACTCCCCCCAGGAGCTAGAAGGTATCTCAAATACACATTACCAATGGACATTAACCAAGCCTCTGAAGTTAAATTAAATCCTGCAGCAGAAGAACGCATTTTTTCATACCTAATTAAATGGTTAAAAATACACGTAAACACCCCGCTTAAGACTTTAGACAACTGGCCGTTTTAGAGGTTTTTACAAGGAAAACTATTGCCACATAACCAATTTACTCTTACCATTTACTAAAGGTGCCAAACTAGAGATTTTGGAACCTACAACAACTTGGTATTTTAATTTTTGGTAGTATTATAGATGAAATGGAAAATCAGACAGGCAGCGTATGATGACATCAAGACGCTACAGGAAAGATATGGCGTAAACTTAGTTTCTGCCAAAATCTTAGCAGGCCGTGAAATCACCACGCCAAATGAAGTTAAATTCTATCTGGAAAACGATATATCGTTTCTTCACAACCCGTTCCTTTTTGAGGATATGGAGGCTTTTTGCGATAGAATTCATCAAGCAATTGAAGACAATGAGAAAGTGCGCGTTTTTGGAGATAGAGATGTTGACGGGATCACCAGCACTGCTCTACTTATTACGGAATTGCGGCGTCTTGGACTTGAGGCCTCTTATACCGTACCAATGGGAGATGAGCCTTATGGCGTCACAATGGACAACATCAAAAAAGCAATTGAAGACGGCATTACACTAGCAATCACAGTAGATTGTGGAATCTCATGCTTTGACGAGATTGACTATGCCCAAAGCCATGGCCTAGATGTCTTGGTAACTGACCACCACCTAGCCGGAGAGACTCTTCCGCCAGCCAGTGCAATAATTGACCCAAAAGTAGAAGGTTGTGGCTACCCTTTTGCCCATCTAGCTGGTGTTGGCGTGGTAGCAAAATGCATCTGGGCAATAAGATTCTCTCAATCCCAATATTATCGGGCTCCTGTTTTACTACTTCATGCATATCCCGGAAATGGCACGGTAGTCATTGAAGCTGCTCGCGTGGAGAATATGGAAATCACGGATCGCATTGCAGAGGAAGTGGTCCCCGGAAATCTCCCAGAATACAGCAGTCGTCTCCTCAAATTTCTCTCGTGTGGGCTACCCATCTACGTGCTAGATAAAGACGAAGAGATATTGCAATTACGCAAAGCATTCCCCAAGGCCGATATCTACGTGTACGAGCTTCGCCCTGAATTTGAAAAAGTCATGCCATTTGTAAAAGCGAAGTCTCTATTTGCTTTAAATGAGGTAAGCCGTTTTGCACGTTACACTCAGGTAAGAAGTGAATTAGATACCCTCTTTGGACTCTTTTGTGCCTATATTAGAACAACTAACCCGTTACTATACAAGAAATATCAAGAAATTCTAGATCTTGCAGCAATTGGCACAATAAGCGATCTCATGCCATTAACAGACGAAAACCGAATCATTATAAAAGCCGGTTTCAGGACTATAGAAAACAATCCAAGAGACTCCCTTAGACCATTCTTGTCTTTGGTAAATCTTCTTGGAAAAAAATTGTCCACAACGGACATTGGATGGCAAATATCGCCCCCAATGAATGCATCAGGAAGACTTGGAAAGCCAAACGTAGCAATAGACATGCTTCTTTCTGAAACCCAAGAGGAAGCCCTAAACTACGCACAGCAGCTCATAGCTCTCAACGAAGAGCGTAAAAAACTGGGAGAGGATGTATGGAATAGGTTTCATCCAAAAGCCCAAAAGAGCTATGAAAGCTTTGGAACAAAACTGGTACTCGTTCAAGATAAATCAATCCCAAGGGGCATCACAGGTATTTTTGCAACACGTCTATTAAAATTCTTTAAGTGCCCATCAATGGTCATTACTCAAACAAACGACTTAAGAGCAATAGGCTCAATGCGCAGTAATGAAGGCTTTAATTGTCATGAGTTTTTGTCTAAATACAGCGATTTATTTGAAGATTTTGGTGGTCATGCCTGTGCTGGAGGATTCTCTTTACCATTAGATAAAGTTGATGAGCTTACAATTCGCATATCTGAAGACATTGACTACATGGATTGCCCTGTAGTTGATGAAAATGAAAATATCATTATTGACGCCGTCTTAAAAGAAACGGAATTTAACCAAAGCATCATGAAAGTGGTTGAGAGCTTTGAACCTTACGGAGAACAAAACGAACCTATTATTTTTCTCATAGAAGGCGCAAGAATTCAGAGTATTCAAGCAATGCAAAACCAAAAAGATCCAGGTTCTGCACACTTGCGCCTCATGTTGTCTTTTGGAACATACCAATGGCCAAGTGTCTATTGGTCTGCCGGCCAAAAGGTTGGAAAAGAATTCAATGAGGGAGAAATTGTAGATGTGGCTTTTAAAATGGGCCGAAACTACTACAAGAACCAAGAATCCATTCAACTTACAATTGCAGATATGCGCCGGCATTAAAGATTTTCATAAAACACTGTGACCATCATAAGATACCTTCACGCAAATAAATAGAAAAAACTCTTGACAGTATTGTTCTATTTTTTCTATCATGCGGTCAAATATATCGAAATACAAGCATGATAGAGGCGCAATTACAAAAAGTATTTGCTTTTCAAAGGCAATGGAAGCAATGAAAGGTGTAATTGCCGAGGGGTTGAAGCATGGCCTAATGCTTCAATGCTCGGGCTGATAGGAAAATATCCTACAGACTGTCGCTCTAATGAGCGGAGAGCTATCATTGTCACAGTATAACCCTCTGGGATATGCAGGTGTCATGATAGGTCATGACTGTTGCATTTCAGGAGGGTTTTATTTATGGAAAAAGCGTCTAGAAATTTAAGAGCTATTTTTTTCGTTGCTGGTTTCATCATTGTAATAATGATTTATGCAGCAGTCACCGGTGGTCCATTTATTAATACAGCATGGTCATTATTCCCGCCAATAGTTGCCATTGGATTAGCACTAGTGACAAAAGAAGTTTATTCTTCATTATTTCTTGGAATTTTAGTTGGAGGATTACTGTATTCTAGTTTTTCCATTGAGGGAACGCTAATTCATGTTTTTAGCGATGGTGTTGTTGGTGTTCTTTCAGACTCCTACAATGTAGGTATACTAGTTTTCTTAGTTGTCCTAGGAACTTTAGTTTGTATCATGAACAAAGCCGGAGGAAGCAGAGCTTTTGGAAGATGGGCAGCAACCAAAATCAAGACAAAAACTGGAGCCCAGCTTGCAACAATAGCTCTTGGTGTTCTTATCTTCATTGATGACTACTTTAATTGTCTAACAGTTGGTTCTGTAATGAGACCTGTTACAGACAAGCATGGTATTTCAAGAGAAAAACTCAGCTATTACATTGATGCAACTGCGGCACCTGTGTGCATTATTGCTCCAGTTTCCTCTTGGGCTGCAGCAGTTTCAGCCTTTGTTAAAGACTCTGGTTTTAGCGGGTTAAGTATCTTTATTAAAGCCATTCCCTTTAATTTCTATGCACTTCTTACTATTGTAATGATGGTCTGTTTATCACTTATGAAGTTTGATTATGGCCCAATGACCCGTTTACAGACCATCGTCGATCCAGATAACACAAATGACACTGATGAAGAAGGAAATTCAGATGTCTCTCAGAATGGAAAAGTCATTGACCTTGTAATTCCAATTGTAATTCTAATTATAGCTTGTGTCTCTGGAATGCTATACAGTGGTGGTTACTTTTCTGGAGCCTCCTTTGTTGATGCTTTTTCCCAGTCAGATGCCTCTGTAGGTCTTATGCTTGGTAGTGTTGTAACTTTGATGATTGTCATTATCTACTTCATGTTCAGAAAAACAATGACATTTAAAGATATGATGGAATGTATTCCAAGAGGCTTTAAGGCAATGGTTTCTGCAATATTGATTCTTACCTTTGCATGGACACTTAAAGCCATGACAGATAGTCTTGGCTCTAAGGTTTTTGTTGAAACGGTTGTTAAGAGCTCTGCTCAAAGCTTCCAAGCTCTTCTTCCTGCAATTGTATTTCTTATTGGTTGCTTACTTTCCTTTGCAACTGGCACAAGTTGGGGAACTTTTGGAATTCTTATTCCTATCACACTTGGAGTTTTCCCACTTACAGAACCTATTGGCGTTGTTTGTGTATCGGCCTGTATGGCTGGCGCTGTTTGTGGAGATCACTGTTCTCCAATTTCTGATACTACAATCATGTCCAGCGCAGGAGCTCAATGTAATCATATCAACCATGTTAACACACAACTTCCATATGCAATGACCGTTGCAGCAGTTTCATTTGTTGCATATATAATTGCAGGCTTTGTCCCGTATGCTTACATTTCCCTACCTATTGCAATTCTAATGATGGTTGGTACCCTTTTGGTTATAAAGAAGGTTGCGGGAAAAGAAATATAATAGACGGATTTTGTTCTTGGTTGTATTCTTGTAGTATGAAAAGAATCAAGAGTATCGGTATTGAAGTTAAAAGGGCCCTTTGCATATTGCTTTGCGCTGTGGCCCTTTCTTCTAATGCATGGGCTGTGAGCGTGAGAAATTCTGACAAATCCAATGCAACCAATGTTTTTGACTCAATTCCAATGCTTGAAGCATACTACAACCCGTCACTTGAGGATACAAATGAAGCTTTCTGGGAGGCTTGTAAGATATCGCTTGTAACAATTGGAGAAGGCAAGCCTCTGTATTCTTGGTTTGGGCACTCTGCATTACTAGTTGAAGCACCAAATTACCCGGCATACGTGTACGACTATGGCAGTTTTTCCTTTGCAGAAGATGGCTTTTACAAGAATTTTGCCTTAGGACGTCTCTGGTTTTGCTGTAGCGTCTCCTATGCCTCCTATGAGCTAGCCTATCTAGAATCCACCAGTCGTAGCTATCACCTTGTAGAGTTAAACCTCAGCGCAAGTCAAAAAAAAGCCATCATCAACTTTCTAAACATCAACGCCAGCGAAGAACATCGCACTTACCTTTACAATCACTACACCGATAACTGCGCCACACGTTTGAGAGATATAATAAACTATGCCACAGATGGCAATTTTGAATCTTGGGCCACTAGAATTGAAGGCCACACCTTCCGCCAACTTGCCTCTAGTGCACTAAGCAAAAACCGCCTTGTGCAGTGGGTCTTAGAATTTCTCCAAAGTGGCCAAATAGATGGGTCAGCAACACTCTGGGATGAAATGTTCTTGCCATCCATCCTTGAAAAGGCAATTCTCCAATACGGCATACAATCCGGCCTCACTCAGTCCGATAATTCTGACTACACCCCATCTGTGGTAGAACCTAAAAGTAATATTCTATTTTCAATCATAGTTGGTTTAGCGCTTGGTATGTTGTGTGTTTTACTATTGCTATGGAAAAAACACATTAGAATTTATAAAGCATTTACCTTCACAGTAAATCTAATTTTTGGATTATTGGGTACCTTGTTAATGTTTATGATGTTTTTTACTAATCACAATGTAACATGGTACAATGAGAATATACTATTTATTAATCCTGTATTGATTATTGTGGCAATTATGTCTCTACGTCGAAAACCTGATCAACTTACTACAGTTTACAAAGTACTACTTGCAATCATGGCAGTTCTAGTTGTGCTAAAACTAGTCGTACCAAACGTTTTTTTACAAGACAACTGGTGCGTATTTATAATGATTACACCTTACTATTTAGCAAATGCCTTTGGACCTTATTTGGAGGAGAAAAATGGACAATGAAGCAACAGCCTATCTCAAAGGATTAGAAGAAAAAAGAGGCGGTAACATAGAGTGGAAAACCTTCAGTACATTTTATGCAAACAGTAACGGAGTTATCCGGGACCACGGTGTTTTTCTCTATGAAATTAATAACCATTTTTGGTATGAAGATTTTGAACATACGGCACATATCTTTGGATTTCCGTTAAAAAAACCTAAAAATGCTGAACCATATGTTAAGTATGAAGACTCTTTTACTCCAGAGGATGTTAAAAGCATTAGAACTGTTAAAAAAAATGCTGCCATAGCGTTCTGCAACGGACATAAGAAATATGAAAAATTAAAAGCTGCAAACTGGTTTGACAAAATCTTCCGTCAATGTGTGACAGAGTTTGCCTTAAACAACAACACTGTGCTATTCTTTGAGTTAATGGATAAAACATTAAGCAATAAAATAAAGGAGAAAAACAATGGGAGTTTTTAAAGCTTACGACATTCGTGGAGTCTACAATCAAGATTTCAACAAAGAGACTGCGTACAAGATTGGATATTTTCTTCCAAAGCTTCTTCCTTGCGACTATGTAGTTGTAGGAAGAGATATTCGCCTAACCAGTGATGAGATTTTTGAAAATCTTTGCAATGGAATCAATGATGCTGGTGTAGATGTATGGAATATTGGACTTTCAACCACACCAATGGTTTACTTTTCAACTGTATATTACAAAGCTCAGGCCTCTGTACAAATCACAGCCAGCCACAACCCAAAGCAGTACAACGGAATGAAAATTTCTAGAGCTATGGCAATTCCTGTTGGAGGAGACACTGGACTAAAAGATCTAGAAAGAATGGTTAATGAAGAAAAGGTTGAACCAGTTTGCGCTTGCAAACGTGGAAAGGTCATAGATAAGAACATCCATGAAGAATATCTAAACTACCTCAAAGGTTTCCTTCCTGATCTTTCAAACCTAAGCCTTACTGTAGACTGCTCCAACGGAATGAGTAATCTCTATGTCAAAGAGCTCTTTGGAGACCATGCAAAATATATTAACGACACACTGGATGGCACCTTCCCTGGACACGAGCCAAATCCTCTTGAAGTTGAAAACTGTGCACAGATTATGGAAGCTGTTAAAGCAAATAAATCTGATTGTGGAGTCATTTATGATGGAGATGCAGACCGTGTAATGTTTATTGATGAGAAAGGTCGCTTCATCCAGCCAGACTATGTAACAGGCATTCTTGGAGACTATTATCTTTCAAAAGAAAAAGGATCTGTTCTTGTTGACATTAGAACTTCTCGTTCAACAACCGAATATCTTGAAAAACTAGGTGCAACAGAGGTCTTTATTGGTAGAGTTGGACATGCTTTTGCAAAACTCAAATTGAGGGAAGAACACTGCATCTTTGGTGGGGAGCTTGCCGGACACTATTACTTTAGAGACTTCAACAACTGCGACAGTGGTCTTTTAGCCTCTCTAATAGTACTTCAGACTGTTTCAGCACTCAAAAAACAGGGCAAAACACTGGGCCAGCATGTTGATGAAATTGTAGCTTATGCAAACAGCGGAGAAACAAACTTTAAGCTAGAAAACAAAGATGGTGCAATGAATGCTCTGTATGAAAAATATTCAAAACTAAATCCTACCAAGCTTCTTGACTTTGACGGCTATAGAATTGAATTCCCTACTTGGTGGTTCAACGTAAGAAAATCCAACACGGAACCATATCTTAGAGTAGTAGCAGAAGCAAAGACTCAAGCAGAACTAGATGAGCGTTTATCCGAAATTGTTGGGATTATTAAACAATTTCATTAAGCTTACTTGACTAAAGCTGGGCAATGGGGTACATTCTCAATGTTCAAAGAACATTCCCCGATAGCTCAGTCGGTAGAGCAGGTGGCTGTTAACCACCCTGTCGGCAGTTCGAGTCTGTCTCGGGGAGCTAAAAAAGACCGATTTCTTTTGAAGTCGGTCTTTTTTTTAGTTAATAGCCGTCCTTAAGAGGTTTGCAAAAGCCTCTTGATATAAAAAAGCCACCTCTTTCGAAGTGGCTTTTTTATTTCCGTGGTTACGGATTGTTAGTTCTTTTTCTTCTTAAGAAAGAGCACTACAGCGGCTGCTGCAACTGCTACAAGAACAATAATCAGGACAATAAGACCTGCATTGGACTTCTTAGCTGGGGTTGCTGTAGCAGTAGTTGTTGTAGTAGTTGTCTCTGTCTTAGCTGGCTGAGATGTTGTTGTTTCTGTCTTAG
>CAVJIN010000005.1:59500-70217 GCA_963649615.1 bacterium
GCTGGAGCCTCAGTAGCAGGCTGTTCTTCAACTGCTGGCTGCTCAACAACTTCAGCAACTTCTGTGACTTCTTCAACTGTCTCTGTCTCTTCTGTACTTGGAGCAAAGAGGAGTGCAACAATGTAATTTGTAAGCTCGCTCTTAAGTGTTGCAACACCACTATTGAAGTCATCTTCAGTCAAACTGTATGCAAGTGTAAGAACAGCTGTACCATTATCAATTACAAGCTCTGAACCCTGGAAGTATTGGCTATATGCTTCATAAGCCTTTCTTGCGGCAGCAGCAACGTCAGCATTAGTAATGAAATCTGGATAGGAAACAGCAATCTGGTTGCCATATGCAACAATATCAACAGTATAACCATATACACCAAATGAAGTCTCGTAGTAGCTTGGAGCTGTTTCTTCAACGGTTGTCTCTTCAGCTACCTCAGCAACTTCTGTTGTTTCTTCTACTTCAGGGAACAAGGAAAGAACGTAAGCTGGAAGAGCATCTTCAACAAGACCCATTGCATAGCTCAAATCTGCAACAGATGGAATACCTGCAAGAGAAAGAACTGCTGTGCTTGTATTAGAATCAACATATAATGAGGAACCAGCAAGATACTCTGGGAACTGTTCATAAGCTACTGCAGCAGCAGCCTGAATTTCTTCAAATGTAATGAAGCTAGGATATGTAATCTTAACAATATTGTCGTAGGCTTCTACATCTATCTCATAGCCAAAGACACTAATTGATGCTGTATAAACCGTTTCCTCAGCTGTTTCAGCTGTAACTGGAGTTGTAACTGCCTCAATAGAAACTGCTGACTCTTCAGTAAGAGCATCAAGCAAAGTTGCTACGTAATATGAAAGCTCACTTTCAAGAAGGTTAACTGCATAATAGAATTCATCTTCTCCAAGCTTGAATGAAAGTTTGAGAGTTGCATAACCATCATCAATGGTGAGTGTTGAACCCTTAAGATATTCACTGTATGCCTGATAAGCAGCAGCTGCAGCGGCTTTGACTTCATCAACTGTAATGAAATCAGGGTAGTCAATTGTAAGAACATCATCTTTCAAAGAGATAGTTGCGGTATAACCAAAGAGTGAAATACTTGCTGAAAGACCTTCTTCACTGATTTCTTCAACTGCTTCTTGAGCTGCTTTGACAACTTCTTCCGCAGCTTCTTCTACAGCCTGAGCAATTACTGCCTCAACATAAGATGGAAGAACATCCATAACAGCCTTTTCAGCTACGGCAAGTTCTTCAACTCCCCAACTTTCTGGATAGTAAAGTGTAAGAACTCCGTCGCCTACGCTGTAGTAAACTTCACTCAAATCGTATATTGGGCTGTATGCCTGATATGCTGCAAGTGCTGCAGCATCAATATCTGCCTTTGAAATGATTGATGCTGGATATGTGATTGTAGCCTTGCCCTTATCTGCAACAACTGTGATATCACCTTCAGTAAATAGTGTGTATTTCTTCACTACTGGAACAAAAACAACTGCTTCTTCAGCAACTGGCTCTTCAACTGGAGTTTCTTCCTTTGAAGGTTCAACTACTGGCTCTTCAACTGGTTCAACAGTTGTTTCAGGAACTTGAACATCAGTTACTACAATATCCCCAAGATCCTGTTTTGGTGCTGTTGAACATCCAGCAAGTGCAAAAATCATTGTAAAAACTAAGAGTGCCAAACAAATGGCTTTTGAAAAACGTTTCACGAATTTCCTCCTCATGACATCCGTAATTCTAATAATAAATAAAACTACCATTAATAATAACACACTAAAATGGAACTAGATACAGAAAAAATCATTTTTTTTAGAAAAACGTTTTTTAATCTAGAAAATTTGAATGTGTTTTTATTCTAAAAGACCCGCTTAAAGCGGGCCTCTCTTTTTGGATTACATTAAATCCTTTGGCTTACGAGCCGTGTTACCGGTCTTTACGCAATATGCAATATGGTGAAGCTTACCATTCTCAAAGACGGACTTTGTCTTAATCTGTCCACCCCAGCGACTTGTAAGAATCTTCTCACCTTCACGACGAGCGTTTTTAGAAACAGCACCTGCCATATGTATCCTCCATAAACTGATAAAATAATCACTAGAACAGACCTACTATAGACCAAAAAAGGTCTTTAAGTCAAACCCTATTGATATGGAATAGTTGAAAAATTAGACCTAAAAGATAAAATAGACATAAGGATTAATATGAGTTGCAAATTCACCCAGCTAATTAGAAAAATATTCCTTCTCCCTGTAGTGGCATATCAAAAACTCATTTCACCATTTTTGGGCAAAAACTGTATTTATAGTCCAACATGTTCACAGTATTTCAAACTTGCTGTAATGAAGCACGGCATTTTTAAAGGCACAATACTTGGAGTTTCAAGAATACTTAGATGTAGCCGTTTTTATCTTGGTGGACTAGATCCTGTGCCAGACGAATTCAGCTTTAAATATATCAAAGATAGCAGAATAATATTCAGACGGCATAGAAACAAAGGCTAAGAAACTGTATCAATCTTCTCTGTAAATATCCTTAACAAAAGATCTTAGAACCTTCATAGCCTTCTCATTATGTCCACCTTCAGGAACAATTAAATCTGCAAATTCTTTTGTAGGCTCAATAAATGAAAAATGACCAGGACGCACAACCTCCAAGTATTGCTTGACAACACTTTCAACCGTTCTTCCACGCTCCAAAATGTCTCTCTGGAGTCTTCTGATAAACCTAATATCATGTGGAGTATCAACATAAATCTTCAAATCTAAAAGCTCACGAATCTCTGGAACATATAAAATCATCAGTCCATCAACAATAACTAGAGGAGCTGGTTCAATGCGAATAGATTCCTGTCTTCTGCAATGATGTACAAAGTCATACTGAGGCATCTCAATAGCTTTACCTTCCTTCAAATCTCGAATATGTTGACACAATAGGTCATTATCAAAAGCATCGGGATGGTCAAAATTAAAGGCAGTGATGTTGGCATTGTTGACGAATGAGGCGCTCTTGTAGTAGCTATCCTGTGCAATTGACACAAAAGATTCACTAACCTCGGCAATTTTACGAACGATTGTGGATTTTCCACTTCCACTTCCACCTGTTATTCCAATTACTTTAACCTCTTTCATTTGACACCCCTATAATGACGCATTGGCGTTGTGTATGTTGTATAAATGATAAACCGTTGTACTTTCAAATAAATCACCGGCTTTTAAAATACATGAAGGGAACTGGGATTTGTTAACAAAATCGGGATAAAATTCCGTTTCAAGACAAAATCCGCCATGTGTAGGATAACCCTCCTCTCCATCAATGTAATTTCCAGTATAAAAATGAAAAGCAGGAAGATCTGTGTAAGCAGCCATAATACGTCCACTTTTTGGATCATAAACCCTCGCAAACTGAGTAAAGCCACGTGAAGCCCCATCAATCCTATCAATCACATAAGCATGGTCGTAGCCACGAGCAGAAGTTAGCTCAGGATCCTTAATGTCTTGTCCAATAGGTTTTGCCTTGGTGAAATCCCATGGAGTACCCTTAACTTGAATGTATGTCCCTGTAGGTATTAAAGATTCATCTACTTCTAGAATTTTTGAACTGTTAAATTGAGCCACATGGTCAAAGATTGTGCTACTTGTGTCTAATGTCTCAGACTCACCACTTAAATTAAAGTAAGCATGGTTGGTGAAATTAATGGGACAATCCTCTGTACAACTAATACTGTAATGGATTCTAAACAGCCCTTCCGCAGAAAGAGAGAACCTTACTCTTGCATCTAAATCCCCTGGAAAACCATCATCAGATTCTGAAACTTTAATCAAACAAGTAAAGCCATCATTCTCTTTTCTAATGTCCCAAATCCTATGTCTAAGGCTATTTTTTCCACTATGTAGCAAATTTAAGCCATTGTTTGCCTCAAAACTATAAGTTTTACCATTCAAAGGAAATGAGGCTCCGCTAATTCTATTTGCAAATCTTCCAACCGTCAGACCAAAGTTGGCATTTGAATTTAAAACTGTAGAAGGGTTTTCAACGGCATTGTGATAATGAAGCAAGACATTTGAAATTTTACCTGTTTTATCTGGACCACAAAGAGATGTCAAGGCACATCCCACATTCAAAATGGAAAACGAATAGTCTCCATTTGAAAACGAAAACTCTTTGACATCCATATGTACCCCCAATTACTTCTGATCAGAGTCTTTACTCTTCAAAACAGCAAGGTAGGCACTCTGTGGAATCTCAACATTCCCAACAAGTTTCATGCGCTTTTTGCCTTCCTTCTGCTTTTCCAAGAGCTTTCTTTTACGAGTAATATCGCCACCATAGCACTTTGCGGTGACGTCTTTTCTAAAAGCATTGATTGTTTCACGAGCAATGATATTACCACCAATAGCTGCCTGAATTGGAATCTTAAACTGATGTCTTGGAATCTCTTCCTGCAACCTTTCGCATGCCTGACGACCACGTGCTACAGCACTATCTCTAAATACTAGCATACTAAGAGCATCGCACGCCTCGCCATTTACCAAGATATCCATTCTTACAAGATCTGTTTTTCTATACCCAATAACTTCATAGTCAAAGGAAGCATAACCGCGTGATATAGACTTTAGACGGTCATAAAATTCAAACAGCACTTCTGCAAGAGGCATCTCATAAACAAGTTCAACACGTTTCTCATCTATATAGTTCATGCCAGTCTGCACCCCGCGCTTTTCCATGCACAATGTAATAACTGGCCCCACATAGCCCGATGGTGTTATAACGCTCGCCCTTATATAAGGCTCTTCTGCATAATCAATTTTGACCTGTTCTGGATACTCTAGTGGATTATCAACTTCAAGAACTTCTCCATTTTTCATATGAATCAAATAGCGAACAGACGGACTAGTGAGCACAATTGAGAGCCCAAATTCCCTTTCAATTCTCTCTTGAACCACTTCAAGATGAAGCATGCCCAAAAAACCACATCTGAAACCCTGACCAAGAGCAATTGAGCTATCCTTTTCATAAACCAAAGAAGCATCATTTAATTTAAGTCTATCAATAGCATCTTGAAGTTCTTCGTAATCGTTAGTGTCAACTGGATATATTGAACTGAAGACAACAGGCTTTACTTCTTTAAAACCTTCACATGCAGAGCTAGCAGGATTTGAAGCAAGTGTAACAGTATCACCCACTCTAATGTCTGCAATAGTTTTAATACCAGCAATGAAATAACCAACATCACCAGATTTAAGTGTCTTGGTTCTCACAAGGTCTAACTGGAAGATTCCAACTTCCTCCACCTTATAAACAGCCTTGCTGTTCATAAACATTATTTCTTGGCCTTCAGAAACAGAACCTTCAAAGAGCCTAAAATGAACAATAACACCTCTATATGGGTCATAATGGCTATCAAAAATCAAAGCCTTAAGAGGTTTATCGTCAGCTTCTACAGGAGCTGGAATATATTGAACTATAGCTTCATACAGCGCGGGAACCCCCTCGCCTGTCTTTGCCGATACCTTTTGTGCCATATCGGGATCTAAACCCAAATCATGGTCAATTTGTTGAAGACAAGACTCAATATCTGCACTAGCTAAATCAATTTTGTTAATAACTGGAATAATCTCAAGGTTGTGCTCCATTGCCATGTACAAATTGGCAAGAGTTTGTGCTTCAACCCCTTGTGAAGCATCAATTAAAAGTAAAGCACCCTCACATGAACTAATAGCCCTTGAAACCTCATAAGAAAAGTCAACATGGCCCGGAGTATCTACCAAGTTTAGTTCATAAAGCTCGCCATTTTTGGCTGTATAAGGAATTGTAACAGCTTGGCTCTTAATGGTAATGCCTCGCTCTCTTTCAATATCCATGTTGTCAAGAATTTGAGTTTGAGCAGGACCGCGGGAAGTAATCAGCCGAGCCGTTTCAATGAAACGGTCGGCTAACGTAGACTTACCATGGTCTATATGAGCAATAATACAAAAATTTCTTTTATGTGCAGAGTCAACCATACCTTCCCCTTAGGAGCCTCAAAGACCTTAAGAAATATCGGAATTCTTTGGACCAATTTGCTCAAAACCAAGCAAAGCTCTAACTTCTCTGTCATCCAAGGTTTCTTTCGCAATCAATTCATTAGCAAGAGTATCCAACTGATCTCTATTTTCTTCAAGTATTCTGGTTGCATCTTTCATGCATTCGTCCAAAATTGAGTTTACTTCTGCATCAATTTGTCTAGCTGTCTCTTCACTGTAGTCTTTGTGCTGAGCAATTTCACGACCAAGGAATAAAGGCTCACCCTCTGACCCCAAGGAAATAAAGCCCAATTTACTCATACCAAATTCTGTAACCATTCTTCTTGCAATCTCTGTTGCCTGCTTGATATCAGAACTTGGACCTGTAGAGGTTTGGCCATTAAGCATCTTCTCAGCAATATAACCACCCATTGCCATCTTAATGTGGCTCAGGAGAGTACTCTTTTTCATATAAGACTGATCATTCTCTGGAAGTCCCATTGTTACACCGCCAGCATTTCCGTGCGGTATAATTGTTACCTTATAAAGAGGGTCAATATCCTCAAGATAGTAGAACAAAAGAGCATGTCCTGCTTCATGATAAGCTGTAAGTTTCTTATCTTCAGCTGTCATTACATGGCTTTTTCTGGCAACACCAAGAACCATTTTATCACGTGCTTCTTCAAAATCTTTTAGAGAAACAGTAGACCTATTTGCTCTAGTAGCATACAAAGCAGCCTCATTAACCAAGTTAGCAAGATCCGCACCGGAAGCACCAGAAGTGGCTCTCGCAATAATACTTAAATCTACATCTGGGCCAAGTTTAACCTTTGCAGCATGAATTTTAAGAATATCCTCACGTTCTTGAATATCTGGAAGCGAGATTGCAACCTGTCTGTCAAAACGGCCCGGTCTAAGAAGAGCTGGGTCAAGAACATCGGCTCTATTAGTTGCAGCTATCACAATTACACCAGAAGTCGTGTCAAAACCGTCCATTTCTACAAGAATTTGGTTGAGGGTCTGCTCGCGCTCATCGTGTCCACCACCAAGACCACTTCCACGAGAACGGCCTACTGCGTCAATTTCATCTATAAAAAGGATACATGGAGCATGTTTCCTGCCCTGGTCAAAGAGGTCACGAACTCTTGCGGCTCCCATACCTACAAACATCTCAACAAAGTCTGAGCCACTTGTATGGAAGAAAGAAACACCTGCCTCGCCAGCAACAGCCTTTGCAAGAAGAGTTTTACCCGTTCCTGGAGGGCCAACCAAAAGCACACCTTTAGGAATTTTAGCACCAATGGCTTCAAACTTTTTTGGATTCTTCAAGAACTCTACAACCTCTTGAAGCTCGTACTTAGCTTCTTTCTGCCCTGCAACATCTTTGAACTTCACCTTAATGTCTTTGTCCGAGTACTGTTTTGCATGACTTTTGCCAAATTGCATGAGCTGTCCATTACCGGAAGATTGCTTGAGCAGCATAATTGTAAAGCCGATAAATATAATCCACGGAACAAGTTGAATAATCAACGAGAGAATTGAGATATCCTGATCTGAGCCTCTTACATCAACACTATACTGTTCCAAGTAGTTCAAAAGTTCCTCATCATAATAAGGAATTCTTGTCTTGTAAGTGCCTCCATCTGTAGCAGTAAACTCAATAATTGTACTGTTTTTAATGTTAGCTGTTTTTACTTTGCCGTTTTCTACAAGAATCTTAAAGTTACTGTAAGAAATTTCTGGAGTGGAAGCTCCTTGGTTAAAGAGAGTAAATGCAAAAATGATGATTAAAACTGCAAATACAATTAACCCAACTCTATTTTTCTTAGAGCTGAAGGGATTATCTCCATCATTTTGAGGTCTGTAGCCTTTATTTCCGCCATTACCACCATTTCCATTAGAATTGTTGTAGCCACTAGATTTATCATTATACCTAGGTCTCCAGTAATCATCTGGGTTGGTTTTCTTCTTTTCCTTTGTCTTTATATCATTAGACTCGTTGTTGGAATCATCTGGCTTGTTAGCATCAAGACCAGCAAAAGAAGTAGGCTTAACCTTTTCCATTTGATCAAAAGGAGTTTCTTTCCAATAGGACTTGGTTTTATCTGCTTCGCTTAAGCCATCGTCAGAGTTACTTACAGTATTCTCAGTCTGTGGCTCTTCAATTTTTGTCTCTTCAGGAGTCTTAGAAACTTCCTGATCTTTATCTTTTTCTTCCATAAGTTAACCTTTAGAGGTTTTTGTAAAAACCTCATTACGCACAATATATAGAGTTGAGCCGTTTGGGGCAAGTGAAGAACGAAACTTCACACAAATTCTATCAAAGCCACCATAACAGCTACCAAAAACAGCACATAAGCCGTCGTCATCCACCAAAACAGGAACCAAAGTTCTGACGTTCTGTGGAATTTTCATATCTTGTAGCAACCTTAGAACCTTTTTTGACCCGCCCTTAAGTTTTATGCTATCGCCTATTTTTGCATACCTAATTCTTGGTTGCCCCTTAAATTTTTTAGGGTCCATCCTAAGACTTTTTTCTGTTTCATAAGGTTGAGCATATTTTCCACTTAAAAAAGTTATTTTTTCAGAAAGAGTTGGGAGTAATATCTTTTGATCTTCAAAGGGGTTGAACTGCATTTCAAAGAAATTATCCTCTATTTGAACGTCTTTTTCTGAGACAAGTGGTTTAAGAGTTATAAAACCATCTTTTATTAAAACAGTAGCCCCATTTGCACAAATTCTTTGATTTTTATCATCTACTACAGCTTTACACACCCTCATTACTAAGGTCATTGGCATTTCAGTTTGTGAAAACACAGTATTCCACAAATCAAAAAGAGCCAAAGTCTTTTTAGTGGGATTTAAAGATTTAAATGTTTCTACAGGAATATAATCTTTGAAAGTGGTTTCAGATGCAGTCAAAAACTTGGCACTTTGACTTAAAGAAAGTAAAACCTTTTCTCCATGGGGCCAAATTTCTCTAACTTTTGGAAGTATCTCATTTCTCATTTTATTTCTTGAAAAAGAAACATCCTCATTAGTAGAATCCGTACTCCAAGAAAATCCGTTTGTTCGTAAATAGGCTTCCAAATCTTTTCGCTCAAAATCCAAAAGAGGCCTAATTAAATGACGCTTGTCATCTCTTTGAGAGATACCAACTAAAGAACTTACAGGAGAACCACTAGATAAGCGCATTGCAACAGTCTCAATTTGATCTTGCCTATGATGTGCAGTAGCTATAAAAGAACAATTATGAAAAAGTCTTTTTTCTTCAAGTGCTTCATATCTTAGAACTCGTGCGGCATCTTCAATACCTCCAGAACGAGCTCTCGCCAAATCTAGAACTTGCCCTCTAACAATGGTATAAATTTCAAGTTTCACTCCAATTTTTTTACAATTGGCTTCATTTAAGGACATCTCTTGTTCTAATTCTTGGAAATCTCTTAAGTTGTGATTTACATAAACAGGATAAACTTTTTCTTTTCCAAGGACCTTTGTAGCAAGAAGTAAAAGAGCCAGTGAATCGCAACCGCCGGAAAAAGCAACAACAAGCCCATTAATTGGTTTATCGCATAGACTAAAGAGCTTTTTACAAAAGTCCTTTTCTATTGTATTCAAGTTGCAATTCCTCCACGGTTGCTCCATTAATAAACTTTACAATAGCCATTGCAGCATCCTTAATAGCTTTATCCAAGGCATCTTTTTTAGGGCCACTAGGTTCTCTTTGAAGAACATGATCTACAACTTCAACACCATCAGAAGGCCGTCCAATACCAATATAGATACGAATAAAATCAGTCTTTCCAAGATTTGATGCAATACTGTTTAATCCCTTTTGGCCGGAAGCTCCACCACCCTTTTTAATTCGTAGCCCTCCAACTGCAAGATCCATGTTGTCACAAACCACAATAAAAGTAGAGTTGTTATCAAAATACTTTACCACTTCACCGCTGTTATTCATATATGTAAGAGGTTCTACCAAAGAAGCTTTTACTGAAGATTGTCTCCTTCCACTAGCATCATTATCTTCCAATATTTTGGCCTCTCTGTATAAACGGAAACAGCGTTTCCTCAACTTAACGTGAAGAAACGCTGCTGCTTCGTTTACGGCATCAAAACCAACATTGTGGCGAGTATGCTCATAAGTGGCTCCGGGATTACCTAAGCCAAAAACTACAATCATACAATCTGGAAATCGGCATGAAGAAGAGTATCATACATGATATTCTCCTGAAGAGCCTTGAAGATGCACTTGTAGGTCTTGCCGTCAAGAACAATCTCACATTCGCTACCAATGCCAATCTTTCTGAGATCAAGCTCAAAATCGTGTGCATTAAGAACAATGTGGATGTTTCCATCTTTGCCATACATCTCTGCTGGGAGATAACCTGCACGAACAAGTCTTCTTGAACCTGCTGAACCAAAGTCTTCTGTTCTGAGTGTTGCGTTAATTGTAACCATAATTTCCTCCTACTCTCATTGGTCTTAGACCAATTACCATTGAAACTTTAGCCTCTGCTTTTTCATTAATGAGGCAACCAAAAGCTACTATAACAAACTATGAAAAACTTGTCCACACAGCAATAAAATTGTTACATTATGAGCATGGCAAAAAAAAGAAACCCTATTGCATTTGTATTTGTAGCTATAATTGCAGTTATTGCAATACTTCTCGCGCTTAACCTACTTGGAGTATTAAACCTAGAAAGTAAACCTTC
>CAVJIN010000006.1:0-62250 GCA_963649615.1 bacterium
TTAATTATACAATGAAGAGCTCACATGGGAAACAATAAAGACAAAATATATTGCTTTTGATATATTCTAAGTCATGGCTAAAACGCAAAACATCGGCCAAGCTAGTTTAAAGAAGGCTGAAGTTAACTTACCACAATTTACCAAACAAGTTGGCATAATTGCCATTCCTGTAGCTCTTCAAAACCTATTAACCACAACAGGAACAATGGTAGACACCATCATGATAGCGCCATTGGGGGAGAACTCTGTTGGTGCAGTAGGGCTCTGCTCTCAATACGCCACACTAATGATTGCCTGCTACTGGGGCTTTGTTGGCGGAGGCTTGCTTTTCTTTTCTCAATATTGGGGCGCCAAAGATCACAAAAACATTGCACGCAGCTTTGGTCTCACTTTAGTCTGTATGCTTACAGTTAGCTTTATCTTTGGAGGAGTTGCAATCTTTTCCCCGTGGACTATCATGCGCCTCTATACCGATAAACTAGTCATCCAAGAGATTGGGGTACAATACCTCACCATTATTGGTTTTGCCTATCCTTTGCAAATAATTGCCGTTGCAATGAGCACAGTGTTAAGAGCAACTGAGAGAGTAAAAATACCCTTATTTGCAGCAATATGCAGTGTTTTTAGCAATATCTTCTTAAATTGGGTACTCATTGGAGGACATTTGGGATGTCCTGCACTAGGAGTAAGAGGAGCAGCATTAGCCACAGTTTGTGCTTCTTTTGTTAATGTTGTTGTCATTATTATCCTCGCCACCTGTGTTAAATATCCATACCTTTTTATGTTCAAAGAATTCTTCAATTGGAAGAAGGATCACTTGTCTCTCTTTTTTAAAAAGAGTCTTCCCATTATTTTCAGTGAGGTATTTATTGGCATTGGAAATATGGTAATCAATGTAGTTCTTGGAAGACAGAGCGAGCAAGCTATTGCAGCTCTTGCCGTATTTAGAACTTTTGAAGGCCTGATTATTGGATTTTTTCAGGGCTTTGCTAATGCATCATCGGTTTTGGTGGGAAAGTGCGTGGGAAGTGGAGAACTTTCTTTGGCGTATGAGCGAGCAAAAAGGCTCATTCCGCTGTGTCAATTCAGTGTGCTGATTGTGGCCATTCTAGTAAATATTCTGAAGCCGTATGCTTTTGTGATTATGGGGCTTTCTGGACAGTCTTTTGATATATGTTCTTCTTTAATATTGATATATACAATTGTTGCAGTGATTAGAATGGGAAACTGGGCCATGAATGATACGTTTAGGGCTTCTGGAGATTCTTTTACTGGTACTGTTCTTGAGATTTCATTTATGTATCTCATGGTTTTGCCATGTGTTTGCCTTGCAGGATTGAAGTTCAAGGCTTCAATTTTGGTTGTGTTTCCTTTGTGTTATTGTGATGAAATTATTAGGTATGTTCTCATGATGCTTCAGCTGATTTCTGGAAGATGGATAAAGCCTGTTACGCCAGAGGGTCTGTCAAAGTTGGAGGACTTTAGGAGGAATTATTTATGCAAATCAAAATAAATAAAACAAAACTTTTAATTTGCCTTGGGGTAAGTTTAGCAATAACAATAGCCGTTCTTATCATTAAGGGCGTGTTTTCTTCAATAACCATCAAAGAAACGGCCATGATTTTAAGTGACTCATTCTTTCTTGGAGGATCTTTAATGTTAGTTGCTGCTGGGCTTGTGTGGGCTTCTGATCACGGGGTGTCTGACGGAATAGGGTATTCTTTTAGTAAACTTTTTAGCTTGAGGAAAAGAGATTACGAAGAGCATAAAGAGAGTTACAGTGAATATAAAGATAGAAAACATGCAAGAAAGAGTTCTGTTATAGAATTCCTTATTGCTGGATTGGGATTTGTTGTAATTTCCGTTGTGTTCTTGTTAATTTACCTTGGTGTATAAGAAATTTTTGTAAAGATTTGAACGGAAAGAGAAAATTTTGTTAGACACTGTAACTTTAAGTGTTAAAAACAAGTATTTTTGCGACTAATAGTTGAAAGAAACAACTTCCACTGATAAACTATTGGAACCCAATTGAATGACAATGGCGTATAAATATTTTTTCATGGAGGAACGAACAATGAAAAAACTGGCTATAGCTCTGTTGGTTGTTTCATTGCTGTTCTGTGTCTCTTGTGGCAAGAAAGAAACTACAACAACTGCAACTACCACAACACCAGCAACAACAACAGAAACTACAACAAAGACAGAGGAAACACCAAAAGCGGAGACTACCGCTAAAGTCGCTGCAGAGCCTGCAACATATACTTATAATGAGGCTCTCTCAGTATTCCCAACAAACTGGAACACTCATACGTATGAGACCAATACAGAAACAGAGATTGGTAGCTACATTGAGGATGGTTTCTACACATTTGATTACAATGAAGATGAAACCGGGTACAAGGTTGTTCCAGCAATGGCAGTAGGTGAACCTGAAGATGTAACAGCACAATATGTTGGTCAGTATGGCATCACAGAAGATTCTGTAAACCAGGCTTACATTATTACAATCAGACAGGATCTCAAGTGGGATGATGGCACACCTATCAATGCTTATGATTTTGTTGAATCTCAGAAGAGACTTATCAACCCAGTTGCACAGAACTACAGAGCAGACAACCTCTATAGTGGTAACATGGTTGTTTACAATGCAAAAGAATATCTCTATCAGGGTAAGACAGTTAAGCTTGATAACGGCGCAAATGCTGGTTATACAATGGCTGATCTCACAAAGGGTGAAGACGGACAGTACTACTCTCCAAACGGCGAGCCAATGTACATTGGTATTGACTTCTCTCTTGCATGGACAAACAACTATTCCCTTAACACATACGTTAACGCTTATGGAGATTCCTACTTTGATACAACAAACTGGGAAACTCTAGCAGCTATGGCTGATGAAGAAGGACTTATCCCTCTTACAGATGAGAACTATGCTCTCTTTGTTCCTGTAACAACAGGCAACCCAAACTGGGGTGAAACAGAAGATGATGTTCCAAACTACTTTGTTTATGCAACAACATATTCAGAGCTTGATTGGGCAGAAGTTGGTTATCAGGCACTTGATGATTATCACATCCTCATTTGTCTTACAAAGCCACTTAAGGGCTTCTATCTTCTTTATTCTCTCACAGGAACAAACCTCGTAAAGACAGACCTCTATGATGCATGCTCAAGCGTTGTTGATGGTGTTTACACAACAACATACTGCACATCAGCAGAGACAACACCTTCTTATGGTCCTTACAAGCTCACTTCTTTCCAGGCAGACAAGCAGTTTGTTCTTGAGAGAAACGAGAACTACTATTTGTTCAATGACAACCCAGACTGTTATCAGACAACAAAGATTGTTGCAGATTATGTTCCAGAAGCTTCAACAAGACTTGAGCTCTTCCTCCAAGGAAAGCTTGATGGTTATGGACTTACAGTTGATGATATGCAGACCTACTCCTTGTCAGATTACTGCTACTACACACCTGGTGACAGCACATTCTTCATGGCATTCAACCCAGATATGGACAAGCTCGTAACTATGCAGGAAGCAGCAGGTGCAAATATCAACAAGACCATCCTTACTCTTCTTGAGTTCAGACAGGCAATGAGTTTTGCTCTTAACAGAGCTGACTTCTGTTTGGCAACAAGCCCAACAAACGCTCCTGGTTTTGCTCTTTATTCAGAGCTCATCATTTGCGATCCTGAAGCTGGTACACCTTACCGTTCAACACCTCAGGCAAAGAATGTTCTTGTTAACTTCTGGGGTCTTACTGAAGACATTGGTGAAGGCAAGCTTTATGAAGATGTAGATGAAGCTATTGATTCTATCACTGGTTACAACCTCACAAAGGCACAGCAGCTTTATAATGAAGCTTATGACAAAGCTATTGCACAGGGCCTTATGGATGCAGATGATGTTATTCAAATCAAGATTGGAACACCAAACTCAACATCTAAGTTCTACAACAACGGTTATGAATATCTCGTAAACTGCTTCACAGAAGCTGTTAAGGGAACAAAACTTGAAGGAAAGCTAACATTCACAAGAGATGATACTCTTGGAAACGGTTTTGCAGATGCTCTTAAGAACTGTCAGGTAGACATGCTCTTTGGTGTTGGTTGGACAGGTTCAACTCTTGACCCATACAACCTCATGGAAGCTTATACTTCAGAGTCTTATCAGTACAACCCATGTTGGGATACAACAAAGGAATCTTTGACAATCAATATCCATGGCACAGATTACACAACTTCAGTCAGCGATTGGAATGCAATCATGCTTGGCGAAAAGAAGACCGTTAAGAGTGCAGATGGCACATTGGTTGAGTATTCTTGCGGAGATTCTGATGGTGATCCAGAAGCCAGACTTGATATTCTTGCAGCACTTGAAATGGCTGTCTTGATGACTTATGAAGAAATCCCAATCATGGGTGACTCTTCAGCAAGCCTCAAGGGTATGCAGATTAAGTACTACACAGAAGACTACATCTTTGGCATGGGCCGTGGCGGACTTAAATATTACACATACAACTACACAGATGCTGAGTGGGATGCATATTGCGCTTCTCAGAACTATGTATTGAAGTACAACTAGGTCTTAAATCTTTGTAATTCACAGCTTCACCAGTGCAAAAAGCACTGGTGAGGCTTTTTATAGTAATACACGGGCGCTGGTTCCTAACCTGTTCCTACGCATTACCATAGAGAGAGGTTGATTATGGTTAAATACGTCATAAAACGTTTGTTGCTTATGCTTCTGACGTTTTTTGTGATTATATCGGGATGTTTCCTCCTTATTAGATTGCTCCCAAATATTCCGGCTCAGCAGTTTGGTAAGGATATGTCTCTTGTCCTTCAACGAAGAGTTCGTCAAGGACTTGTGGATGCAAACGGAAACGCAATCCCATTAATTCAGCAATATTGGAATTTTATAACTAGAACTTTGTTTACAGGAGACTGGGGAGTTAGTGAATCTTTGTATATTGGTCAAGATTGTATGCAAATCTTCCTTAGCAAGCTTCCTGCAACAATTCTTTTGAATGTTTATGCAATGGTCTTTTCTGTTCCACTTGGACTTATACTTGGTATTTATGCAGCACTTAAGAAGAACAAGTGGCAGGACCATGTAATTTCTACTGGGGTTATGGTTTTTGTTTCTGTCCCAAGTTATGTTTACGCTTTCTTGGTTCAATATTTCTTATGTTTTAAACTAAAACTATTCCCTCTCGTTATGAACAGTGGAACCAACTATTTTACTTGGGCAATGTTCCATTCAATGTTACCAGCTGTCATTTCCTTGGCTTTTGGTTCTGTTGCGGGTTTTGCTCGTTATACTCGTGCCGAGTTAACTGAGGTTCTAACAAGTGAATATCTTCTTCTTGCAAGAACAAAGGGTCTTACAAAGGCACAGACAACAAGAAGACATGCACTTAGAAATGCAATGGTTGTTATTCTGCCAATGATTATTGCTGAATTTATTGGAATTATTGGTGGCTCTCTTATCATTGAGAACATCTTTGTTGTTCCTGGTGTTGGTCCTCTTTATGTTAATTCCATTACTGCATTAGACTACAATTTCTTCATGCTGTTGTCTGCCTTCTATACCATAATTGGTTTGGCTTCAGGAATTCTTCTTGATTTGAGCTACGGATTTATTGATCCACGAATTAGAATAGGGAGTAAGGCAAATGGCAAATATTGATTTACAGCACATTCCAGTAGAGAAATTTAGATTTACCAATTCCCGTTCTAGTAGTGACGAGAAATTTAAAACTAAGCAAATTGGTTATTTTGAAGATGCTTGGAACCGTTTTAGAAAGAATAAGAGTTCAATTGTTGCAACAATTATTATTGCAATTCTTATTCTTTATGCCTTACTCGTTCCAATTTTCTGCGAAACCACTTATTCCAAGAGTCTTACTGACACAACATATTTAACTTATACAAAGCTTCTTCCTAAACTAAAGGGTTTTGAATGGCTTGGTTGGGACGGCTGTCAGAAAGTTGAAATGACAGACAGCAACCTCAATTACTACAGAGCAATTGAAGCAGAAACTGGCTATGATGTTGTCAGAGAGATTCATAGTTCTTCCGTTTCTGCTGATGGGAAAACCCTTTATTCTGCAAAGTTGGATAGTTATACAGCTAACGGCTTCATTTACATGACTCTTTCTCAGGAGCAATATGACAGTATACAGGCATGGCAAAATGAATCTGGTAAACAGGTAATCTATCCCGCTATTAAGACTAAAAATGTTAGTGATGCTAATATTTGGTATGAAGCAAACGCAAAGGGTGTTGCAATTCTAGATAAAGATGGAAATTTCACAAATGTTTATAAGACAAGTGGAAATGACGGCAACTACAGCTCTTTGAGAATTGAGGGAGACCCTGGACTTGAGGATCCAAATGCTTCAAACCGTTATAGATATGCAACAGTAACTGGTGATTCTACTTCAGTTTCTTATAAGTGTCGTGTCTTTAAGTATACCTATTTTGAGTATAGATATGGATTTGAACCAAGTTTTGTTTTTGGAACAAATTCTCTTGGACAGGATATTTTCACCCGTCTAGCAAAAGGTGCAAGGTTCTCATTTATCTTTGCTATTGCAGTATCTATCATTAACCTTTTTATTGGTTCCTTGTATGGCGCTGTTGAAGGTTACTATGGTGGAACTCTTGACCTTGTTATGGAAAGAATTAGCGATATTCTTGTAGACATTCCTTTCATGGTTGTTGCAACGCTGTTCCAGTTACACTTAGCAAAGAAAGTGGGTCCTGTGTGGAGTCTCCTGTTTGCCTTTGTGTTAACAGGGTGGATTGGAATGGCTTCTCGTGTAAGAATGCAGTTCTATAGATTCAAAGGACAAGAATATGTTCTTGCTGCAAGAACCCTTGGAGCAAGCAACGGACGTCTTATGTTCAAGCACATCTTCCCTAACTCTTTGGGAACTCTCATTACTGGTTCTGTTCTTGTTATTCCTGGAGTCATCTTCAGTGAATCAAGTTTAACTTACCTTGGTATTATCAACCTTGAGAGTTCAACCATGACCAGTGTTGGAACAATGCTTGCAAATGGAAAAGATTATCTTGCAACGTATCCGCATATTATCTTCTTCCCGGCCTTGTTCATCTCTTTACTTGAGATTTCATTCAACTTGTTTGGAAACGGTCTCAGAGATGCTTTCAACCCAGCACTTAGAGGAGCAGACGAATAATGGCTAACGATAGAGAAAAGAAACTTCAGGTAAAAGACCTAACCATTTCATTTAGAACAATTAATGGAAAACTCCAAGCTGTTAGAGATATATCGTTTGACCTTTATAAGGGCGAGACGCTAGCAATTGTTGGAGAATCCGGAAGTGGAAAATCGGCTACAAGTAAAACTATCTTGGGAATATCGGCTGGAAACACAATAGTGGAGAGTGGAGAGATCTTGTATGATGGAAGAGACCTCTTGAAGATTAGCGAGGATGATTTCCACAAGATTCGTGGAGATAAGATTTCTATGGTCTTCCAAGATCCGCTATCTTCCCTGAATCCAATCATGAGAATTGGAAATCAGATTACTGAGGCCATGATTCTCAAGAACAAGGCAAATAGACGAGAAAGTCATAAAAAGCTTGCTCTTACGCTTGACCAGCTCAATTTGGCCATGAAGGCTAGTGGCTGTCCTGATGACAAGACTAGATTTACCACGTTTAGGAAGATTATAGGGGTACAGGCAAAGTATGAGGCGCCATATTCGCAGGCACATTCAAGCGCTACTGCGGGCTTGAAGGCTGCAGAGGATATGCTTCTTGCTATTAGCAAAGAGGCCGTCACAAATCCGGTTTCAGAAGCCAAGGAAGTTGCAGATTACTTTAGAGCCTCAATTGACCGCTTTGTGGTGCGTGATGCAGAGGCCATGAAGGCCCTTTCTTCTGATATTAACAAAGTTGCTCACGAGGTTGCAAAATCCAAGAAGTATGATGATTTGGTTGTCTTGCTCGAGAAAGGCTGTGCAATGCTAAAAAGTGCAATTGAGCAAGAGACTCCAGATTTCTTTGCCTTGGGTTGCTGGATTGTCCTTGAAGGCAATACCTTGGGCGAGGAAAATAGCAAAGAGCTTAACGCAAAAACTGCAACAGCCTTTGAATCCTCATATTTTAAGGCCTTTGTGGCAGATGTCCAAACAGCACTTGAGTACACTTCTAATAAGTCGGTTGCAGACATGAAGGTTGCACTTGAGGCTCTCGCCGAAGTAAAGCGCAAGATATCTTCAGACATGCCAGAAAAGCCCGATATGGATAAGATGGTTCGCAGTGTAGCAACCGCGGTTGAAACAGCTATTGATCCTCTTGAGACGGTCAAAGATAGCTATGCCTATACCTTCAAAGTAAGCCTTTCAAGTGCTGTAAAGACTTATTATGATGATGTAAAAGGCAACTTAGCAGAAGAAAAGAGATTTATTAAGCAAACAGCCCGTTATGAGAGGCTTGAAGCAAAAGGAAAAGCACCAGAAGCAAAGGTTGCTCCTCTATCTTTGTCAGATCTTAAGTTGGTACAGGGAAACCTTGTAAAGATTCTTTCAAACATGCAAGAGCAGTTTGAAAAGAGAATACAAGATGTTGCAAAGTTTGACTTTGGAAAGAGAAGTAGGGATTTCATTCTTTGGCTCCGTGAAACTGCAATGAGGGAAATTAGAGTAATTACCAAGTCAATGGCAAAAGACCGGGCAATTAGGGTAATGGAGCAGGTTGGAATTTCTGAAGCCAGAAAGAGATACAGACAATATCCATTTGAATTTTCTGGTGGAATGAGACAAAGAATTGTTATTGCAATTTCTTTGACAGCTAATCCAGATATCTTGATTTGTGATGAGCCAACCACAGCGTTAGATGTAACAATTCAGGCACAGATTCTTGAGCTTATCAACAAACTTAAGGAAGAAAGAAATCTTTCTGTTATCTTCATTACTCACGACCTTGGTGTTGTTGCTAACATGGCAGACAGAATTGCTGTTATGTATGCAGGAAAGATTGTTGAGTACGGAACAGCAGATGAAGTTTTCTATAGTCCAGCACATCCTTACACCTGGGCGCTATTGGCTTCAATTCCAGACTTGGACAGCAAGGGGAACAAACTTGAATCAATTCCAGGAACTCCTCCTAACATGATTTATCCACCAAAGGGCGATGCTTTTGCTGCTAGAAACAAGTATGCAATGGAAATTGATTTTGAAGAACAGCCACCAATGTTTAAGATTACAGACACTCACTATGCCGCAACATGGTTGTTGCATCCAAATGCACCACATGTTGAGATGCCAGAAATTGTACGTGACCGTATAGCTAGAATGAACAAGCGTGGAGGTGAACAATGAATCAAGACAACATGAAAAAAGACAACACAGAAGTCTTACTTAAAGTTGAAAACTTGTGCCAATACTTCAAGCTTGACAGGCGAACAGCTAACAAAGCGGTAGACAATGTAAGTTTTGAAATTAACAAAGGTGAAGTCTTTGGTTTAGTTGGAGAATCTGGTTGTGGAAAGACAACTACAGGAAGATCAATCATTAGACTTTATGATTGCACAAGTGGAAATGTCTATTTTAAGGGACAAAGAATTTGTGCTGGAGTGAAGTCATACAAGGATGCAATTGCAGCAGCAAGAGCAGAAAAAAAGACTTGTAAAGATGAGAGTTGTTTGGCAGAGCTAGATAAAATTATTGCTGACAATAAGGCTCTAATGGCTCAAGCAAAAAAAGACCATAAAAATGTGGATCGTAGCCTATTAAACCAGATTCAGATGATTTTTCAGGACCCTATTGCCTCTTTAGACCCTCGTATGACAGTCAGAGATATTATTGCTGAAGGTCTTGTAATTAAGGGAGTCAAGGATAAAGAGTACATAGATCAGAGAGTCTATGAGATGCTTGAGACTGTTGGTCTTGTAAAAGAGCATGCCTCCCGTTATCCTCATGAATTCTCTGGTGGACAGAGACAGAGAATTGGTATTGCACGTGCTATTATCATGGAACCTTCCTTGATTATTGCAGACGAGCCAATTAGCGCTTTGGACGTTTCTATTAGAGCTCAAGTCATGAACCTTCTCAATGATTTAAGAGAGAAAATGGGACTTACCATCCTCTTTATTGCTCACGATCTTAGTGTTGTTAAGTACTTCTCTGATAGAATTGGCGTTATGTATTATGGAAAGATGGTTGAGCTTGCAGACTCTGACGAGCTTTTTAAGCATCCTCTTCACCCATATACAAGGTCTCTTTTGAGTGCAATTCCTCAACCGGATCCAAACTACGAAAAAAACAGAAAGAGAATTGTCTATAATCCAGTTGCAGACCATGATTATAGAAACAGTTCCCCATCATTTAGAGAGGTTACAAAAGGACACTTTGTACTTTGTGATGATGCAGAGTTTGAGAAGTATTCCAAGCTTGTAGCTGAGAACTAGAGTCTAGAAAAAAGGTGAAAAATGAAGCTTTCACAACCAAAATCGGCACGAACCATCAACATTGCTAGGGTTCTTGGGGCAATTAGAAGAAACGAAAATTTCTCCCGAGCAGAACTTGCTAGGCTTTTGGAATTAAACAAAGTCTCTGTTGGTGAAATTGTCGAATTCTTGGTTTCTGAAGGCTTTATTGAAGAAGTAGGAAAGATTGAAAGTTCAAATGGTCGAAAGGCCACAGCTTTAAAGATAATTTCTGATTCTTCATTTGTTCTTTCCGTTAATATAGAAAGCAGAAATACAACCATTTCTCTTTGTGATCTTATGGCAAATCCAGTTAGGTTTGAGCGTATTCCAACCAACACAAAGGTTAAAGTAGAGGAGTTTTGTGCTGGTATTATCAAGAGTTGCATACGTGTAATGAAATTGGTTGATGCTAGTAAGGTTTTGGGCGTAGGAATCACCGTTTCAGGGCGTATTTCAGAAGATTCTAGTACAATTCTTGAATGTTCTTATCTTCCTTGGAAAAATATTCCTTTAGCGGAAGCCTTTGCACAGGTGCTTAAATTAAAAGCCTGTATCCGTAATTCTACTGCTGCTCTTATCTTAGCAGAACGTTTTGTTTCTTCTTCTGATTTTCTTGAATCAAAAGGGCCCGTGATGTACCTTAATTGGGGAGATAATGTCAATCTTGCCTTCATTCAAAAGGGTAAGGTCTTTGCTGATTATAATGATTTTGGACATCTTAAAATGGCACAAACGGGTTTATGTTGGTGTGGAGATATTGGATGTTTGGAGGCTGTAGTGTCTGCATGGGCGTTGTCCAAAAATGGAGACGATCACTTAATGGATTTGTGGCCTAATGTCTCCCGTGAAGCTTTAGAATCTTTAGGAAGAGCTTTAATCTTAGCGTCAAAAGTTACAGGGTCTACAAAGGTGATAATTGGTGGAGAAGGGTCTACAATTCCACAAGCACAAAAAAAAATCATAGGACAGTGCTGTTCTGGGCTATCATTTGAGCTCTCTCACTTGGGAGAACGTGCCAATATGATAGCTGCTGCAGAAGTGGCATTGGATGAATGGGTCTATATGACATCTCTTTTAGAAGAAGTCAAAAACGTTCTTTAAAAATCTTTCGTGACTCTTTAACTTTCGCAACTATTTAACTTGCCCTATGGTCTAGTTTTTATTAACTTTTAAGTTGCGAGTTTTAGTGTTGGAGGGTTAACATGGAACGCAAACAGTTTAAAACGGAAGTATCGGAATTACTACATCTGATAATCCATTCGTTATATTCACACAAAGAAATTTTTCTCAGAGAATTGATTTCAAATGCCTCTGATGCCTTGGATAAACTTAAATACAAGACATTGGTAGAAGGAAATGCTCCAGAAGGAGAACTTAGGATTGACCTTTCTTTTACAGAAGGAGACAAAAGAACACTTACAATTTCAGATAATGGCATTGGAATGAGCCATGACGAGCTCAATGAAGATCTTGGAACAATTGCAAGATCTGGAACCAAGCATTTTATCTCTAATTTAACTGACGAACAAAGAAAAGATAGCAATCTTATTGGACAATTTGGAGTTGGTTTTTATTCTGCATTCATGGTTGCAGACAAAGTTGAAGTGACCTCAAAAGCCTTTGGTTGTGACCAAGCTTACAAGTGGACTAGCGACGGGAAGGAAAAGTACACAATTGAAGAGGCTCAACGAGATTCTTGCGGAACAACAATTGTTCTTTATCTTAATGATGAAGGCAAAGAATATGCAAATCGTTGGCAACTTGAAAATTTAGTAAAGCAGTACAGTGATCACATTGCTTATCCTATTTATCTTTCCTATGACCAAAACACTTATGATGATAAGTATAATGTCACTGGAACAGAACACAAGGTAGAGAAAATCAACAGTGCTGCAGCTCTTTGGACAAGAAGTAAGAGCTCTCTTAAAGAAGAAGATTACAATGAGTTTTACAAAAATACCTACTATGACTCAGAAAATCCTTTGTTTTATATTCATACAAAGGCTGAAGGGGCCACAGAGTATACTACATTGTTCTATATTCCAGCCAAAGCTCCTTTTGACATGTATCAGGCAGACTACAAACCAGGTGTAAAACTCTATGTTAAGAGAGTTTATATCACAGATGATGAAAAAGAGCTCCTTCCTACATATCTACGTTTTGTGCGTGGAATTATTGATAGTGAAGACCTTCCTTTGAACGTCTCTAGAGAGATTCTTCAGCAAAACAAGGTCATGATGGCTATTAGAAATGCTTCTGTGAAGAAACTCTTAGGTGAGTTTAAGAAAATCTCTGAACAGAATCCTGAGCTTTATACAAAGTTCATTGAACAGTACAACAGACCTTTGAAGGAAGGGCTTTATCAGGATTATGCAAACAGAGATGATCTACTTGAACTTGTTCGCTTCAAGAGCACAGCTGTAGAGGGCTTCACTTCATTCAAGGCTTATAAAGAGAGAATGAAGCAAGACCAAAAGAGTATTTACTACATCACTGGTAGCGATGAGAATACACTTCGTAATTCTCCTCTTTTGACGTCTTATAAGGAAAAAGGAATAGAAGTTCTTCTTATGACAGACAGCATTGATGACATTGTCATTTCTTCTGTTGGTAAGTATGCGGATCTTCCTCTCAAGGCTATCAATAAGAGTGGGGCAATGGATGACTTCCAAACAGAGGATGAAAAAAAGAAAGCACAAGAAGAAAGTTCCAGTATTGTAGAAAAGCTAAAGAAGGCTCTTGGAGACAGAGTCAAAGATGTTATAGTTTCAACTAGACTTTCTAATGTCTCTGCAGTTGTAGTTTCTGACGAGAATGATCCATCTGTTCAAATGCAACAAATTCTCAAGGCAATGGGACAGGATAATTATGAAGGACCTGCTCCAATTCTTGAAGTTAATGCGGAAGATCCATTTGTTAAGCGTATTGTGGATTCCCAAGATGAAAACTTTGTTGCAGATGCAGCTAGCGTTCTTTTAGATCAAGCTCTTCTCACAGAAGGTGTCATGCCAAAGGATCCAGCAGGCTTCATAAAGAAACTTCACAGTTTACTTTGTTAAAATATACGGTTTTTGCTTTAATTTTGCCTAAATTTTGAAAAAAAATACTATTTAGTATTCCAAATTTGATATTTGTGGGCAATAATATTCCAAGAAGTGTTAAGGTGCTTCTAGGGGCTAGGCTAGTTTTCTCTCCCATTCAACCTACTGGCCTAACCCTTTTTTCTTTTAAAATTACAATCTTCCGAAAAGTATGCTTATAGACGTGAAGATGGGGTTTTTGTTGTTCCTATTGGATGTCTTAGAGACTGAACTTGAAATTCTTTGACTTTAGACACAATAACAAGGTATAACGTTGTTATGGCAAATAGCAGAAGGGACACGGCTGATTCTTATACTCTCAGAGCACATAGAGAAGGGTATCCGGCAAGAAGTGTTTATAAACTTGAAGAAATACAGAAAGCTAACAACATCATCAAGCCAGGTGACACTGTTTTGGATGTTGGGGCCGCTCCGGGAAGTTGGACTCTTTATACCCACAGGATGCTTCTCAAAGGTAAGGGTACAATTATTAGTGTTGATCTTAATCCTCTTAACCTTAACCCTGTACCTCCAACAGTTACTGCGTATGTTGGTGATGCCTTCTCAAAAGAAATTAGAGCAAAACTTACAAGTCATGGCCCATTTGACGCCATCATTAGTGATGCGGCTCCAATGACAACAGGAAACCGTACAGTAGATACTACTAGAAGTGAATGGCTTGCCGAGCAGGTTGTCATTTTGGCTCAAGAACAACTAAAAATTCATGGAAATCTAGTCATCAAGATTTTCCAAGGCGGTGGTCAGCAACAAATTCTTCAAACCATGCGTACAATGTTCGTCAAAGCCAAGACTCTCAAGCCCAAAGCCTGCAGAACAGATAGCTTTGAAATCTACCTCATTGGTTTGGATAAGAAATAAGGAACTGTATGAGGTTTTTGCAAAAACCTTGTTTGAGTTGTGGTTGACGTTAAAGAGCTAGCTCACTATTTTTAAAGCATGTCAAAAAACACGATTTTAAACAAAAAATTCAAATATACATATTCTAATGCCGTATTATATTTGATTCTCATAAACTTTGTTGTTTATATGCTTGTGAACTATACGAATATTCGCATACAAGGGTTGCCTCTTGTTTATTGGCTAGGTTTAATTCCTGGCTGTGTAAATATGGGATGGGTGTGGCAGTTCTTTACTTATATGTTTGTGCACAGTAGTTTTTCACACCTTTTCTTCAATATGTTTGGACTTTATATGTTTGGAACTCTACTTGAAAGAGAACTGGGAACTAGAGAATTTCTCTTGTTCTACTTTGTTTGTGGGGTTCTTGGCGGTGTCATTAGTTACATATTTTACCTGCTTATGGGGACCTATGCAGTGATTGTTGTAGGTGCATCTGGCTCTATATATGCAATGTTGTTATTGACTGCCGTTTTCTTTCCTAATGCAAGAGTTTTACTGTTTTTCTTCATTCCACTTAAGATGCCCTATGCTGTGATGGTTTATATAGCAATTGAGCTGTTTGACCAAATTGTTGGCCTTAATGGCGGGGTGGCTCACTTAATTCACCTTTCAAGTATTGCTATTGCATGGCTCTATTGTATTGTCAGATTCAAAATGAACCCAATAAAGATTTGGAAGTATAATTTGTGAAACCTTTTCTCCTTCACAATGTTGTATAATAATGAACGAGTAGGAAAAAAAGGAGTTTTTATGAAAAGATTTTTCGTTACATTATTTGTTTTGGTTCTTTGTTTTACAGCTTTTGCAGGTGTAGAATCTAAATTAAATGTCTACGGTGGAACATCATACATGGTTTCTCATGTTGGAGCTTCTTATAATCTTGGGAAGTGGGAGTTTGGTGGAACTTTGTATTCTGCATTCCCAAACATTGGTATTATTGGGTATGTGAATGAAATGAAAAACTATGATCCAGCAGGGACAGAAGAGAAGCCAAATCTTTTAAAGCTGTTAGGACAGTCTTTCACTCTTGGTTATGCTGCAAATGTTTCAGCTTCTTATGATGTGATTCCATCTGACAATGTAGATTTAAATCTAGGTTTGTCACTTTCAGGTATGTACACAGAATTCTTAAAGGATTTATTGGGTGTAAAGTTTGGGATCATTTCCGCGGATGTGACAATGAAATTGCAGTTTAATTTTGCTAAACACAACGGTATTTATATTGCAACAGAGCTTCCTCTTGCTGGTGTGTTAATATCTCAACAGACAACAGAAGAAAATGGCACAACAAAAGGCGCACAATTCTTCACAGTGGCAATGGAAGGATATCCACAAGCCGCTTTGTCTTTGGTTCTTTATACAACAAGAGTTGGCTACGTCTACAGATTCTAAAGAGGCTTTTGCAAAAAAACCTAGAAGAAAAAAAGAAGCTGTAACATGTTGTCTAAATGACAGTGTTACAGCTTTTTCACATCTGAGACCGGGAAGATTCGAACTTCTGACCCTCAGATCCGCAATCTGATGCTCTATCCAGCTGAGCTACGATCTCGTTTATCGGAGTGACGGGGATTTGAACCCCGGATACCGTTACCAGTATACTTCCTTAGCAGGGAAGCGCCTTCGACCGCTCGGCCATCGCTCCTAGGTACGGATGGAGAGGGATTCGAACCCCCGGAGGCTTGCACCTCAACGGTTTTCAAGACCGCCTCCTTCGACCTCTCGGACATCCATCCATAGCGTTAAAACGATAATAGTTGATTCAATCTTTGTCAATAGATACCTGACATTTCCCATTTGTTAAATTAGCCATAGCAAGAACTAACTTCTTTGAATTTAAACTTGGTACTGTGCCTTGGATTAAGATAGAAGTGCCAAAATCTTCGTTTATTGTTTGTGCTTCAACAGAAGACAAGATTCTTTTGGTGCTTTCATAACAATCATAGCCTATATCCAGGGAAAAAGAGGATTTTTCTACAAGCTCTTCTGTTTGTATGCCATCAAGAACAGCTTTTGTGCTATCTCCATAGGCTTTGACAAGACCTCCTGTCCCAAGAAGAGTTCCTCCAAAATAACGAACAATTAGTACAATAATGTTAGTAATCCCAGAGCCTTTTAAAACTTCTAAAGCCGGTCTGCCTGCTGTGTTCTTTGGTTCATGGTCATCTGAATAAGAAAACTGATTACCCATAACGGCTGCATGAACAACATGCGTAGCCCCCTCAAACTGAGAGCGAGTTTCTTCAACTATGCGTTTGACATCAGCTGGAGAGGAGCAAATCTTTGCAATTGCAATGAATCTAGATTTTTTTACTACAATTTCAACTTGCCGTTCTTCTTTTAGAATTTTCATTTCCATGTCCTCACCAGTTGTAAGAAAAGATGTTATTACACACTTTACGACTTTCTTTGTCTAGTTTAGAAGCAACTTTGTTTAAAGCTTCAATTTCTCCATTTTCCAAATGAAGATTTAATGCTAAAACGTTGTCCAAGAGTTGTTTTTCTGAACGTACACCAAGAATTATATAATCAACACCAGAAGAAGCAACCCAAGCTAGCGCTACAGTAGCAGGAGAAACAGCCTTTGCATTAGCAATTTCTTTTAATGTATCTAGTAAGTTTAAAAACCCTTGATAACATGGCTCTTTAAAACAAAAAAGAGAACTTCTTGCATCTTTCAAATCCTCTTTTGATGTGTACTTTCCAGATAGTAATCCCATTCCAAGAGGGCTGTAGGCAACAACTTCCACGTTACGAGATTTGCAATAATCAAGAGTGTTTTTTAAATCCCTCGTCCAAAGTAAAGATACGGGAATTTGCAAGCAATCTATATCAATATTTAGGCTTTTCAAATATTCCAAAGGGGTATTGCAAATGCCAACCTTATTAACCAGACCAGAGTCTTTCAAAAAAGCCATCTTTTTAACAAAAGCTACAACTTCAAAGCCCGTTTTTGGCCAATGCAGATACAGTCTATTTAGGTTCTTAATACGGAGTCTTGAGAGACTTTGAGATACTAGTTCTAAAGGATCTTTTGATGATGGCATAATCTTGGAATCTACGAGAAAAGATTTATTTGGAAAGCGAGCTAAGACTTTTCCAAGTAGTTGCTCCGCCCGCCCTTTTCCATAACCTTGAGCGGTGTCGAAATTTTTAAAACCCTGACGGATTGCAAGGCTTAAAAGTTTTTCACTGAGAGCAGGGTCTTGGTCTTTCCAAAAGCCGTCTGATGGTACTGTTTGCCATGTTCCTAGAATAATTTCATTCATAACTCACATTCTGGACCATCAAACTCAATTTCGTAGGAGAGGGTGTCTCCATCTTTATTGCAGATTGCAAATAAAGTAAAAGGTTCGTAGTTTAAGGCATGGTGAAGCCAAATTGTGTCATCGTTGAACATTCTATCAAATGGTAAGGCAGAGATGTCAGCCCAAAAAGGACGAGCTTCTAAAGTTTCAATTGGAGTTCCTTCGTATTCTGTTGCAACGTAGACGTGTCCTTCCATGTCATTGTTTGGAATCATGAAATTTAGTGTGCCAACATGAATGGGATTAAATACTTTCATCCCAACTTCTTCCATGGTTTCTCTTATGCAACATTGTTCTGTAGTTTCACCTTTTTCTCTATGTCCTCCAGGTGCGCAGACTTTCCCGTTGCCAAAACCTTTCTTTTTCCTTTCAATGAGTAAAACTTTACCCTTTCCGTCCATGATATAACAAACGGTACAGATACTAGTGGGATGCCAAGTTTTCCAAAGGTTTTTCTTTTTACTCACGTATGTAACAGTATTGTTCAAATATTCTCAAGTCAAGCCTAGTTAAGAAAGGGTTTTTGAGTTAAGCTAAGAGTAATAGCTAAGACTTGAAGGAGAAAGTTGTATGAATAGCATAGCTTCTTATATTGACCACACTGTCCTTGCTGCAGATGCAACAGAGGAAAAGATTCAGAAACTTTGTAATGAAGCAAAAGAATGGAAATTTGCCAGTGTTTGCGTGAATACTTGCTGGACAAAAGTTTGTGCCCAAGAGCTTAAAGGAACAGGCGTGAATGTTTGTACTGTTGTTGGTTTTCCTTTAGGTGCAATGTGTACAAAAGCTAAGGCTTTTGAGGCTAAGTGTGCTGTTGAAGATGGTGCTACTGAAGTGGATATGGTTATTAATATCGGGCTATTGAAAGACCATAAAGATAACTTGGTTGAAGAAGATATCCGTGAAGTAAAAAAGGCTTGTGGGGATAAGATTCTGAAGGTAATTATTGAGGCTTGCTTGTTGACTGACGAAGAGAAGGTGCGTGCTTGTGAGCTTTCTGTGAAGGCTGGCGCTGACTTTGTGAAGACTTCAACGGGCTTTTCCAAATGGGGAGCCAAGGTGGAAGACGTGGCTCTTATGCGCAAGACCGTGGGAGCTAATGTGGGCGTGAAGGCTGCTGGCGGAATCAGGTCATATGAAGATGCTGTGAATATGATTGAGGCTGGTGCAAATAGACTTGGATGTAGTGCTGGCATTGCAATTGTTCAGGGTGCAAAATAAGAAGAGATAAGGATTTAACATGGTTCCAGTTGACTCTATAGGTTCAAGTGAAGATTTTTTGAAGAGTTTAGGCTTTCCTACGTTGGAGGTGCATAAGTCTTTTGCGCATTTTGATTTCACTAGGCCGGGAAGACGCGTGCTTCTCATTGGTCCAATGGGGTCCGGAAAGACTGAGTTTGCTGCACGTGTATGGAGAGATGCTTCCGTGGCGCAGAAAAAGGGCGCAAAAGTCAAGGCTCTGACAAGTACTGGAGACGTGGATAGACGCAATGTCTTTTTTATAAGAAATCAGCTTGATGGGGTGCGTTTTCAGGAATATCCACAGGATGCTATGGCCTTTAGAAGTGGCTATATTAGATGTGGCGAAAACATTGCACGTATTAGAGATTCTTTTGATTTTGAGAAAGTCTTGGCAGACAATCCAACAGCAGGCACCTATATCATTGATGAGGCCTCTTTCTTTGATGAGCGTCTTGCCTACGTGGTGAGAAATGCAAGCGTGGAAAAGGGGATTATGTTTATTTTTCCCACACTTATCTTGAATTTTAGGCGCGATATCTTTAATTCCTCGGCACGCCTGATGCTGGACATTGCAACAGATGTCATCCCGCTTACAGCGTATTGCGAGCACGACGACTGCATCAAGGACGCTTTTTATACATACCGATATTACACAGTAGATAATTGTGAATGTCCGGCTTTGTATTTTGATCCACTGATTGTTGTTGGTGGAGATGGTGCTAAGACAGGGTCTGATAATCCAAATTATGCTTCTCGCTGTGATGAGCATCATTTCCTTCCAGGAAAGGAATACACCTTCTTTAGCCTTAAGCCCATGGCAGAAGAGGCCAACAAGGGTAATATCAAGAAACTTAGAACGGAAATTGAGAATTTAAAAGACAATATTAAGAAAAGTGAGCTTTACAAAAACATCTCTTCTCGATATAAGAATAACCCAAATGAAGAGATTTATCTTAACTCTCTTAAACCTAGTTATATTGCAGAAAAGGCACTTATGTACTTGTTTAATGAACAAAATCTTGTGTCTGAGGACCTTTTGGTTAGATTTGTTAATGAGCTTGAGTTAAATAGGGAGTATATGACAAAGACCTTAGCAGACAACCGTAGGCCAGTGTCTTTGGATCAGGGGCTCTTGTTTTAGTTTAGTTTCTTGGATTTAGAGAAATTTGGAGGATTGCAATGCATCAGTTGGCAGAAAAACTCAATGAAATTCTTGACCAGACAAGTGTGTACTCAATGTTGTCTGATTATGGAAAGAGAATGTATGTTCCAAAGGGAATAATTGTTCAATCTGCAGAGGCAAAGCAGAAAGCTTCTCAGTTTAATGCTACAATTGGTGTTGCCATGGAAAATGGCAGTGCAATGTATATTCCTTCAATGAAGGCTCAGTTTGCTCCTTCTATGTCTGCAGGAGAAATTTTCCCGTATGCTCCAATGGGTGGGGTACAAGCTCTAAGAAAGACATGGAAAGAACAAATGTATAAGAAAAATCCAAGTCTTGAAGGCAAGGCTATCTCTCTTCCAATTGTTGTTTCAGGACTTACCAATGCATTAAGCATTGTTTGTTCTCTTTTTTTGGATCCTTCTGATTTTGTAATTCTTCCTAACATGTATTGGGAAAATTATGATTTGATTTTAGATGAGCAGAGACAAGCTAATAAGGTTCTTTTCCCTATCTTTAAAAATGGGGCTTTTAACCTTGAAGGCCTTGATGATGCTCTTGCTTCAACTGGCGACAACAAGGCTGTTGTAATTCTAAATTTTCCTAATAATCCTACTGGTTATACTCCTACAAAAGAGGAGGCTTCTGCTATAGTCAAAATCTTAAAACGATACTCTGATTCCGGTAAGAAGCTTGCAATTATTACAGATGATGCCTACTTTGGGCTATTCTTTGAAGAAGATGTCTGTAAAGAAAGTCTTTTCTCTAGACTCTGTGATTGCAGTGAGAATCTACTGGCAATTAAATGTGATGCTGCCACCAAAGAAGAGATGGTTTGGGGTTTTAGAGTTGCTTTTATTACCTATGGTTGTAAGGGTTTTTCTGAAGAACAATATGATGCTCTTATGCAAAAAACTATGGGTGCTCTTAGGGGTTCTTTATCTAGCTGTACAACCTCCGGACAGAATATTCTGCTTAAAGGAATGAAAGATCCTAACTATCAAGCAGATAAGCAGGCAGGTATTGAGAAAATTGGCTTGAGGTATAATTCTTTAAAGAAGTCACTAGAAAAATATATAGGAAGGCAGGACTTACGGCCTCTTCCTTTTAACAGTGGCTACTTTATGAGTTTCTTCTGTGTTTGTGATTCCGAGAATTTAAGGCAGCTTCTTTTGAATAAGTACGGGACTGGTGTGATTAGATTAGACCAGCATCATATCAGGCTCGCCTTCTCAAGCGTTGATCTTGAGAAGATTGAAGCACTGATTGATACTGTTTATCTTGCTACACAGGAAGCCTCCCAAGAAGCTATTTAACAACAAAACTTACAAGTTTATTTGGAACTACAATCTCTTTAAGAATTGTTGCACCTTCAAGGTAACGTTTAACGTTGTCGTTTGCCTTTGCAGCAGCAATCATATCTTCCTTTGAAGTATCTTTTGCTAATGTGAGTTTTGCACGTACTTTACCGTTAATTTGAACAACTACGGCAATTTCTGCGTCAACTGTCAATGATTCATTGTAGACAGGCCACTTCTCATTTGCAATGGAAGGCTTATGTCCAGCTCTTTCCCAAAGTTCTTCTGCAAGGTGGGGAGTGTATGGACTGAGCATGAGCACAAAGGGCTCCCAAGCTTCACGTGGAAGTTTATCTTGTTTTGAGAGATCGCTGACATAAATCATCATTTGGCTAATTGCTGTGTTGAAATTTAATGTTGAGGTGTCTTCTGTGACTTTCTTGATTGTTTTATGAAGACTTTTCATGAGTTCTGCAGGAGCCTTTTCTTCTACAATCTCTTTTTCTTCTGCAATGCGCCAAATCTTATCAATGAAGCGCCAAACACCGGCAATGCCAGTTGTAGACCATGGTTTTGAAACCTGAAGTGGGCCCATGAACATTTCATACATGCGCATAGTATCTGCCCCGTACTCTGCTTCAACTTCATCTGGATTTATGACGTTCTTAAGGCTCTTTGACATCTTGGCAATAACACGTTCCAAAACCTCACCAGTCTCCTTGTCTACATAGACTCCAGGTTCCTTTTCAATGACCTGATCTGTTTGTACTAGTGATTTATTTGCCCTCTGATACGCAAATGCGGTTATCATTCCTTGATTTATGAGTCTTGCAAATGGCTCTGGGGTTGAGACCAAGCCTAAATCATAAAGAACCTTATGCCAGAATCTTGCATACAAGAGATGTAGTACAGCATGTTCCGTTCCACCAATGTAAAGATTTACAGGCATCCAGTATTTTTCTTTTTCTGGATCTACAAATCTTTCTTTGTTCTTTGGGTCAATGTATCTGAGATAGTACCAGCAGGAACCGCCCCATTGTGGCATTGTGTTTGTTTCTCTCTTTGCAGGACCACCGCATTTTGGACAGCGACAATTTACCCAAGAGGAGATGTTTGCAAGAGGGCTTTCTCCTGTTCCTGATGGGAGATAGCTTTCAACCTCAGGCAGTCTGAGAGGAAGTTCTTCTTCTGGAACTACTACAGTTCCACAATCTGGACAGTGAATGAGAGGGATTGGCTCGCCCCAGTAGCGCTGTCTGCTAAAAATCCAATCTCTGAGCTTGAAGTTTACAGTTTTGTGTCCAATGCCTCTTTCTTGGAGGAATTCAATCATTTTTTCAATGGCATCGGCCTTATTGAGACCATCTAGGAAGCCACTATTTACGTGGATGCCGTCTTCTGTCCAAGCTTGAGTTTGCACGTCTACTTGGCTCTTTAAGACTTCAATGATTGGAAGGCCAAATTTTTTGGCGAATTCCCAGTCTCTTGTGTCGTGGGCAGGAACGGCCATAATTGCACCAGTGCCGTATGAGATGAGTACATAGTCTGCAATCCAAATTGGGATTTCTTTTCCATTTACAGGGTTAATTGCGTAGCTTCCAGAAAAGACTCCAGTTTTTTCTTTTGCAAGGTCTGTTCTGTCAAGATCGCTTTTCTTTGCTGCTTCTTGGACGTATTTTTGAACTTCTTCTTTCTGTTCTGGTGTGGTGAGCTTGCTTACAAGTGGATGCTCTGGAGAAATGACCATATAGGTGGCTCCAAAGAGGGTGTCACATCTTGTTGTGAAGACTTCAAGCTTGCCATTAGGATCTTTTTCAAGTCCTTTAACTTGGAATATAACAGAGGCACCTTCGCTCTTTCCAATCCAGTTGCGTTGCATCATCTTGACGGATTCTGGCCAATCGACCAAATCAAGGTCATCTAAGAGTCTTTGGGCGTAAGCTGTAATTTTCAATATCCACTGGCGAATGTTCTTTTTTTCTACCTGTGCCCCACATCTTTCACAATGCCCTTCTTTAACTTCTTCGTTTGCAAGGCCTGTTTTGCAATTTGGGCACCAGTTGATTGGTGCTTGTGTTTCGTAAGCCAAACCCTTTTCGTAGAGTTTTTCAAAAATCCATTGAGTCCAATGATAATAATCGGGGTCGCAGGTTGAGATTTCTCTGTCCCAGTCATAGCAGAAACCCAAACTCTTGATTTGACGTCTGAAGGTGTTGATATTCTTTTCCGTTGTAATTGCGGGGTGAGTACCTGTTTGAATTGCATAGTTTTCTGCAGGCAGACCAAAGGAGTCGAAGCCCATTGGGTGTAACACGTTATAGCCATTCATTCTAAGGTAACGGCTGTAGATGTCTGTTGCTGTATAGCCTTCTGGATGGCCAACATGAAGACCTGCTCCAGATGGGTATGGGAACATGTCTAGGATATATGCTCTCTTCTCTTTTGGATATGAAGGATCTTCAGTTACAGAGAACGTTTTATGTTCTTCCCAATACTTTTGCCATTTAGGCTCTGTTTCATTAAACGGATATTTGCTCATGGCTCCGTATGTTAATTATATTAGGAGTCTTGGTCAATGAAACGTAAAAGGGTATAATAATATAACATGAGTTGTGAGGGTCTCAAAGACCTTAGGAGAGGTGGGCCAAGTGAAAAAGTGGATTTTAGTATTACTTTATGCAGTTGATGTCTTCTTTTGTCTTAGAGCAATTAAGAAAAAAAGTTCTCACGAGTATGTTTTAACAAAGCCTTTTCTCATGCCTCTCTTGTGTTCAATATATTTTGTTTTCTTGCCTAGTGCTTTAAGAAGTGTTACTTATCAAAAATATGTATTTTTAGCTTTGGTTTTTCATACTCTTGGAGATGTTTTGTTGCTGTTTCCAAGAAACAAAACAAGAGTCTTTTTTTATGTTGGAATGGGGTCTTTTTTTGTTGGGCATGTGATGTACTGTATTTGGTTTATAACAGCTCCGGTAGGACATTCTCACAAGGTTGCCTTCTTCACTTTGTTTGTTGTTTTAATTTGTGAGTATCTTCTATTCAGGCAATTAATGCTGGGGCCAAGGCGTTATGCATCAAAACTCCTTCCTTATTCTTTGGGGCTTTCTATCTTAGCTGTGTCTGTTGCTTCAACTTTTGGCAACGGAACACATCCTTTTGCAACCTTGATTAGTTTAATTGGAGTTGCACTTTTCTGTTTCTCAGATTACTGCATAGAGAGACGTCTTGTAAGAATGCCTCTCTTTGGTCAAATGGTGGTTATGTCCACCTATATATCTGGCCAAACCCTTATTATTCTTGGAATGTTGTTGTTGCAGGTGTAGGTAGGTTGTTATGTTAGATATAATTTCCCAGAAAAAAGAACGGTATGCAGAAGATTTAATCAAAAAGAGGTCTATACATAATTCTTTGGGTGAGATAATTGCAACAGCCGCCTCAATAATGTTTTCTAAAATTGACGAATTGTTAAATGTTGTTTATAATAGTAAACATTAAATGGAATGAATTAAAAATGAAAAAGGCCACATACAATATACTTCCCGGAACAGAAAAGATACTAAAGATTATGGGAGAGCAGATAAAACTCGCTAGATTAAGACGGGATTTATCAGCTGAACTTGTAGCAGAACGTGCAGGAATTAGCCGAGCTTCTCTTTGGAAAGTTGAGAAGGGAGAATCTTCTGTTGCAATGGGAATCTATGCTGCTGTTTTGCATGCATTAAACAATCTCGACAAAGACCTTCTACTTATTGCAAAAGATGATGAACTTGGTAGAGAACTTCAAGACCTAAGTTTAATAACTAGAAAACGTGCAAAAAGGAAGAATGATTGATGGCACAAGAAGAGAAAATTATTTTTGTATATGATGATTTTAGCACTGAGCAACCTCTTCTCATGGGAAGTTTATACGTAAACGACATTAAAGGTTCTGAATCTTATTCTTTTGAGTTTGACCATTCATTTCTAACGATAAAGAAACTGCGACTCCTCCTTTAGCAACTCTTAGGGCCTTGGAAGAAGCTTCTAGGAATTTTGAAAAAGACGAAAGTAGTTTATCAGAAAGATGGCTGAATCAGTTGATAAAACCCGGTTCTTCTCTTGGAGGGACAAGACCCAAAGCAACAGTAGTAGATACAGATGGTCAATTGTGGATTGCAAAATTCCCATCTAAAAATGATGAGAATGATATCGGGGCATGGGAGATGGTTGTCCATGACCTGGCATCACGGTGTGGTTCTTTCTCCTCTTTATGATGTGAATCCCATTCCGTATGGAAATGAACTGTCTCTAAATGTGGATGCGACAAACAACAGTATAAATATTGAACTTGCTCTTCAGACTGCACTTAAATTTGGCATAACAAGAAGTGACGCAGAGTCTTTTGCAGAGGAGATTTTGACTATTGTAGGGGAAAATTGGAAAAAGCTTGCATCTTTTTATGGTCTTTCACTCGAAAAACAAGAAGAAATGAGGCCTGCTTTTTCTGCATGTATTTGAGCCTCAAATTATTTTGCAAAAACCTTTAAATCCAAGCTAAAGACTACTCGCAAAAGCGAATTTTTTGGTATAATGAATGCTATGGCAGATAAAATTTCTCAGGGAAAAGTACAGTATACAGAAGACTCAATCAAAACCATGTCTCCACTTGAGCATATAAGGCTCAGGCCCGGTATGTATATAGGTAGACTTGGAAACGGAACGCATGTAGATGATGGCATATATGTTCTCATGAAAGAAGTCATTGACAATAGCATTGACGAGTTTATCATGGGAGCAGGTACCAAAATTGTCATAAGGCTTGAAAACAATACAGTTAGCGTCAGAGACCAAGGTCGTGGAATTCCTCTTGGCAAGGTCATTGATTGCGTGTCTGAAATCAACACCGGCGCCAAATATAATGACGATGTTTTCCAATTTAGCGTAGGTCTCAACGGGGTGGGCACCAAGGCAGTCAATGCCCTAAGTTCGTGGTTTCATGTCAAATCTTTCAGAGATGGTCGCTTTTTTGAGGCTTTTTTTAAGCAAGGTGTCTTAACAAGCCAGCAAGAAGGCACCACCACAGAACCCAACGGCACACTCACTGAATTTACCCCGGATCCCGATATTTTTGGTCAGTATCAGTTTAATGATGATTTTATCATTCAAAGATTGAATAACTACTGTTATCTGAATACAGGACTAGTGCTGGACTACAATAAACAAATCTTCAAAAGTCAGCATGGCCTTTTGGATTTGCTGGATAAAGAGGTGGAAGATAGCGGAATATATCAAATTCTACACTATAAGAGCAAAACCTTGGAGTTTGCTTTTACTCATACAAGAGAATACAGTGGTGAAACTTATTTTTCCTATGTTAATGGACAGTACACCAGTGATGGCGGAACTCACCAAGCAGCGTTTAAAGAGGGAATTCTTGCAGGAGTAAAAGAGTTTTATAAAAAACCACAGTGGGCACCACAGGATGTTCGAGAAGGCATTGTTGGGGCTATTTCAATAAAGGTGCAAACGCCAGTATTTGAAAGCCAGACAAAGAATAAACTTGGCAATACAGAAGTTAGAACCCCAATTATAAATGAAGTCAAGGAAGCCATTGTAGATTTCTTGCACAAGAATCCAGAAGCAGCGCAGCTTCTTAATCAAAAGATTCTTACCAACGAAAATATTAGAAAAAAACTGACGGAAGTTAAAAAGATTGCAAAAGAGAATGCAAAGAAAATCTCCATTAACATTCCAAAGCTTAAAGATTGTAAATTTCATCTTGGTCAAACTGGACCTCACGCAGATATGGGTGAGCGTTCAATGATTTTTCTCACAGAGGGAGATTCTGCCTCAGGAACGTTGAATACAGCACGGGACGTTATGACTCAAGCTGTTTTTAGTCTAAGAGGAAAACCTCTTAACACCAATGGCATGTCAATGTCAGAAATGTACAAGAACACAGAACTTTACAATGTTATGGCAGCCCTTGGCATTGAAAATGGTATTGAAGGTCTAAGATATGGCAAAGTCATATTTGCAACTGATGCCGATATTGATGGCTTCCATATTCGAATTCTTCTTCTTACCTACTTCTTAAGTTATTTTGAAGATTTAATTAACGCTGGTAGAGTGTGGATTTTGGATACGCCCCTTTTTAGGGTCAGAAATAAGAGTGTAACAACATACTGTTTTTCTGAAGAAGAACGAGACAATATGATGAAACAGATTAGAGGCTCAGAGGTCACCAGATTCAAAGGCTTGGGAGAAATTTCTGCAAAAGAGTTTGGCCAATTTATTGGCGAAGACATGAGGCTAATTCCTGTTACTATAGGAAGCCTTGCGGAGGCAAAAAAGGCCATGAATTTCTACATGGGGAAGAACACTCCAGAGCGACGAGATTTTATTATGGAAAACTTGGTGTAAGGGGGCTAGAAGATGTCAAACGCAAAAGAGTTATTTAGACAAAACTTTATTGAATATGCCTCTTATGTCATCAAGGACAGAGCCATTCCAGACATAGAAGATGGCCTAAAACCGGTACAAAGGCGCATTTTACACACTTTAATTGAGATAGATGATGGTCGTTTTAATAAAGTTGCTAATGTTGTGGGTTCTACAATGCACTATCACCCACACGGCGATTCTTCTATTTACTCCGCACTTGTTAATCTTGCAAACTGCGATCTTTTTATTGAAAAACAGGGAAACTTTGGTAACTTTATGACAGGTGATGGCGCTGCTGCTGCCAGGTATATTGAGTGCCGTCTTCTTCCTTTTGCAAAAAAGGTTTTGTATAACCCAGAAATCACAACCTATGTGGAATCTTATGACGGCAGAAGCAAGGAGCCAGTCACTTTTCCTGCAAAAATCCCAGTAGTCATCATTCAAGGCACTGAGGGCATTGCAGTAGGCATGTCCACCAAAATTTTGCCACACAATGCAGTAGAGGTCATTGATGCCCAGATAGCTGCAATCAAGGGAGAGGAATTCCATCTTTATCCCGATTTCCTCGGCGGTGGCATTATTGATGTATCGGACTATCAAGATGGTCTTGGAAGTGTAGCTGTCAGAGCCAAATTAGATACCTCAAATGCAAAAAAGATTGTCATTGAGGAACTACCTTATGGAGTGGATAGCGAAAGCATGATTCATTCCATTGAGGATGCAATCAAAAAGGGAAGATTAAAAATTCAAAGTGTAAGTGACTACACGGCAGATAAAGTCAATATTGAGATTTATCTTGCCAAGGGTACCTATACCAAGGATATTGTTGATGCCCTTTATGCTTACACTCTGTGTGAGCAGAAGATTTCTGTGAATTGTCTTGTTATTAAAGATAAACTTCCTCATGTTTGCACTATATCGGATGTAATTAAATATCATGCAAATCACATTATTGATGTTTCAAAGGCAGAGCTTGAAGTTGAAAAAGGACACTTATATGACAAGCTTCATGCAAGAACTTTGGAAAGAATTTTTGTGGAAGAACGTATCTACAAGAGAATTGAGCAAAAGAGGACACAGGAAGCTGTTTTTAATGCTGTTAAGACTGGATTTGAACCGTATGCAGACCAACTTGTGCGAGAAGTTTCTGATGAAGATGTTGAAAGATTGCTCAAGATTCCAATTAGAAGAATATCGCTTTTTGATATTGAAAAAAACGAGCAGGAAATTGATGAGATTAATGCCAATATTAAGCAGGTTGAGTACAATTTGGCCCATCTTGCAGAATACTCTATCAACATGTTGACCGATATTAAGAGTTGTGTGAATGAGGTTTTAAGGGAAAGAAAAACAGAGATATCGGATTTTAATATTATTGACGTGAAAGAAGTTGCCAAGCGCGATTTAGACCTCAAGTATGATGCCCTTACTGGGTATTTGGGAACGAACGTGAAAACTGGAAATTTGCAGTGTAAGGTTTCTGAGTATGACAAAATCTTGGTGATTCAGAAAAATGGCACGTATTATTGCACTAACGTGTCAGATAAAGTATTTGTGGGAAAAGAGATGGCCCATTGTTCGTTGGCAGATAAACAGACACTGGATAGCCTTGTGTTTACTGTGATTTATCAAGACAAGAAGACTAAGGTGACTTATATTAAGAGATGTAAGTTGTCTGGTTTTATTATGAATAAGCCGTATGAATTGCTGCCGGATCCAGAGACTTGTGTTATGAAAAAGCTTTCTACGTATGAGGATGCGGAAGTGACAATCTCTTATAAAGGTTCGCGTGCAAAAGAGACAGTCATTCATTTCTCTGATTTCTTAATTAAAGGATCAAAGGCTGGTGGTGTCATAGTTACAAAGAAAGAAGTGGCTTCAATTAGGATTAAACCTTGTAAATTAATTGTTCATTCGGAAGAGAAATTGGAGAATGCTGAAGAAGTTGAAGAAGTTGAAGAGGTTGTTGAAACCCAAGATAAGGCAGAAGAAAAACCTAAAGTAAAGACTTCTGACGTGCAAGACATTCCAAGTCTTTTTGATGACGTTGAGTGATGGTATAGGTATGAATGAGGATGTTGCTTCAAGGGTTCTGTATGAAGATAACCATATTATCATCATAAACAAACTTCCAGGAGAGATTGTTCAAGCAGATAAAACCGGAGACAGAACTTTAGCAGACAATGTTAAGGCTTACTTAAAAGAAAAATATAACAAGCCTGGTAATGTTTTTTTGGGGCTTCCCCATAGACTGGATAGACCTACTAGTGGGATTGTGGTTTTTGCACGTACAGACAAAGCGCTTGCTAGACTTAACAAGATGTTTAAAGAAAACTCAATGCACAAGGTCTACTGGGCTATTGTTGATAAACCTCTTGAAAAGAAAGAGGGGGAATTAAGGCACTATTTATATAGAGATAGTAAAAAAAATAAGAGCTTTGCTTATAAGCCAGACGTTGAGACAGGGAAAGCCCCACAGATTCGTGGGATTCCTGTTTCTTCCTTGCAAGAAGCAAAACTTACTTACAAACAAATTGCTATTTCTGAAAGATATGTGCTCTTAGAAATTCATTTAATTACTGGACGTCATCATCAAATTAGAGCACAACTTGCTGCTTGCGGAGTGCATATTAAAGGGGACCTTAAATATGGATTTGCTCGGTCAAACGCTGATGGTGGAATATGTTTGCACTCGAGAAGTATTTCTTTTGTTCATCCTGTTTCTAGCTTGCCTATTAGTGTTGTTGCGCCTCCCCCAGAAGATTCTTTGTGGAAAATTTTTCTTGAATTACTTTCAGATGGAATTTGAGCATATCGTCAATTTTTAAGTGTAAAACTTGGGAAATACTAAATTATCAAAAAAAGGAATAAGCATATTACAAATTATTGTGTTGACAACTCTATATAGCGGATTTACAATCCAAGTGTTGTTTTGAGAAAGGAAGACTTTTTCATACAATTTGTGGAGGAATACAATGTATAATTTAGACGAGTTTATGGCTGAACTAGAAAGAAAGAATCCTGCTCAGCCTGAATTCATTCAGGCTTCAAGAGAAGTTATTGAATCAGTCATTGATGTCGTAAACAACAATCCAAAGTATCTTGAAAACAAGATCCTTGATAGAATTGTTGAGCCAGAAAGAGTTATCCAGTTTAGGGTTGAATGGGAAGATGACAACCACCAAATTCAGGTAAACCGTGGCTACAGAGTACAGTTCAACAGTGCAATTGGACCATACAAGGGTGGCTTGAGATTTAGTAAGAACGTTACGCTTGGAACACTTAAGTTCTTGGGCTTTGAGCAGATTTTTAAAAACAGTCTTACAACACTTCCAATGGGTGGTGCTAAGGGTGGTTCAGACTTTGATCCGGTAGGAAAGTCAAATAATGAAATTCTTAGATTCTGCAGAAGCTTTATGACAGAGCTTTATAAGTATATTGGACCAGACACAGATGTCCCAGCTGGAGATCTTGGTGTTGGTGGAAGAGAAATTGGTTTCCTTTATGGTCAGTACAAGAAGATTCGTCAAGAGAATACTGGTGTTCTAACAGGAAAGGGTCAGACTTGGGGCGGTTCTCTTATTAGACCAGAAGCAACTGGTTTTGGTGCTATGTACTTCACAAATCAGGTTCTTAAGCTTAACGGTGATACTTTTGAAGGCAAGAGAGTTTCTGTTTCTGGTTTTGGTAACGTAGCATGGGGCGCAGCAATGAAGGCTTCCCAGCTTGGTGCAAAGGTTGTTGCAATTTCTGGACCAGATGGATACATCATTGATGAAGAGGGTGTAGGAACTCCAGAAAAGTGGAACTTCATGCTTGAGCTTAGAAATTCTAATAAGAACGTTGTTGCTCCATATGCAGAAAAGTTTGGTGCAAAGTTTGTTCCAGGAAGAAAGGTTTGGGAACTCCCAGTTGATATTGCATTTACATGTGCTCTTCAGAATGAACTTAATGGTGATGATGCAGCTCTTCTTATTAAGAACGGCGTTAAGTATGCTATTGAGGTTTCTAACATGGGATGCACACCAGAAGCAATTGCAACTTTCCAAAAGGCAAGAATCCCATTCTGCCCAGGAAAAGCTGTCAATGCTGGTGGCGTAGCAGTTTCCGGTCTTGAGATGAGCCAGAACGCAGAGCACCTCAAATGGTCTAAAGAAGAAGTTGATGCAAAGCTTCATGAAATTATGAAGAACATCTTTGATGCATGTGTAAGAGAAGGCAAAGAAGATGACGGTTACATTAACTACGTTAAAGGTGCAAACATTGCTGGTTTCAGAAAAGTTGCTGACGCAATGTGTGAACTTGGTTACTAATACAAATAGTATTTAAGTTATTTTAGGGATTGTTGTTCTAGAGCTAGAGTTCTAAAGCAACAATCCTTTTTTTTACACAAAATCTTAACTTTTTAAAGTCCTCTAAGTTAGGATTGAGCATAGGTGTTTTCAATAAACTCTAGACTTTGTTTAAGGGTTTCTGGATTAAAGTTCTCAAGAGTCATTGGTACTTTGTCCACATTATATTTTTTGTATATACCAAAGATTGTTTTCCAAGGCATTAAGCCTTCTCCAATAGGAATTGTACCTTTTTTTACTGGACCGGTGGCAAAAGGATATTTATCAAGATGGTCTGCCCAAACAAAATCTTTGAGATGCATTGCACAAATGTAAGGAGAAAGCATACTCACTGCTTCATCAAAGTAAGATTCATAATTGTCAACACCGTTGATTGGCATAATGTTTACAGCGTCAAAGAGGACTCTGAGGTTTGGACTTTCAAAGGTTTGCATGACTTTGAGCATTCGTTGTGGAGTGTCTACTGTGTTTTTATCTGCAACTGCTTCAATTGCCATGGTAACGTTGTTTTTTATGGCCCTGTTTAAAAGGCGCTCAATTATATTTAAAAAAATGCTGAAATTCTTGTCTGTCCAGGTTTCTTCACAACGGATATTCCTTGCATCAAGAGAGCCTGTTTCTGTAGCAACAATAGGATTTCCAAGGCAAAGAGCCACATCTAGGCCATTTTCAAACACTTGTAGCTCGCTTTCCCTTTTCTCTAAATCTGGGTGTACCGGGTTGATGTAGCAACCTAAAATTGCAACTCTAACACCATTATTATCAAATGTTTTTTTTACTTCTTGTGTCCATTCTGTGGTTAAAGGTTTGGGTGAATTTTCCAAAGCTTTATATGGGGCAAAATGAAGGCAAGCATTCTGTCTGAAACTAGCTGCAGTAGATGCAAGATCCTGTGCAGAAACGAATTTGCAAAAGTCGTGAGCTCTAAATCCAAGGTCTAACATGGTTGGAATTGTAAAGCATTTGAAAGGAATGTGTAAATATTTCTTGCGAATTTGGCAAGGTGGAGCATATAATGGAATAGTGTTCCATTTTTGAAAAGAAGGAAAATTGTGGGCGAGCGTTCAGGGTTAGCAAAATATAGAGCAACGGATCTTTTTATTTGGGCTTTGCTTTTGTGTTTTTTTGAAACCTTGATAGTAAAAGCGGGGACAACGCTTTTCTCTTCTCAGCCATACACTGTTTCTCTTGTGCCAGCTATTGTGGCTATTGTCTATATGAGATGGGGTGGCTTTGGTGCAATTCTTGCTTTTCTTGGTGGAATTGTTTTGTGTTTGGCTACAGGCCTAGGTCTTGAGCTGAAACATTGCACTGTCTATGCGGTGGGAAATCTCTTTTCTATACTGGTTCTGCCAGTTGTGAAAGGAAGAAAAAATAGGATTAGAGACAACGTCTTTTTGTCTGCGGTTTTTGCATCTGTTGTTGCTTTTTTGATGCAAGTTGGACGAGCTGTTGTTTCTTTAATTTTGGGAGATGTGATTTCTGGGGCAATAAGTTTTGTTGCTACAGATGTACTTTCAGGTGTATTTGCCATAATTCTAGTTTTGATAGCTAGAAGGATGGATGGTGTATTTGAAAGTCAAGTTTCATATCTAATTAGGATGCAAGAGGCTGAAAAGGAGGCTCATCATGAAGGTGAAGGCTACTGATTATCTCGTTTTTGATGAAGAGACCGGTAAATATAGGGAAGATCCGGAGCAAAAAGTTAGAGATGATGTGGAAAAGCATTATTGGCTTCATGTTGGACGCACCATTCTTAAAGACTGGCGTTTGTACGTGATGTTAATTCCTATGATTTTAGTTTTCTTGTTTTGGCGATATTTCCCAATGTATGAGCTACTTGGATGTTTCAAGGTTTCAGATCAAGTGCTTCCTGTTTCAGAGCAACTTTTTTCTGGATTCTCATATTTTAAGCGTTTATTGGTTGGCGGAGATGCTCTTTCAGCTGAATTCTGGAGAGCTATGCGTAATACCTTCTTGCTTAGTTTTTATGGCTTGTGTTTTGGCTTTCCTGTCCCGATTATTTTGGCACTTTTCTTCAATGAAATAAAGTCAAATATTGCAAGAAGTATCTATCAGGTTTTAACGTATTTACCAAAGTTTATGTCTACTGTTGTTATGACTTCTCTTGTAGTTATGCTTGTAAAACAAGGGTCTCTAACGACAAGTTATGGTGTAATTTCACAACTTTTAGAGAAATTAGGCTTTCTTTCGCATGATGCTGCTTATGCTGGGCTTCTTAATGACCCAAAATATTTTAGAAGTATTTATCAAATAAGTGGTGTATGGGAAGGAGCAGGCTATGGCAGTATTGTCTTCTTTGCTGCTATCATTGCAATTTCACCAACTAGTTATGAAGCTGCTCAAATTGATGGTGCCGGCAAAATGGCTCAAATGAGATATGTCATTCTCCCAAGTATTCTTTCAACAATCGTAATTATGTTGATTACAAGAATAGGTTCTCTTTTGAGTATTGGATATGAGAAGGTTCTTCTTCTTTACAACGCCAATACTTATGTTACTGCAGATGTCATTTCCACTTTTGCTCAAAGATACGGCCTTGCTGGGGCTGAAAAAGGAATTGCATCTGCGGCAGAGATGATGAACAACGTGGTTGGAATGCTTTTGGTTATTGGTGCAAACACTATAGCTAGAAAGGCTTCTAATGTTTCACTTTATTAAGGAGGTGTGTTATGAAAAGAAGGCTTGAAACTACAGAGCTTATTTTTAAGATTATCAGCTACACTCTCCTGACAATGTTTGCTTTAAGCTGTCTTTACCCATTTGTATATGCAATTTCTTCTTCTATCAGTGGAAGAAAAGCGGTTGAATACTCACAGGTTTTACTTTTTCCTAAAGATGTTCAATTTGAAGCTTTCAAGAATATGTTTACTGACAACATGTTTTGGAATGCTTATTCAAATACTTTGTTTATAACTTTGTACGGAACAATTTGGGCCTTAGGTTATTCTATTCTTGGTGCCTATGCTCTTTCTAAAAGAAGACTTCTATTTAGAAAATTCTTCAATTTCTTCTTGGTCTTTACAATGTGGTTCTCTGCTGGAATTGTTCCACAGTATTTGAACTATCTAAACACAAAGGCTGTTTTTAATGGGGTTGGGATTACGGATGATAAGTGGCTAGTTATCATTGCAATGGGAATGGCTGCCATGAATATCATTCTTTTACGTAACGCCTTTGAAAATGTTCCATCAGAAATTGAAGAGGCTGCCATAGTTGATGGAGCTACCGAGTTTCAAGTTCTTACAAAAGTTTATATTCCAATGAGTAAATCAACCATTGCAACGGTTGCGCTTTTCTTTGGTATTTCTCGTTGGAATGGGTACTTTTGGGCAAGACAAATGATTTCTAATTCTTATGAGCATCCTCTTATGGTTTTCATAAGACTTAAGTTGGAGGAGTATACAGACTCTGAAGCCATGGCAGGATGGGATGAAGTATTTGCTTCAGATTCTGTAATTTATGCTCTGATTGTCTGCTCAATTGTTCCAATTTTAATTATTTATCCCTTCATTCAGAAATACTTTGCAAAGGGTGTAAATATGGGTGGAGTTAAAGAATAAGTTCTTTAAGAAATACAAATGGTCCTTCAGTTGAAGGACGAGAAAACGGAGGAAAAAATGAAAAAAGCATTTTTGATGTTGTTGATTGCTCTTCTTTCTGTTTCTACTGTATTTGCAGGAGGATCTGGAGAGATTGCGGTGAAGGAAACTCCTGCTGAAACACAGCAAGCAGAAAAAACTGAAACTGCAGTACTTACTTTTGAAGCTGGAACCGTTCTTAGAATGGCAACAGGATACAACAGTAAAAAGACAGGGCTTTTCTATGATGCAGATACTGTAGGCGAAGGGTTAGAGCTTGCAGGAAAGACTTATCATGCAGGAGATCTCAAACCAACTTGGGTTGAGGTTCAGAATATTCTTGGTGTTAAGTTTGAGGACAAGTATCAAGGCAATAGCGCAACAAAGGAACTTGAGTACTGGAAAGAACGTCTTTCTGAAGTTGACATGGTTTCTGGAAACGCAACAGGTCTTAATGAACTTGGTGTAAGTGGAAGTTTTGTTAACATTGCTGAATATCTTGATATGATGCCAAATTTCAAGGCTTATCTTGAAGAAAACCCAATTGTTCGCCTCTCAATTATTGGTGACACATCAACTGGTGCAATTTATTTTGCTCCTTACTTTGATGGTGTAAACGATATTGAAAGAATGCCTCTTATGAGAACTGACTGGGTTGTTAAGCTTCTTGATGGAGAAGGTGAGTTTACAGCAGAAAAGTGTGGAACTCTTGCTGCTGCTGTTTATGAACCATATATGCCAACAAGTGGTAGCGTTAAGGTTGATGCCGTAAGCGCAGATGGCACAAAGGTTATTTATCTTACAAAAAATTATGACAAGGCAGGAAACATTGTTGCAAAAATGAATGAGGCTCTTGCTTCTGGTTCTGTTGATGGCGTAAAAGCAGTTAATATGCTTAGAAAATATATTGATGAAGCATATGCAGGCTATTATGGAACAACAAGATCTAATCTTTTCATTGGTCAGAATGCAGCATGGGATGCAGATGAACTAGTTGCTTTGCTTCGTTGTGTAGTAGCTAATGCATACACCCTCAACGGTACAGATACAATTCAAGGATTGTTCTCTCGTGAAGATGCAAATACTCAAAGAAGAGTTGACCTCTATCGTTTTGCTGGTGTTCTCTTTGGTGTCCGTGGTCTCGAATCAAGACAGGAATTCTTGTACTTTGATGCTGACGGTTCCCTCAAAGATGCTCGTCAGGATGAGGCAACATATCTTGCAATGGAAAGAATGAATGCTCTTGCACAGGAAGGACTTATTTCTAAATCTTACATTGATTCTTCAAGCGAAAAATCAGAAACAATGCTTGAGAATGATCTTGGCTTCATGAGCTATGACTATAACCAAACACAGACAATCCTAAATGCAACAAAACTTCAGGAAGGCGAGAAGTACATGGCTGTTATGGTTCCAATTGCTCGCTGGTATGATGGAACAAATGCTGACGGTGTTTATATTAGATTCACAGAATCTTGGCGTTCAGTTAAGACAGATGCCTGGGCAATTTCCAAGGCTGGTGTTGGTAATGATCAGAACAAGCTTTATGCCGCTCTTGCTCTCATTGACCTTGCCTTTAGTGAAAGAGGACAGATTCTCATGAGCTATGGTCCAGATGATTTCATCAAAACTAATGCTGATGGTAGCTATGTGACGTTCAACTTCAACGGTAAAGAGATGCCTGTAATTTCTGATTATACCTATGAGAAACTTTGGGAACTTGCAAAGGGCAACTACACCAACTTTGCTCGTTACTATCTTGGTTCAACTCTTTCATTTGTAAAGAGCCAGGCATTTGAGTATCAGTGCACACACGAGGTTGGTAAGGAAGGAGCCGCAAAGATTTCAACAGCTATTGCTCTTGGTACAATTAAACATCCTGAGCTCGCAGTTGAAGATAACATGTGGTATACCTCAGTTCCTACAACTCTCCCAAGCACAAGTGTTGAAAATAATACTTTGAATACATACACAGAGCTTACTTCTAAGTTTGGAACATCAAAGGGTAAGGTAAGTATCCTTGTTGACCAAATTTGTAAAGGCTACACTCTTGATGGTTGTTCTTCTGCTGCAGAGACAGCAAAGACAGTCAAGGAAGTTTGGGGCGGGGAGCAGTATACAATGCTCAAGTCATTAGCATGGGATCGTGCTCTTGATTACTACAAGGCAATTAGCAAGTAGTTATTTTGATTCCTGTGCAGAGGGCTTTTTGCTCTCTGCATAGGCTTTTGTTAATGGAGGTTTTACATACTTGCGAAACCTCTAGGAAAGGAGTTGATATGTACAAGAAGCAGATGCTTTTTCAAAAAATTGTCTGTTATTTTGCATTGGCCATGGGCGTAGTTGTTTTCATATATTCTCTTGGAATTATGACAGATTTGTATGACAGTCTTTATGCAACTATGACAGATCCTAATCATCCTGAAAAAACACAGGTTCCGGGGTCAATTGTTTACTATAACATGCAAAGTTTTAACAAGAGTTTTTTGGTTTCTGCTATAGTCATGGTACTTGCTGCGTGTCTCCTTTTTGTGACTCAAACCGCAAATCGCAGAAAATATTATATTGCAAATTACATTTCAACTGCTGTGTATTCTCTCATCACTCTTTTTGTGTGTTTTTGGGGACACCTACAAATTGAAGTTTTTAAAGCTCAATGGTTGGCTGTTGATTTTGAAGCACTTGCTAAATTTGCAAAACTTTGGAAAAAAACTTATACGGAATCAACCTTCTGGTTTGATATTCATTATGTAATTTTTGGACTTTGCATTGTGGCTGTTGGACTTCTTATTTACAACGTTATTTGGAAGGTTAATCTCATGAAAGCCGAACAAAAGGAGGTGCAGGCATGACAGAGCAGGAACTGATAAAAGTTGACCGAATGCGCTACACGAAGAACAAGTTATCTTCAAACTTAGCCATACTTGCAATCCTATTTGATGTCTTTTATTTTGTCAGCATATATAAGTCCGATGTCAGTACCTACTACTACAATATTCTAGTTGGAGGTTCTGTAATATACAACCTGATGTTTATGTTAGCTGTGTTTTTATCGTCTGAAGGGGTTAAAACTTATAATAAAAAATATAGCTATCTTCTTATTGTTATTGGAATACTTCAATTCGTAAGAATTTTTATCATACCTGCTAGAGCTCATGCTGCCGTAGTAACTATAGCTAAGCAGGAAAAGATTGTAATGGAAACGGCACAATTTGTTAGGTGTATCATATACTTGTGTCTTTCTGGTGTTTGCTGTTTATCTTCTGCTGTAGTTGGCCTTGTTAGGAGTAGTAGATTAGAAGCTTATCTTTCAACTTTGGGAGAAGAGGTTAGGAGAGACTGATGGCACAGTTGAGTTTACAACATTTAGATAAGGTTTATGACAACAATGTTCAAGCGGTCTTTGATTTCAACCTTGACGTCAAGGATGGAGAATTAATAGTTCTTGTTGGTCCTTCTGGTTGTGGAAAATCTACAACTTTGCGTATGGTTGCAGGGCTTGAAGATATTACTGATGGGCATCTTTTGTTGGATGGAAAAGATATCACAAGGGCTCCCGCAAAAGACCGAGACATGGCAATGGTTTTCCAAAACTATGCTCTTTATGGTCATATGACCGTTTATGAAAACATGGCTTTTTCTTTAACTTTGAGAAAAGAAAATCCTAATGTTATTCATAAGAAAGTTCTTGCTGCTGCTGAAATTCTTAATCTTACAACGCAGCTAAACAAGAAGCCTGCACAGTTGTCCGGTGGACAGAGACAGAGAGTTGCAATGGGAAGAGCTATTGTAAGAACCCCAAAGGTTTTCTTATTTGATGAACCTCTTTCTAACTTGGATGCAAAGCTCAGAGGGTCTACAAGACGAGAAATTCTACTGCTTCATAAGCGATTAAAGGCTACAATGCTTTATGTAACCCATGACCAGACTGAGGCTTTGACTTTAGCAGACAGAATTGTTTGTATGTCTATGGGACATGTTCAGCAAATTGGAACGCCTTTGGAACTATATGACAATCCTGCAAACTTATTTGTTGCAAGTTTTATTGGCCTGCCTCCAATGAATCTTTATGATGTGAAAGTTGTGGGCTCTCATCTTGAGGGGAAGGGTTTTAATATCGGGCTAAAGGAAGAGCAAAGAGCTCTCTTGTCTAGTTACGATGGCAAGGAGATTGTGCTTGGTGTGCGTCCAGAGAACGTGACTCATGGTGATGATGTGCCAGTTAAAGTTTCCATGAATGAGAACTTGGGAATGAATACCTTGGTGCATGGAAATGTGGGGACTGCTGGAGATTTGCATGACAGGATTACTGGAAAGCTTAGAGGCTGGTGTAATTATAAGGCTGGCGATGAAGTGAGAGTCTCCTTTGACAAGATGCATTTTTTTGATAAGCAGACCACAATGGCTATCAAGGGGGAAAACTGATATGGCAGAGAGAAAAGGATTTAAGGAACATATCAGAAAGCTGGTTGTAAAGATTAAGCGCAATCCTCAAAAGATTGGTTTTCTAGCTTTTGTACTGACGTTTGTCTATTATTCGTTGAATCTGACTTCTATTTCAAATACTACGGCAAAGATTCAAGGGCCCGGAATGGGGCTTAGTGGGTTCTGTACCATGTTGTTTTCAATTTTGGCCCTCGTGTGCTATATGAATTCCTTCCCGCGAAGAAAAAAGCCAAATATTGCTATGATAGTTTTGATGGCTGTTATGGTTGGCATTGTTATTTACTGTGACATCCATTATAGATCTTTGATTTTTAGGGCTGTGTATAGGGAAGTAAGTCCAATTCAGGTAACGACTTCTACTGCTTATATTGCAAAGGCTGCGAAGGTGTTGAAAAACCATATTATTTTTCTTGGCATTTCTTGTTTGTTGACCGCTCTCATGCCGGTGTACAGCAAGCTTTTGAAGAAGATTAATACTTCTATTGATGTTGATGGTTATGGCAACATGCAGGCTATTGATATTGATGAGGAGTAGGAAGATTGTAGGTGGCTTTTAGGTGTCCAAGAAAAAGAATTTCCAAGAAGATATTAACTCATATACCTTGAAAACCAAAGCGGTTGAAGACTTAGTCGCAGCTTCCAAAGATAATACACCAGAATATAGCAGAGAGGAGTTATCTAAGTATAAAACCAAGTCTAAACTGCATATTCCAGGTCCTGTGAAGGCAGTATTTGTGAAGTTTTGGTTTGGAGGCATGGTTTGCTATTTTTTCATGTGGGGTCTTGGGCTTTACATTTCAAGTCAGTTAGATTTATTTGTGGTGACGTCTATTGCTCTGGGTTTTGTAACCGATATTCTTGTTAACAATATTTTTAGGTTTTATGCGGAAACTGAGGGTTCAAATGACAAGTGGATGATGTTTCCTAAAAAAGGTTACAAGAGTCTTGTTTTTAATGTTGTGTATGCTTTTGTTTTAATGCTTTTTGTGGCAAAGGCTTACAATTTAATTAATACTGTAATTTTGGCTATTACAGGACAAGTTGATACTGTTCCATTTGGTGTTGAGCCAATTTCTTTTGGCCTCATTTATTTGGGTTTTGACATGCTTTTCATTAGTTTGAAGAGACTTGCCAAGAAAATAGTCTTGGATGCAAAAAGGAAGGAGGATCTTTCATGCCATATTTAACATTAAAGGACATAAATAAGATTTACCCTAATGGTTTTCATGCTGTTCATGATTTTAACTTGGAAATAGAGAAGGGCGAATTTATTGTATTCGTTGGTCCTTCCGGGTGTGGCAAGTCCACTACTTTGCGCATGATTGCAGGACTTGAGGAAATTAGCAAGGGGGACTTCCTTATTGACGGAGTTCGTGCTAATGAAAAGAGTCCGAGAGATAGGGGAATTGCTATGGTTTTCCAAAGTTATGCTCTATATCCGCAAATGACTGTTTATGATAACTTGGCCTTTGGTCTTACGCTACAAGGTGTTGATGAAGATGTTATTGAAGAAAAGGTCCAAAACGTAGCTAAAATTCTGGGTCTTACAGAGTATTTGGATAGACTTCCAAAAGCTCTTTCCGGTGGTCAGCGTCAGCGTGTTGCTGTAGGTCGTGCAATTATCAGAAAAGTTGGAATTTTCTTGATGGATGAACCTCTTTCTAACTTAGACGCAAAACAACGTGTTACTATGCGTTCTGAAATCACTCAAATTCATAGAAACACGCAGGCTACTACTATTTATGTTACTCATGACCAAACAGAGGCTATGACAATGGCGGATAGAATAGTTGTTATGAAAGAGGGTTACATTCAACAAGTTGGTACTCCTTACGAATTGTACTTCAATCCTGTGAATGTTTTTGTTGCTGGATTTATTGGCGAACCTCCTATGAACTTTATTAAAGCTACTGTTAAGGATGGTTATGTTCAAATTGGAAACAATGATATTAATTTGTCTGAAAAACTACCAAACGATGTTCTCTTTTACTATGAAGGCAAGGAAATTTTCTTTGGGTTCCGTCCAGAGGCTATTGTTTTGGGTTCCAAGGAAAACGCTTATCATATTAATTGTTCTGTTGAACTTACAGAACTTTTGGGAGATAACACCAATGTCTACGTTGATATTCAAGACAATAAGGCTATATTAAAGGTTGATCCACACGATACTCCTGAGATGGACAGTGAATTAACCTTCTCTATCCCGTTGGACAGCGTTTACCTGTTTGATGGCGAAACAGAGAAGGTTATAAAATAAGTCCTCTTCCCTCCGAAAAAGGACTTAATTGAAACTATTCGCGCTAGTTTCATGCAAGGCTAGTCCTTGTTAAACTAAATAAGAGCTGTGCTTGGAGCTATTCGCGCTAAAACAGTCCTCTTCCCTCCGAAAAAGGACTTAATTGAAACTATTCGCGCTAGTTTCATGCAAGGCTAGTCCTTGTTAAACTAAATAAGAGCTGTGCTTGGAGCTATTCGCGCTAAAACAGTCCTCTTCCCTCCGAAAAAGGACTTAATTGAAACTATTCGCGCTAGTTTCATGCAAGGCTAGTCCTTGTTAAACTAAATAAGAGCTGTGCTTGGAGCTATTCGCGCTAAAACAGTCCTCTTCCCTCCGAAAAAGGACTTAATTGAAACTATTCGCGCTAGTTTCAATTAAGGCGTTTTTCCTTACGGTTGTTTCCCAATATAAGCCAAAATTCCGCCATCCACATAAAGGATATGTCCATTAACAAAGTCAGATGCGTGCGAAGCTAGGAACAAAGCAGGACCTTCTAGGTCTTGAGTCTCGCCCCAACGCTCTGCTGGAGTTTTTGCAACAATAAAGCTATCAAATGGATGTCTTGAACCATCGGCCTGACGCTCGCGAAGAGGTGCTGTTTGCGGGGTGGCAATATAGCCTGGCCCAATGCCATTACACTGAATATTGTACTTTCCATATTCGGAACAAATATTTCTTGTGAGCATTTTAAGTCCGCCTTTGGCTGCAGCATAAGCACTAACTGTTTCACGGCCAAGTTCACTCATCATTGAGCAAATGTTTATGATTTTTCCACCGCCTTTTTGAATCATTGCTGGGATGACGGCTTTTGAGACAATGAAAGCTGCAGTGAGATCTATGTCTATTACCTGTCTGAATTCCTCTACGGACATTTCCGTCATAGGGATTCTTTTGATGATTCCTGCGTTGTTGACAAGAATATCTACAGTCTGGCCAAAATCTTTCTCTATTTGGTCTCTTGTTGCAAGAACTTGAGCTTCATCTGTTACATCGCACACATAGCCTTTGACTTCTTTAACTCCGGCTTTCTTGTATTCTTCTAGTGCTTTATCAATTCCGTCTTGGTGTCTTGCATTGAACGCAATCTTGGCACCGGCCTTTGCATAAGCAGAGGCAATAGCAAAGCCAATTCCGTAGGTTGCTCCAGTTACCCAAGCGAGTTTTCCTTCAAGAGAAAAGTTCTTTTCTAAATATGTCATTTTGCCCTCCTAATAGAAGTTGTATTACTTTTTCATAATAGCATAAATAGGGGCTTTATGGTACAATTTAGATAGCATTTTAAAACTCGCTTACTTATTTATGGAGGATGCAATGGATATTAGATATTCAACAGGAAAAGAACCTTTTAAGAGAATGAATACACAGGAACTCAGAGATGAGTTTCTCATCACAGGAATTTTTAAAGAAGACGATGTCAGTGCCGTTTACTCTCATGTAGACCGCATAGTTACAATGGGAGCAATGCCAGTTTCTCAAAAGGTTAATCTTGAGAAAAATATCGACCCATGGAAAAATTTTGGCGTGACATATCTTCTAGAACGCAGAGAGCTTGGTACCATTAATATAGGTGGTCCAGGAAAGATTTATGCAGACGGTGTAGAATACAAGATGAATCATTTTGATGGCCTATATCTTTCAATGGGTACTAAAAAAGTTGAATTTGAGTCACTAGAGGCCACTAATCCAGCAAAGTTCTACATAGTAACAACTCCAGCCCACACACCAAAACCTTCCAAGCATATCCCATACGAGATTGCCATTCATAAGCATCTTGGGGCACAGTCCACATCCAATGAGAGAACTATAAACCAATACATCCATCCCGATGTCCTTGATACTTGCCAACTTTCAATGGGACTTACCCATCTAGAAGAAGGCTCTGTGTGGAATACAATGCCAGTTCATACTCATGAAAGAAGAATGGAAGTTTACTTCTACTTTGATGTCCCAAAAGACAATGTTGTTTTCCATTTCATGGGAGAGCCAAACGAGACTCGTCACATTGTAATGCATAATGAAGAAGCTGTTATAAATCCTTCATGGTCAATTCACTCCGGTTGCGGAACTTCCAACTATACTTTTATTTGGGCAATGTGTGGAGAAAACAGAGCCTATGATGACCAAGACTGGATTAAAACAGAGGATCTCAGATAGTGACCATCTTTGCAAAAGAAACCGATAATCTCAATGATATTTTCAACTCTGAGGATTCTTACGAGTCCTTGGTTGTTCATTTGCCATCTCATGCGACCTTTTGCCAAAAGGTTTTCATTAAAAGAAACAATGTAACCATCATTGGAAATGGAAGCCGTATTGCTTGGGCTGATCACAATGGGATGGCTGTTGGCTTTGGAACAGGGGATAGTGCAACACTGACTATTGAAGGTTCAAATGTTTCGTTTGTGAACATTGTTGTTGAAAACTCTTTTGATTATTGGAAAGCAAGAGCAATAAGAGATGAGAATCCGTCAACTATGATGGGCCTTCAGGCAGTTGCTGTTTTTATTACTCCCGGAGCAGATAATGTTTCCTTTGAAAATTCCACTCTCTTAGGATGGCAGGACACTTTGTTTACAGATGGTACAAATGGACTTTTTTCTAATTGTACAATCAAGGGACATGTTGATTTTATCTTTGGCAGATCAAACACCATTTTTGAAAATTGTGTTATTGAATCGCTTGGGGCCGGTTATGTTACCGCTCCTTCAACAATGGCTAGCCAAGATGTTGGTTTGGTCTTTAACAATTGTAAATTAACTTGTTCTGCCTCCGTTTTGCCCAGCAGTGTCTATCTTGCACGACCTTGGCATCCAAGCGGAAAGCCGGGAGTGTGGTCAGCAGTATGTTTTTGTTCTTGTTCTTTTGGCCCCCATATCAATAGTGCTTTATGGACAACAATGAAAGATTCTAAGGGAATTCTTCATGCTCCAGAAGAAAGTAGGTTTAGTGTTAAATGATTTATAAAGATATTAAAATTGCAAATGCTGTCTTAAGGACTTACGTTCTCTCTAATTATGAAGCAATAGATATCAATAGACGCAGAGCTTTTATTCTAATTTGTCCAGGGGGTGCATATAGGCATTGTTCAGATAGAGAAGCAGAGGCAGTAGCAATTAGATTTAATGCTATGGGATACAACTGTGGAGTTCTTTTTTATACTACGAACAAGATTTCCAAGTCTGAGTACAGTCCGTTTAAGCAGTATGAAACTTTGTATCCAATTCCGCAAATTGAACTTGCAGAAGCAATAAAATATGTGCGTTTTCATTCTGATGAACTCAATACAAATCCTAATAAAATTGCTATTATGGGATTTTCCGCAGGAGGGCACTTGGCTGCAAGTATTGGTGACTATTGGCAGGAATATGGTGAAAACGCAAAGCCAAATGCCGTGGTGCTTTGTTATCCTGTAATAACTTCTGGAGTGTACGCTCACGAGGGTTCAATTCATCTTCTCATTGGAGAGGACAAATCTCTTTTAGATAAGGTATCTCTAGAAAAACATGTGAACTCCAAAACCCCACCAACCTTTATTTGGACCACAAAAGAAGACCAAGCTGTTCCGTATGAGAACTCTTTGATGTATGCAGATGCCTTAAGACAAAACAATGTCCTGTTTGGTCTTAAAGTATACGAAAAAGGCTGTCACGGTCTCTCTTTAGGCTCTCAAGAGGTAATGGATGCCACTCGTCCAGTTGTCCCAGAAATTCAAGATTGGCCAGAGCGAGTAGACGAATTTTTGCTAAAAATTTTTGGCTCTAGGTTTTAACTTTGTAATTGTTAAATCATGATTTGTCAAATTACGATTTAACAAATGATGATTTATACATAGAGATAAAGGCTCCAAAAAGAAGGGGACAAGAAACTAAGATGCCATAGGAGCCAAAATTGTGGGCAGTTAAAACGCCAATTGCGGCTCCAATTGCAAAAATTGTAATTAGTCCAAAATATTCTCCAGACTTTTTGAGAAAGAGTTTGTCTTTTTTTACTAGATATTCATGAAAGGCTTCAGTTCCACTTCTCAGATTTCCTATACACATTGTACTGGCATACGCAAAGCCATGAACCTTTTTGAATGCTTGAACCTGCATGGCACAAACAAAAGAAACTAAGGCATTTGCAAGAGCATCTAACTCATGTGGAATGAAAGCAGAAATAAAAAGGCCTATAATCTCAAGGATTACAACATATTCGCGCCAATGGAGCTTTGTTTTATTTTGGGTTCGTACTCTAACTTCTTCAGAGACAAAAACTCCAAGAGCAAAAGAGGCAACTGGGAACAAAAAGGCCAAAAAGCCAACAAAATCTTTTTCTAGCAAATGCATGCTCATTCTAACAATATTACCTGTTTGAGCATTTGCGAGAACGCCCCCACGATTAATGTAAGTGTAGGCATCTTGCAATCCTCCGGACATAGTGAGAAGGGCAAGTGTTAGATTTGACTCAGACCTCTGAAAGGCACTTTCCATTTTTAACTCCAAAAAAATAAGCTAGGGGCTGTGTTGCTCCTAGCTTATATGGTAATGCACATTTAATCCATATAGATTTTTCTTTTCACACTATAAAGTATAAGAAACCCCAAGTGTAACCTGAAGATCTGTGCCGTTAACGCCATCAACGTTGTTGACATTCTTTACAATTAAAAGATCTGTGTAGGTGTACACGCTGAGGCAAGAAAGAATGTTGTATTCTGCGCTAAGAGAAAGAATTGTTGAAGTCTCAACTGCATGTTTCTGAATGACCTTTTTAGTTGTTGTATCATAATCTTTAGGGTCAAATGGATCAAATTTAGTTGGAGTGCTGACATCTGGAGCATCATCATATTCTTTACGATACATTCCCCAGTAGCTGTTAACATTCATTGAACCATGTTTCATGAACATTGCCTCAAAACCAACGGTGAACTTGCCCGGCAACTCATAGTTAATCTTGCCGTCAAAAATAATCACATCATTGCCATATGTATAAGTCACAAACTTGTTTTGTATTGTGATTCTGTCACAGGAGATGGTTCTTAATGGGGCGTTAAAGCCATAGCCTTTATAATCTTCTTTGTTATCGGAATAATGCAGCCCTCTTATGTACAAGAAAGGATCTGTCTTTGCGAATTCAAAGCTACCATAGAGAATTCCTTGTCCAAGGGTCAAAGCGCCCTTCACACCAGCCAGTACTCCAAAGGCTGCTGGGTTTGTTCTCCCTTCACCAGGGCCGGAGAACTCATCAATAGCAAACTGTCCATAGATGTTTACTCCATTGATTGGAGTATAGTTTGCTTCAAAAACAAGAATAGAGTTTCCATTTCCTGCAACGTATTCGTTGTGCATGAAGCCAAAAGGATTGATTTGCCAGAGGCTAAAGTTATCTTTTGCTTTAGAAGACCAGAACATGCAGGCTTCGTTGATTACAAGACCAACTTTGTTATTGAAGAGATTAAACTCGAGTCTGTGTGCAACCAAAGCCTTATAACCTTCCAAGCTCTGATATTGTGATTCCTGGGAATCTACTCCTGGGTAGATTGAGAACAAAAGGGAATATTTAAAAGTATTGAAATAGGTACTAAACTTTGCAAAGGTTTGTTTTGGGAAAGAATCTGAAAGCATAAGGTTTCCTGTTTCACCGTTTCCCCAAGAAAGTTTGTCTCTTCCTGCAACTATATTCCAATGGTTTCCACCAACAGAAACAATTGCCTTATATGGTACAGTCCAGTCAAAATCTGCAAAGAAATCATCATTTGAGGGCATTGAAAATAATAAAGCATTTACAATAGGTACGTTGAAATTGAATTTATTTTTATAAAGAAGGTTCTTATCTGTTCCAACATCATAACCATAGTTGTGTTGTACAGTAAGTTCAAAGTAACCATAGAAATTGTTTGCTGGCCAAGTCTCAAAGTTAAACTTTAATAAAGGTTTACGAGAAGTGAAGCCGTGGAACCAATCCTCTTCATCTACAAAGTGGTCCGTGTCTGTATGAAGGTAACCTTCAAGGTTTACTCCAAGGCCAAATTGCATTGCGAAGTTGTCATTATACTGGAGTTTGGGCGTTGTAGTGATGAGGCTTTCTACATAATCGTAGTAGTCTTTTGCTGTATCATTGAGGCTGTTGCGGTCAATGCGCTGAAGCATGAGGGACATTTCATTTTCACTCCAAGGACCAGCAGAAGAAGGCAGGTTTTTCCCTGCCAAAATATATAAAGTTTCCATTGCTTTGTAGGCTGGAGAGTCTACAGAAATAATTCGTTGCTCGTTTGTATAAGCAAAAAGGCATGCTGAGCATAGAATGCATAGCAAACTGATAAAAATAGTTTTTCTCATTAAATAAACTCCTTTTGAGGGTTTTAAGCGCATAACTCAACCCCCTCTTGCTAAAGGACAGTATACCCCATAATTGATAAACCCGTAAACAAGAGAATAAATATGGTGACCGAATATATATGTTCAAGGGCTTTTTAAGATTTGTTGATTTGCGCAGTGAATTATTAAAATATCATAATTGGATGAGCAAATTGATTATTTTAATGCTTTTTCTTGAATTCTTTGGGTTTGTGTGGTCTACTTTTGTTGGGGTATGAAAATTAGTATGAAAAAAATAGTTGTTTTATTGGCTGTACTTTTGCTTGGGATATTTGCTTTTGCTTATTCAAACAATGCTATTATCTATGAATTGGGTTCTAGCATTTATGATGATATGGATAATTTGTATGCTGCCTGTGGTTTTGTTAGACCTTCTACAAATAGACCTTGGTCTGAAGCAGAGGCAAGACAAATTCTTTCCCAAGTGGATAAATCAAGCTTACAGGGCTACAGCTTAAAGCTATACAATAAGATTGAAACAGAGTTAGATAAGGGAGTTAAATGGAATTTTGGCGAAAACTTGGGGGTGACCGTTGGAATGGATTTTGCCCTTGAAGGCTATGCTCATAGCAATACTGAAGATTTCATAACTGAAACAGATTGGGAGCGGGGCTTTGATGAAAGAAAGTCCCTTATGAGACTGTTCTTTGAATTTACTTGTAACGATAATTTTTATACTACAAGCGATATTCACTACAAGTTCAGACGTGCAGATAAGTATGATGAATATACCCAGTACAGTAGCACAACTGAAAGTGGAAAACTCTCAAAAGATGGATACATTGGTTCTTATGATATGAACGGAATTAAAATGTATTACATTAGTAAATCTTACCAGTTTTCTAAGGGTTTGATGTCCAATTTCTTTACTGACACCATACATTTCTCCTTTATATGGCCAAGACGGGCTGTCTTTTCCTTTGGAGGCGAGACGTGGAACTTCTCCGTTAACAGGGATAAGTTAAGCCTTGGAAATGCTAATTTTGGAAATCTTTTGGTTGATGACCACACGTTTAGTGATTACGCAAGACTTTCCTTCTTTAGCAAGAATTTTAAGTACGATTTTGTTCTAATGTTCTTTGATACGCTTGTCAGTTCTCATGAAGATCCCACTACGGAAGGCCGAATTTACATGATTCATACCTTGCAATTCAGAGCCTTTGATAGGGTTTCTTTTACCATAAGTGAGAATGTCATGTACAAGTATAAAGTGATTGATTTTTACTTCTTGAATCCAAGCTTCATATATCACAATTTAAACAACAGGGGTATGTTTAACGCCTTGGCGTATGCGGACTTAAATGTTGTAGTTGTTCCCGGGTTAGAAGTTTATGGTCAATTTGCTTTGGATCAGGCAAGAGCGCCACATGAGGATGACTCTCAAAGTAGTTCTTATGGTTTTGTGGCCGGTCTTTCTTATTCTCATAGCTTTGACAATGGAAGTTTAACTGTATATGGCGAGTACACAAAGACAAGTCCATTACTTTACAGAAGAGATGGCATAGATTTTATTCGGTCCTCTAGGTATGTAGCAATGGAAGCTCCTGTTTATCACATTCCTTTCTTTGATTACATAGGTTTTCCATACGGTGGAGATGTGAGAATGTTAGAAATAAGAGCCACCTATAGTAGCATAAACAACTGGAAAGTCAGTGCTTTTGGCCGTATTGCGCAAAAAGGCGAGGTCAATATTTTCCATAGTCACAACAAAGATGGAAACAATAAAGATGATGCAAATCTTTCTGGAGATACTCCTTACGGAGATAAGGTTAAGAACTTTGCCGTTGTTGGTCTTGAGGCCAGTGCTAATTTAGATGGACTTTTCAGCTGGCCAAAGGTATCATTTGATGGTGAATTGGATTGGATTGGGAGATATAATTATACAAAAAGCACAAAGGAAAAATCTCCAGCAGAGACTGATTTTCAGTTGACGTTGGGGTTTACACTTGGGATATAAAACAAAATACAAATAAAGGGAGAAAAGAATGAAAAAAGTTTTATTGGTATTGGTTGCTCTTCTATGCGTTTTTAGCGTTTGGGCTGGAGCAGTGAATTTTGTTCTTAATGTGAAGCCGTACTTCACATTTGATAATGCACCTGCAGGAATTGATGCAGACACTGGCTCTCTTAATTGGAAGAATAGCGTGGGTCTTGTTAATGCTGACTGGTGGGAAACCAAGCAAGATTACTGGCTTAGAGCTTTTGAGAAGCCAGGATTTTTGGATATTGGAATGACCGTTGATACGGATAAGGTTGACATGGTCTTTATTCTGGACATTAGACAGGACACCTTCCAGCACTTTAAGGATGATGGCAAGATTTTGACAAATATTCCTTTTGTTGGAGCTATGATTGACCTTAATTTCCCAAGAGTTGGATATGTAGATTATACCTCAACAGACCAAAGCATTTACCTTTCTGTTGGACGTAGACAAATCAAGTGGGGCCCATCTACTTATGATATGGCTCTTTCTGATTCTCAGCCTTTCTTGGATAATTTCTATGCTTCTTATAACACAGCTTTTGCAGGCGACTGGAAGTTTGAGTATTCCTTCATTGGAATTGCTTATAAGTATTTCCTTAATTATGAAACAGATTTGGAAGATGGCCCACAAACGACCTTCTCTCATAGGTTCTCTTTCTCAAACAACAATTTAAGAATTGTAATAGCAGAGTTGAACAACGTTTATGGCAAAGAGCCAAGTCTTTTGGACTTCACTCCATTTGGTCTTTGGCACGATAACTACCAAGACAATTATTCCAATGTTATGTTAAACGTTGCACTTGAAGCTTCTATTGGGCCAGTTAGAGTCTTTGGAACCTTCACAATGGACGACTTTGACCTTCCACATGAACTTGGTAAAAATGGTTGGAGCGGAAAGCCTCAAGCAATGGGTTTCACCGCTGGTGTTGAATACCACATCCTTGACGGAGAAGAAGCTAAGTCTTCAAAGTTTGATTACAGTGACTACGCTATTGTGGAAGAGAATTTCAAGAAAACAGGTCTTAATGTTGGTTATGAGTTCTACTATTGTTCAACGTTCATGTACAACAGAGACAAGAATGCTGGAAAATTCACAAGTCCTTATCAGTTTATTAGTTTAACGGGAGCAGGCTATTGTTTTGATCAGAATGCTTTCTATCTAGGTTTTAAGTACGGCCCAGACACTTTGGTTCACAGAGTCTATGTTGAATATGAAGCTTCTCCAATCAAGGCATGGGCATCTGCAGAGCTTATCAAGCGCGGTTCCTATACCATTGAAAGTAAGTATGGCGATAGTGATTACTACATAAGCCAAGGACTTCATACAATGAAATTGTCAGACCCAGTCACAACAACCTTAAAGCTTGAGCTTGGCGCTTCTTATAACATCCAGGCAGGACTTCAGGGCTTGGCAAAACTTGGTTATGCAAGAGATTTAACCCATAGTACACAAGCCTTTAGTGCAACAATTGGTGCTTCAGTCTCTGTAATGGAAGTTGATTGGAAGAATCTCTTCTGATATTTTTTAACACGATGAAAAAGTTTTTATTTTCTTTATTGTTATTGATTGTAACAGTCTCCTGCTTGTTCTCATGGCAGGAGACTTATTCTGAGGAAAGCGTACAATTTCAGCAAATGAAAGCGTTTTCGCGTATTTTGGGAACTTCAATTCCTACGCCAACGGCACCCATCACCGGTAGCCAAATGCTTCTCTTCTTGCAAAAACTTCCATCAGAAAAGTTAGATGAAGATGCGCGCCAGCAATTTAACGCACTGGTAGAGAGTCTCACTGAACCCCAAGCTATACTTTCTTGGGAGCCCGATGTCTTTATGAACCTTGGCATTTCAGTGAATCCGCAAGTCTTTGCCCACGTAAACGACGAGACTCCAATAGACGACTGGGTTTACCAATATAAGGATTGGTATCCAATTATAAACTCTGGGGCAGAATTCTGGTTTGGTAAGAATGTCTACGCAATGACGGATTTCAACTTTACTCTTAGAAAGTTTAATTATAAATACGACAAATTCTTCTGGAATAGACTTAGTAGTATTGCAGAGTTTGAAATCTCATTTCCAAGCAAAGCCTATACGTCAATTGGTACAGAGAGTCTAAATCTCATTGTAGGACGTGACAAACTTTCTGCAGGGAACGGGGTGACTGGGAATTTAATTCTGGGCAACAATCATTGGTGGAAGGACTTTGTAAAACTAAGTATTGCAAAACTACCTTTTACTTATGATTTTTCAATTATCGCTTTTGATAAAAACTCAAATTACGCTAAAAATCCACTTGATTTAGAAACTTTTGATTTGAATTCGGAGCATAGAATTGTTGTAATTCATAGATTTTCAATGGCGCCTTGGAAGTGGTTTAATTTTTCCGTTAGCGAAGGATCTCTTCAATACGGAACAGATGTCTTGTCAGATTTGAGACTTCTTAACCCAATGTTGATGATTCATGGGACCAATGGTTATACTGTAGGAAACCAGAATAATTTCTTTGGCTTTGAACTTCAAATTTTACCAATTGATGGCCTAGAATTAAACTTTGGCGTGATTTTTGACCAAATACAAGTACGAGCGGAGCTCGATGATGGAAAAGCAAAGGCTGATATGCCTCCAAACGCAAACGGTTTTATGGTCAATGCTTTGTATAGTTTTGCTTTGGACAAAGGTATTACAACAGTCTATGCGGAAGCTGTTTATACTTCGCCTTGTCTGTATTTAAAAAACAAAGTTGGGAGTTATGATTACTGGAATACTAACCTGATTGTTGGAAACAATCTTTGGGATAATGGGAACAGTGATCTATCATATCTTGGTTACAAATATGGTCCAGATACCATTGCTGTTGCTCTTGGTGGTAATTACAGCAGGCTGGACGGATTTAAGTTTGGCTTTGATCTTCTCTTCAAAGCACATGGCGAACACGGCATAAAAATTAGAGAAAATCAGCATGATACTGTTGAATTGGGCCCAGAACATTTCTATGATGTTTCCCCCACTTATACTGAGGGAGTTACCTTGCCGGAATACAGGTTAGTAGTATCGGGATATATAGAGATGACTATCTTGAGTTGGATGGATTTCTCTTGCAATGTGGCGTTCGTGCGAGATTGGAACCACAATAACGTGATTGGTTCAGATTACTATGACGTGCAAATGGCTGTAGGGTTTAAGCTTCACACTCCGCAGTAAGGAACTTAAAATTACTCGTAAATTTTCTCGTCTGCTGGGATGTCTAAATGCTTACAAATAGCGTTGAAGGTTTCCTTGCTTATGTCGTGTTCTACGTTGCAGGCGTCTTCCAGTGCAGTTTCCTTGGAGACTCCAATGCTCATGAAGAATTTTGTGAGGACTTTGTGTCTGGTGTAGACGCGTGTTGCAATTTCAAGGCCTTTTTCTGTGAGAGTGATGAGCCCGTCTGAGTCCATTGTGATGTAGCCATTTTCTCTTAGACGTCTTGTTGCATAGCTGACGCTTGGTTTTGTGACTCCTAGTAATGTGGCAATATCAATTGAACGTATATATCCATGCTCTTCTTTCATCATGAGCATTGCTTCAAGATAATCCTCGGAAGCCTTTCTAATTTTCATCATGGCTTTTGTCTCCCATGGGGATTTACAAATGTTGTAAATCCTTCTGATTATAAAAATCGCTCATTTCAGAAAAAAAATCAATTGTTTGGCTAACATCTTGACGTTATTAGTTAGAGTTATTAAACTTGCCGGTGTTCGTGAAGGTTAGTTTAATCTAACTCTTTCATGAGAACGTTAGGAGAAGCAAAAATGATGCCACTTACATTAGCCAATGCTGGAGAAGAAAACATAATTCTTAAGGTTGGGGGAAATAATGAAGTTAAAAGGCACCTTGAGGACTTAGGATTTGTGGCAGGAGCAAATGTTTCTGTTGTGTCCTCATTGAGCGGAAATTTGATTGTTAACGTTAAAGATTCTCGCGTTGCCATAAGTAAAGAAATGGCAGGAAAGATAATGGTTTGAGCCTATAGTCCAAAGATTTGGGTATTAAAAAAAGAAATAAAAGCTATAAGGAGCATTATTAATATGAAGACACTGAAAGAAGCTAGAATTGGCGATACGGTTAAGGTCGTCAAACTCCATGGTGAAGGCGCTGTCAAAAAGAGAATTATGGACATGGGAATCACTCGTGGAGTTGAGATTTATGTTAGAAAAGTTGCCCCTCTTGGAGATCCAATTGAGGTTACTGTAAGAGGTTATGAGCTTTCATTGCGCAAAGAAGACGCAACAATGATTGAGATTGAGTAGGGAATTAAATCTAATTGGAGAAAATATGTCAGAAATTAGAATTGCTTTAGCAGGAAACCCAAACAGTGGAAAAACTACATTGTTTAACAGTTTGACTGGTTCCAATCAATTTGTTGGAAACTGGCCAGGGGTTACAGTTGAGAAGAAGGAAGGAAAGCTTAAGAAGCATGACGGAGTAGTCATCACAGACCTTCCTGGTATTTATTCACTCTCTCCATATACGTTGGAAGAAGTTGTTGCAAGAAACTATCTAATTGAAGAGCGCCCGGATGCAATCCTCAATATTGTAGATGGTACAAACCTTGAGAGAAACCTTTATCTTACAACCCAGCTTACAGAACTTGGAATTCCAGTAGTTGTAGCTATCAACATGATGGACGTAGTAAGGAAGAATGGGGATAAGATTAATATTCCTGAACTTTCAAGAGAACTTGGATGTAAGGTTGTTGAGATATCGGCACTCAAGGAAGAAGGTGTTATGGCTGCTGCAGAAGAGGCAATTAAGGCAGCTAAGGGAACAAAGACAATTCCAATGCACACATTCTCTGGTGTTGTAGAGCACGCTTTGGCCCACATTGAGGAGGCAGCACTTCACGATATGCCACAGGAACAGCAGCGCTGGTATTGCATCAAGATTTTTGAAAGAGATTCAAAGGTTCTTGAGAAGCTTAACATCAAGCCTGAAATATTGGCCCACATAGAGGATGACATCAAGGCAGCTGAAAAAGAGCTTGACGACGACGCAGAGAGCATCATTACTAACGAGAGATATGTTTATATTGCTTCTCTCATGAAAGGATGCTACAAGAAAAAGAATCTTGGAAAGGAATCTACGTCCGACAAGATTGACCGTGTTGTCACAAACCGATGGTTAGGACTCCCCATTTTTGCTGCTGTTATGTTCTTGGTTTACTACATTGCAATGGTAACCGTTGGTGCTGCGGCAACTGACTGGGCAAACGATGGCCTATTTGGCGATGGATGGCATCTTTTTGGCATTGGATCTAAGCAATACGAAGCTGCTGCAGAAGAGTATGGAGATACAGATCAGATTCTTTCTGCTTTCAATGATGAATATGGTTCAGATGAAATTGCTTCTGCTATTGACCTTGAATCTGAAGACTATTCAGAAGAAGCAGCAAGGACAGCTTTGGAGACTTTGGTAAAGAGCACACCTGCAAACGCTTCTGTAACATACGAAGTTGAAGATGAAGAAACTTTGGCTGTTGAAAAGTTCCCAGACACGAAAAAAGAGGATCTTGTTTCAGCTGTTGAGCAGTATCTTAATACAGAATACAAAGAAAGTTATGGCGCCCCAGATACATCTACTTATGGAGTATGGGTTCCTGGCATTCCAGTTCTTGTTTCCTCTGGGCTTGAAGCTGTTGGTGCAGCAGATTGGCTTTCTGGTCTTATCAATGATGGTATTGTTGCCGGTGTTGGTGCTGTTCTTGGCTTTGTTCCACAGATGCTTGTTTTGTTCCTCTTGCTTGCTTTCCTTGAAGCTTGCGGATACATGGCAAGAATTGCATTTGTTCTTGATAGAATCTTTAGAAAGTTTGGTCTTTCTGGAAAGTCCTTCATTCCAATGCTTGTTGGTGTTGGTTGTGGTGTTCCTGGTATTATGGCATCCAGAACAATTGAGAACGAAAGAGATAGAAGAATGACAATTATGACAACCACATTTATTCCATGTGGGGCAAAGGTTCCTTTCATTGCCATGATTGCTGGTGCTATCTTTGGCGGATCTGCAATTGTTGCAACAAGTGCATATTTCATTGGTATGGCTGCAATTATTGTCTCTGGTATCATGCTTAAGAAGACAAAGATGTTTGCTGGCGACCCAGCTCCATTTGTTATGGAACTTCCTGCCTACCACTGGCCAACACTTAAGAACGTGCTTCGTTCAATGTGGGAAAGAGGCTGGTCTTTCATTAAGAAAGCTGGAACAATCATTCTTCTTTCAACAATTCTTGTTTGGTTCACAACATATTTTGGTGTTGTTGATGGCTCTTTCAGAATGCTTTCTGAAGAAGAGATTGACTATTCAATCCTTGCCTTCATTGGCAACTTGATTGCTTGGATTTTCAAACCACTTGGATGGGGGACATGGCAGGCAGCAGTTGCTTCTATTACTGGTCTTGTTGCTAAGGAGAACATTGTTGGTACAATGGGTATTCTTTATGGCGCATCTGGTGATGTTTATGAAACTCTTGCTTCTGTATTCAACGGTGTTACAGGTTATTCCTTCTTGGTTTTCAATCTTCTCTGTGCTCCTTGCTTTGCTGCTATTGGTGCTATAAAGAGAGAGATGAATAATAAGAAGTGGACATGGTTTGCAATTGGTTATCAGTGTGGTTTTGCTTATGTGATTGCATTCATGATTAACCAGTTTGGTAGCTTGTTTATGGGTTGTGGAAATGTCTTTGGTGTGATTGTTGCCCTAGCCCTTCTTGTTTACATGATCTACATGTTGGTTAGACCTTATAAGGAAGCTACAACACTTACAAAGAATGTTAAGGTTAACTAAAAATGGGTACTATTCTTGTTATTCTTGTTCTGCTAGTCATAGTGGCTTTGGCGATATTCTCTATTGTTAAAGATAAGAAGAACGGGAAATCTACTTGTGGCAATAATTGTTGCAAGTGCCCTATGAGTGGACAATGTCACAATTATAACAAAAATAAAAAGTAATTCAGCTAACTGAAGTTAATTTAGAGGCTTGTGGGCTTTTAGCCTACAAGCCTTTTATGTTATATTGGTCCGGAGGTCCCTCTGTGGTGTAATTTTTCAAAAACCGCTAGATAAACCTTCTTCCAATCAAGGAGATTTCTATGGCTCATTCTTTTGATTATTCTGTGATTGAAGATATTTTAGCCAAGTGTGGTGCAAAGCAGTCTTCAATTATTGCAATTTTGCAGGCAGTTCAAGAACACTATCATTATTTGCCTAGTGAGATTTTTCCTTATGTTGCTGAAAAGCTCAACATGAGTGAGGCTCGTATTTATAGTGTCGCTACGTTCTATGAAAACTTTTCTCTAGAAAAGAAGGGAAAGTATGTTATTAAGTTCTGCGATGGTACAGCTTGCCATGTTAGGGGTTCTGTTCCAATTTTGGACAAGGTGAGAGCAGAACTAGGTCTTTCTACAAAGAAGAAAACTACGGATGATCAGCTTTTTACTGTTGAAACAGTTTCTTGTTTGGGGGCTTGTGGTCTTGCTCCTGTTATGACTGTAAATGAGGAAGTTCATCCTTCAATGACTCCAGAAAAAGCAATGGAAGTCATCAATGACCTTAAACAGAAGGAGGCTTCAAAATGATTGCAACAAGAATTGCAACAAGAAAAGAATTGCAGGATTTGAGAAAGTCTCTGAAGAAAGCTTATGAAGCTGAGACCAGAAAGATTATTGTTTGTGGTGGTACTGGATGTGTTGCTGGTGGTTCTTTGAGGATATATGACAAGCTTAAGGCTGAAATGGAAAACAATGGCCTAAAAGTGGAGGTTTCCCTTGAAAAAGAGCCACATGATGACAGTGTAGGTCTTAAAAAGAGTGGTTGCCATGGCTTTTGCGAGATGGGACCTCTTGTGAGAATTGAGCCTCAGGGTTGGCTTTATACAAAAGTGAAGCTCGAGGATTGTGATGAGATAATAGAGAGGACTATCAAAAAAGGTGAATGTGTTGACCGTCTTGCCTACAGGATTGGAAATGAGATTTACAGGAAGCAGGATGAGATTCCTTTCTATAGACAGCAGACAAGAATTGTGCTTGCGCATTGTGGAAAAATTGATGCAGATAGCATTAGAGAATATGTAGCAATTGGTGGCTATAGTGCTTTTGAAAAAGCTCTCTTTGATATGCAACCTGAGGGTGTCATTTCTGAAATTTCGTTGTCCATGTTGAGAGGAAGAGGCGGTGGAGGTTTCCAGACTGGTGTTAAATGGGCTCAGGTAAGACGGGCCAAGGGCGATACTAAGTACGTTGTCTGTAATGGTGATGAGGGAGACCCAGGAGCTTTCATGGATAGATCTATCATGGAAGGAGATCCGCACAGAGTTCTTGAAGGTATGCTTATTGCCGGTGTTGCAGTTGGTGCGCACGAGGGTTATATCTATGTTAGAGCGGAGTATCCTCTTGCTGTTAAGCGACTTACAACTGCTATAGTTCAGGCAGAAGAAATGGGGCTCTTGGGCAAGAATATCCTAAACTCTGGTTTTGATTTCACAATTCATATCACTAGAGGTGCTGGCGCCTTTGTTTGTGGTGAGGGTTCTGCTCTTACTGCTTCAATTGAAGGGAAGAGAGGTTTCCCAAGGGTTAAACCTCCAAGAACTACAGAGCATGGTTTGTTTGATTGCCCTACGGTCTTAAATAACGTTGAGACTTTTGGGGTTGTTCCTCAGATAATTTCAAATGGTGCCAACTGGTATCTTTCTTTTGGAACTCCTACAAGTCCAGGGACAAAAGCTTTTGCGCTTACAGGAAATATTAAGAACACGGGTCTTATTGAGGTTCCTATGGGAACTACTTTAAGAAAGATTGTTTTTGATATTGGTGGTGGAATGAGAGGGGATGGCGAGTTTAAGGCTGTCCAAATTGGCGGGCCTTCTGGTGCTTGTCTTGCCAAGGACGTCCTAGATTTGCCTCTTGATTTCGATAATCTCAAGAAGATTGGAGCTATGATTGGTTCTGGTGGTCTTGTTGTCATGGATAGCCATACTTGTATGGTTGAAGTTGCAAGATTCTTCATGCATTTTACTCAAAACGAATCCTGCGGGAAATGTGTTCCTTGTAGAGAAGGAACAAGAAGAATGCTTGAGATTCTTGAGCGTATTGTTTCCGGAGAAGGGAAAGACGGAGATATCGAACTATTAGAAGAATTGAGCGATACAATCTCCCACACCGCGTTGTGTGGGCTTGGGAAATCGGCCCCTAATCCTGTGATAAGCACCATCAAGAATTTTAGAGATGAGTATGAGGCGCACATATATCACAAAACCTGTCCGGCTGGGCAGTGTCAAAAGCTCAAAAAGATTTATATTGACCCCCAAATGTGTAAGGGATGTAGTGCATGTTCGCGTAAGTGTCCGGTGAATGCTATTAGTGGCAAGATAAAAGAGCCGTTCAGTATTGACCTGAGCAAGTGTATTCGCTGTGGTACTTGTATAGCTACGTGTAAGTTTAACGCAATCAAGGAGGCATGAGGATGAACAACACAAATTATATGTATGTAGATGGGATGCCCGTTATGATTGACGGTGAGAAGAACATGCTTCAGGTGATTAGAAAGACCGGGGTGAAGATGCCAACTTTCTGCTATCATACCTCACTTTCAACCTATGGCGCGTGTAGAATGTGCATGGTTGAGGATGACCGAGGCACTCTCTATACCGCGTGTTCCACCCCTCCCAAGGCTGGAATGAGAATAAAAACAAATACTGCTAGGTTAAGAAAATACAGGAAAAATATTCTTGAGCTACTGTTGGCTAACCACTGTAGAGATTGCACGACCTGTGCAAATAACAAGGCCTGCAAGTTGCAGGATTTGGCAGCCCGCTTTAATATTGAAGGTGTGCGTTTCCCAAACCATGCAGAGGACAACAAGATCACAAATGGCTCGGATTCCATTGTCTTTGATTCAAGTAAGTGCATCCTTTGTGGTGATTGCGTGCGAACATGTCATGAGGTTCAAAATGTGGGTGCAATTGATTTTGCTTTCCGTGGTTCTAAGATGTACATATCTACTGCATTTGGGAAGCCTCTTTCTCAAACTATGTGCGTGGGTTGTGGACAGTGTGCAGTTGCTTGTCCTACTGGTGCTATTTTGGCTAAAAGCGAAACCAAGAAAGTTTGGGAGGCTATTTCCAACCCTAAAATCAAAACGGTGATTCAAGTTGCACCAGCTGTGAGAGTTGCACTTGGCAATATGGAGGGCATTGAAGAGGGCAAGGATGTTTCACCTCTTTTGTTTTCTGCACTTCGCAAGATGGGTTTTGACGAGGTGTATGACACCTCTTTTGGTGCCGATATCACTGTGATTGAAGAGTCTAAGGAATTCTTATCAAGGCTTGAATCGGGCGAGAATCTTCCAATCATTACTTCTTGTTGTCCTGCTTGGATTCAGTATTGTGAAAAGCGTCATCCTGAGCTTTTACCTAACGTTTCTACTTGTCGTTCTCCTATGGAGATGCTGGCATCTGTGATAAATGCAGAGCGTAAAGAGGAGTGTTCTAAAGAGAATGGTTCTGAGGGTGGTGCTGCTGAAGAGGGGAGAAAACTATTCCAAGTTGCGGTAATGCCTTGTACTGCAAAAAAATTCGAGGCAAAACGCCCAGAGTTTGTTGGCCCAGACGGCTCTCCTTTAATTGGGGCTGTTATTACTACTTCCGAACTTATAAACATGATGAAGGAAGCGGGTATCCAGCTGAATGAACTTGATCCAGAGCCAGTTGACCCTGCTTATGGAACTCCTTCTGGTGCTGGTGTAATCTTTGGTGTGACCGGTGGTGTTACAGAAGCTGTTCTCAGAAATGTGGTTCAAGACAAGTCTCGTGCTGCGCTTATGAAGCTTTCTAATGTTGGTGAACGTGGTAATGAAGGTATTAAGATCTTTGAGCTTACAACTGATGATGGGGTTGAACTCCGTCTTGGTGTTGCTAGTGGTCTTGCTAATGCAGAGGCTCTCCTTGAAAGGCTTAAGAATGGTGAGAAGTTTGACATCATTGAAATCATGGCATGTCCTGGTGGATGTGTTGCCGGTGGCGGACAACCTTTTGTTCACTACGATATCAAGAAATCTCGTGGAAAGGCTCTTTATGAGACAGATAAGCTTCTCACAATTCGTCACTCAGAGGACAACAGTTCTGTTATTGCTCTTTATCAGAGACTTCTTTCTGGGCGAGAGCATGAGTTGTTACATGTTCATTACAAGCATTAACCACACAAGCATTAACCTTAATTGACAAATAGATTTTCTTGTTCTATATTCCACTTGTTATTCCCTTTGAATTTCCTTCGAGTTTCTTGAAATGCAAGGGTAAAGCAAGTGGAAA
>CAVJIN010000007.1:0-61773 GCA_963649615.1 bacterium
TTAAAGCGGTACGCGAGCTGGGTTCAGAACGTCGTGAGACAGTTCGGTCCCTATCTGCCACAGGCGTTGGATGTTTGAGAGGCCCTGCTTCTAGTACGAGAGGACCGAAGTGGACGAACCTCTGGCGAATCTGTTGTCGTGCCAACGGCACTGCAGAGTAACCACGTTCGGAAGAGATAAGCGCTGAAGGCATCTAAGTGCGAAACTCTCCTCAAGATTGAACATCCCCGACTTTAAGTCGATAAGGAACCAGAGAGACTATCTGGTTGATAGGCCGCGGGTGCAAGTGCAGTAATGTATTCAGCCCAGCGGTACTAATCATCCGAATGGCTTGACCATATTGTCCTTCTCATCTCAAGATTCATATTAGGAATCCTCAAACTAGACGTCTAAAGTTTCCTTTGGGCTTCAAAGTTTGAGTGGACCTGGTGGTTATGGCAGAGTGGAAATACCCGTTCCCATCCCGAACACGGAAGTCAAGCGCTCTCACGCCGATGGTACTGCATTTTTGCGGGAGAGTAGGTAGCCGCCAGGTCCTTTTTTTTGTCTCTTCTTCGGCCTACGGGCGACTCGCTGTGTCAGTTCGTTCTTAGCCGTACAGGAGTACTGTCTAAGAACTCCTTTCTTGCGATTCATCCCGTATTCCTCGAATGACTAAGGCTTTTGCGCCATTTGGGCGGTCTACGTCGTCACTTCAGAATAAGCCGTGCCTTAAGCACTGTCTTATCCTTCGTTCCTAGTATCCCATCCCAAATCTCTGCAAAAACTTCTTATTCGCCATGCTAAGCCCTTGCGCTTGGGCCGGACAGGAGTTTTGCTTGATTCATTTTAATGAAAAAGCTAATTTTTCTTCGTTTTCATTACTTTTTTTAATGAAAATGCCAAAATTATTGAGTTTTCATTACTTTTTTAATGAAATGAGCCTTAATTTAACTATGGTTCTATTGCAGATTGCTTTAAAGTTTTAGCTTTTTATGCTTTGATATAGCGGTATGACTAAAAAGTTTCAAAAATATATTGGCGACAAGAATTTTTATAAAATGCTTCTTGTCATTGCTGTTCCTATAATGATTCAGAATGGATTTACCAATTTTGTAAGTATGTTAGACAACATTATGGTTGGTAGACTTGGAACTGAACAAATGTCAGGTGTTGCCATTGCTAATCAGTTAATCTTCATCTATAACCTTTGTATATTTGGTGGTCTTTCTGGGGCAGGTATTTTCACTGCACAATTTTATGGCAAGAACGATATTGAAGGAATTAGAAATTCTTTTAGGTTTAAACTTATTCTTGCCACAGTTTTAACTGTGTTGGCTATTTTTATATTATCGGCTTTTGGAGATAAGCTAATAGGAATATATCTTCACAGTAGCGATGATGGTGGAGATTTGACTTTTGCGCTTCAGAGTGGATTAGAATATATAGAAGTAATTTTCATTGGTCTTTTTCCTTTTATGTTAGTACAGGTTTATTCAAGTACTCTAAGAGAGTGTGGACAGACTGTTTTACCAATGAAAGCTGGGGTTGCTGCAGTATTAGTAAACCTTGTCTTTAACTATTTACTTATATATGGAAAATTTGGTTTCCCGTATTTAGGTGTGCGAGGAGCTGCTATTGCAACGGTTATTTCAAGATTTGTAGAAGCAGCAATTGTGATTATTTGGACACATAAACACAAAGAAGAGCAACTCTTTGCAAAAGGACTATATTCAACAATGAAGGTTCCTAAGCAACTTAGTAAGAATATTACAAAAAAGGGATTCCCTTTACTTCTTAATGAGGCTCTTTGGTCTTCTGGTATGGCTCTTCTTGTACAATGTTACTCAATGAGAGGATTGAACGCCGTTGCTGGTGTTAATATTGCAGAGACTCTTAATAATGTGTTTAAGGTTGTTTTTCTTGCTTTTGGATCTTCTGTTGGTATTATTATTGGTAGACTATTGGGTGCCGGAAAAATGGAAGAAGCTAGAGATACAGACCGTAAGATTATTGTCTTTTCAATATTTATTAGTGCAATCTTAGGTGTTCTCATGGCTTCTATTTCAGGTCTTTTCCCTAAAATCTACAACACGAATGATATTGCAAAAAGAATTGCAACCATGCTGATTCTTACGCAAGCTGTTTGTCTTCCTTTTGGGGCTTTCAAAAATGCAACATACTTTACTCTTAGGAGTGGAGGACGTACTTTTATTACCTTTTTATTTGATGGGGGCTTTGTGTGGGCAGTTAGCCTTCCAATTGCGTTTATTTTAAGCAGATTTACCACTGCCAGTGTGCTTTTGATTTTTATAAGCGTGCAAATTGGGGACTTTTTAAAAGCTATTCTAGGGTATATTCTAGTAAAGAAAGGTGTTTGGATTAGAAATATCGTTTCAGATTGAAGTAGAGGCTTTGATGGAAATTGCTATATTAATTGTTTTATGCGTTTGTGCTCTTTTGTTAACTCTTGTTTTCCTTAAACAAAAAAGAAGTGAAGAAGAGATTGATGGGATTAAAGATAGTTCTAGAAGAACAGAGAATTCTCTTGCTGGAGTAAGCTCAAGTATTGCAACTAGACTAGATGAAATGAGCAAGAGAAGTTTAGATTTAAACACCTTAGTGGATTCAAGGTTGGAATCTTTTAGAACGGACAATGATAAACTTATACAAACTGTGGATACAAAGCTCGAAGCAATAAGAAAAGACAATGAGAATAGGCTTGAAAAGATGAGGGAAACTGTGGACCAGAAGTTGCAAAGTACACTGGAAAGCAGAATATCAACCTCTTTTGCACAAGTTAGCAAGCAACTGGAGAGTGTGTACAAGCAACTTGGAGAAATGCAGACTCTTGCAAAAGATGTTGGAAACCTTGAAAAGGTTTTGACTAATGTAAAGACAAGAGGGGTTTGGGGAGAACTTCAGGCTGAGCGAATTTTGCAAGATATGTTACTTCCAGAGCAGTATGAGAAAAATGTTGCTACAAAACGAAATAGTCAAGAAAGAGTGGAGTTTGCTGTTAAACTCCCAGGTGCTAATGATGGAGAGAAGATATATTTGCCTATTGATGCCAAGTTTCCGCGTGAAGATTACGAGAAACTTTGTGAGGCTTCTGAACAAGGGGATAGAGACAGCATAACAACACTTAGAAAAGCCTTAGCTAAGAGAGTAGAAGGTGAAGCTAAAGACATTAGGGACAAGTACATAGATGTTCCTTTTACTACAGATTTTGGTATTTTATTTCTACCTGTTGAGGGCCTTTATGCAGAGGTGCTATCCATTGTTGGTTTGCAAGAAAAACTACAGAGGGATTATCATGTTATGGTGGCAGGGCCTGCAACGTTATCGGGATTATTGAATAGTTTACAAATGGGGTTTAGAACGCTTGCTATTGAGAAAAAAAGTGCTGAGGTGTGGAAACTTTTGGGCGAGGTGAAGGCTGAGTATGCCAAATTGGGTATAGTGCTGGATGGAATAAAAAAGAAACTTGCATTGGCAAGTAATGAAATAGATAATGCATTTACAAGACATAGAGCAATGGAGAGATGTTTGAGGGATGTAGTGTCCACGCAGGATACGCAGTTGCAGAATGCAGATATTAAGGGGGTTTTTGCAAAAACCTCTAAGGAGGACGATTATGAATCTTAAGGGAAGAAGCTTTCTTACATTGAAAGATTATACGAAGGAAGAGATTATCTACATGATTGATCTTGCCGCTCAGCTTAAGGCAAAAAAGAAAAGGGGTGAGGTAGGCCATCTTCTTGAAGGTAAGAATGTAGTTTTGATTTTTGACAAGACATCTACTAGAACTAGGTGCTCTTTTGAGGTTGCAGCACTAGATGAAGGTGGACATGTTACATTCTTGACCAATTCACAAATGGGTAAAAAAGAGTCTATTGAGGACACGGCAAGAGTCTTGGGTCGTATGTATGACGGAATTGAATACAGAGGTTTTGAGATGAGCGTTTGTGAAGCCTTGCGCGATTATTCTGGTGTTCCAGTTTTCAATGGTCTTACAGATGACGATCATCCCACTCAAGTTTTGGCCGATTTTCTCACTGCTCGCGAGCATTTGAACAAGCCCTTTGAAGACATGAAGATGGCTTATATTGGGGATGGACGCAATAATGTTGCCATGGCATTGATGATTGGGGCAGCTAAAGTTGGCATGGACTTTGCAATTGGTACCCCAAGAGAACTTTTCCCTTCCCAGTCATTCATGGATGAAGTTGAGTCGTTTGCTACAGAAAGCGGTAGCGAGCTTGTGGTTACAACTGACCCCTACGAAGCCGTAGAAAATGCCGATATCATTTATACCGATGTCTGGGTGTCTATGGGGGAAGAAGACAAGATGGAAGAACGCATTGCGCTTTTGAGAGATTATCAGGTTACTATGGATCTGTTGAATTCCACAGGGAAAGCAACTACAATTTTTGAGCATTGTTTACCTTCTTTCCACGATTTAAACACTGTTGTATCTAGAGAAGTTGCAAAGAGATATGGAGAAAAATATAATCTTACAACAGGGGAAATGGAAGTAACAGACGAAGTTTTCCGTTGCCCTAGATCTGTTGTTTTTGATGAAGCAGAGAACCGTATGCATACCATTAAGGCTGTATTGGTTTCTCACATGACTGAAAATTAACGATTAGTTTTTTAAATTCACAACAAGGTCCGTGACGAGTTCGCGGACCACTTTTTTGTTTTGAGGTAAGTAAAACATTTGAAGGCAATAACTTTCAACCAAAACTATTAATTTTTGAGCTTCCTCTTGGGCGTTTATTTTTTTCTTAGGATTTGTTTTCTTGACAATGTCTCTAATTAATCTGGCTAATAAAAATGCAAGTCTTGCGGTTCTTCGTTTGATAATGTCTTGGATGTCATAATCGACTTCAGCAATAAATTTAGCTAAATTTTTGATTTCCTTCTCGTAGGTATCTGCGGTGTCAAGGATATCGAGCATAATTTTTAAGAGTTTTTCTTCTGTGTCAGCAATACTTGTCCATTCTTCAGTTGAATATTTTAAAAGCATTGCGTCAGTTGTGCTTTTTATTGCATACAGAAAAACTTCAGATTTGTCTTTAAAATATTGATAAACAGTTGTGCGCGAGAGTCCACAAGCAGATGCTATTAGTCCCAAGTTTGTATTTTTATAGCCTTCTCTTGCAAAAACTTCTAGGGCTGCATAAAGAATTTCTTTTTTTCTTTGCTCGTGATCTATTTGTTTTGGCATTTTCGCGCCTCTGCTAAGAGTATACTCTAAAAGGGAGTAGACAGTCAAAGATTTGGCCTTCTCAAACGCTTGTTACTTGCCGATTTTTAACAATTTTCGTAATTTAGGCTTTGGGAGAGAAACAGGGGGTATAAAATGAATTTTGATAAATTTACTATAAAAATGAAAGAGGCTTTGCAAGGTGCCGAAAACCTTGCATCACGTTACAACAATGCTGAAATAGGAAACGAGCATATGCTTCTTTCTATGCTTCAACAGCAAGATGGAATTGCTCAACCTTTATTTTCAAAAGTTGGAATAAACTATCAAAATCTGCTTTCTGATGCTCATAATCTTGTTGAAAGAATGCCAAAGGCTTATGGAAGTGCCGTGAACCAAACTGTTTCTAACAAACTTCTTCAAGTTTTGAATAATGCACAAGATGAGGCCGATAAGTTCAAAGATGAGTATGTCAGCACGGAACACGTTATTCTGGCTATGCTTGAAGATGACGGTGCTGCCGGTTCTCTTTTAAAAAGATACGGCATTACTAGAGAAGCTGTGATGGATGCTTTACAGAGCATAAGAGGAAATCAGAGAGTTACAGACGAAGATGCTGAAAGTAAGTATCAATCTTTGGAGAAATACTGCAAGGATATGACGGCTCTTGCCAGACAGGGAAAAATGGATCCTGTAATTGGAAGAGATGAAGAAATTCGTAGAGTCATGCAGGTGCTTTCAAGAAAAACTAAGAACAACCCAGTTCTTATTGGTGAGCCGGGTGTTGGTAAGACAGCAATTGTTGAAGGTCTTGCTCAAAGAATTGTCAGTGGAGATGTTCCTGATTCCTTAAAGGACAAGAGACTCTTGTCTTTGGATGTTGGTTCTCTTGTTGCTGGTGCAAAATTCAGAGGTGAGTTTGAAGAGAGACTTAAGGCGGTTGTTAACGAGATTACTAAGAGTGAAGGTAAAATTATTCTATTTATAGATGAGCTTCATACTATTGTTGGCGCTGGTGCTGCAGAAGGCTCAACGGATGCTTCTAACCTCATTAAACCGGCTTTGGCAAGGGGTGAATTACATGCAATTGGTGCTACTACGCTTGATGAGTATAGAAAGTACATTGAGAAAGACAAGGCCCTAGAAAGAAGGTTTCAGCCTGTTTTTGCATCAGAACCTTCTGTAGAGGACACTATTGCCATTCTTAGAGGGCTTAAAGACAGATACGAAGTTCACCATGGTGTGAGGATTAAGGATGATGCTTTGGTCTCTGCCGCAGTGCTTTCTAATAGATACATTACCAATCGTTTCTTGCCAGATAAGGCCATAGATTTAATTGATGAGGCTGCTAGCCAACTTAAGATGGAAATTGAAAGTCAGCCTACAGAGTTGGATAAGATTGAGCGAAAAATCTTACAACTGAAGATTGAGCAGCAGGCTTTGTCTAAGGAAGAAGACGAGTCTTCTAAGACTAGACTTGAGAAAATTAACAGTGAACTTGCAGACTTGAAAAGTAGCAGAGATGCTATGCATCTTAGATGGGAAAATGAGAGGACAGCAATAGAAGGAATCCGCGAAAAGAAATCGGCATTGGAAAAGCTGAGGACAGATGAAGCTCTTGCAGAAAGGAGTGGAGATCTTGCCAAAGCTGCAGAAATCAAGCATGGACGAATTCCTGAGTTGCAACATGAGATTGAGCAGGAAAGCAAACATCTCAGCGAGATTCAAGGCGACCACAAGCTTTTGAAGGAAGAGGTGGACGAAGACGATATTGCTCGTATTGTGTCGTCATGGACTGGAATTCCAGTGTCCAAGATGCAAGGATCTGAAATGCAAAAGTATGTCAATCTTGAAAATATTCTCTCTGAGAAGGTTTTGGGGCAAGATGAGGCAATTTCTGCTGTATCTAACGCCATTAGAAGGAATAAGACTGGCATTGGTGATGAACACAGACCTCTTGGTTCTTTCTTGTTTGCTGGCCCTACTGGTGTTGGTAAAACAGAACTTGCAAAGGTGCTTGCTTCCTTCTTGTTTGATGACGAGAAGGCCTTGACTAGAATTGATATGTCTGAATATATGGAGAAATTCAGTGTCTCTAGGCTTATTGGAGCTCCTCCAGGATATGTGGGCTATGACGAGGGTGGCCAGCTGACGGAGGTTGTGCGACGCAGGCCATATTCTGTTGTTCTTTTTGATGAGATAGAGAAGGCTCACCCCGATGTCTTTAACGTTCTTCTTCAAATCTTGGATGATGGACGTTTAACAGATGGACAGGGTAGGTTGGTGGATTTCACTAATACTATCATCATCATGACAAGTAACCTTGGAAGTAAGCAACTTATGGAAGCTTCAAGCGTAGAAGAAGGACATAAGGCTGTAATGGAGGTCATTAGACAGTCCTTTAAGCCTGAATTCATCAACAGAATTGATGAAATAATCATCTTTAATCAACTTGGCAAAGAGCAGATTAAGGGTATTGTTGAACTTCAACTTAAGAGGCTTGCTCAGAGACTTGAAAATAGAAATCTTCATCTCAAATGGGATAGCTCTGTTATTGAGTTGGTTGCCAACGCTGGATTTGACCCAGATTACGGTGCAAGGCCTATTAAGAGAGCAATTCAAACTTTGGTTGAGAACCCACTTGCTGTGGATATGCTCAACGGAAAGTTCTCAGATGGCGATTCTATTCAATTGAGTGCACCAAATGGTGAACTCCATATAGAGAAAGTTTCTTAAATGAGATTTGCGTAGACTTGGGGGTTGTCTACATCAAAAGTCCATGAAGGGTCTTCAAATAGGCATTCATGGACTTTGTATTTTTTTAGAAGGCGATTTACGGAGCCAATTTCAGGGTTTTGTAAAATCGCCTTTTTTAATCTCCGACTCATAAGAACTGGATGGCCGGGTTTATTCTCTCCATTTTTATCTTGTACAAATGGACGAACTGCATCATAGCCATTAAGAAAAGGCTCTAATACGCTATAGTTTGAGGGTTCTAATAATGGCATGTCTGAGAGGTTGATGTAGAAATCTTCATTTTCTTTTAGCCTTGATACGGCGCAAACCGTGGAGGAATATTGTCCTTGCGTGTAGTTTTCATTATAAGCAAAAGTAAAATTGATTTCTTTGCTTTTTGCATATTCAACACATGGCCGTAAGGCTTTTTCTACTTCTTCTTTCATGTATCCAGTTGTGACAATAATCTCTTTATGGGCTTCTTTTTCAAGAGTATTTAGGTATTTTAATGCTTGCATGCAACAATGTGTCACCATTGGCCTTCCTTTATAGGACAGTAGCATTTTGTTTTGATCTCCCATTCTTGAAGATGTTCCAGCAGCAAGCATTATTACGGTCATATTGTTTTAATTTTTATTTTAGTGTTTTCTTGCATCTTCTAATGAAGTGTCAATCTCTGTATTAAGAGGCACTGGACAACTCTTTGCGTCCCAAATTTGGTTTGCATATTCCAAGATAGTTCTATCAGATGAGAACATTCCACTTGAGGCCACATTGATGATTGCCTTCTTATTGAATTCCTTGAAGTTGTTTTTATACAAATCTAGGGCTTCTTGATGTCTGTCTGCATACAATCTTAGGTCAGCAAAAATAAAGTAACGATCGCCTAAATCAAAGATATCGTGGAATAATTTATCGTATACTCCCGGCTCTGAGCTATTAAAATAGTTTGATTTAAGCAAACTTACAACCTCTTTTATTTCTTCATCTTGGTTTATAAAGTCGTAAGGGTTGTATGAGTTTTTCATCTTTGCAAGCTGGTCTTCTGTGTGTCCAAAAATGAAGATATTATCATTGCCAACTTCTTGTGAAATTTCTACATTAGCTCCGTCTAGGGTTCCAATTGTCAAAGCCCCATTCATCATAAATTTCATATTGCCTGTTCCAGAAGCTTCAAGTCCTGCTGTTGAGATTTGCTCGCTAAGGTTTGTTGCGGGAATAATGCTTTCAGCCATTGTTACTCTGTAGTTTGGCATAAAGTGAACTTGGAGAAGTTTGTTTGTAGCTTCATCTCTGTTTACCATAGAAGCAAGGTCATTTATAAATTTAATAGACAGTTTTGCATTCACATAGCCAGGAGCACTTTTTCCTCCAAAAAGGAAGGTTGTTGGAACAAAACTGCTTGCGAACTTTTTATTGTTCTTAAGCCTTCTGTAGAGTAGAACAATGTTAAAGGCATTAAGCAATTGTCTTTTGTACTCATGAATTCTTTTTACTTGAACATCAAACAGAGTATTTGGATTTACTATAATTCCACAGTCTTTCAAAAGGAATTTTGCAGCATTCTCCTTGTTTTCTTCTTTGATCTTTGCAAATTTCTTTGCAAAGGCAGCATCATTAGCAAAGGGTTTGAGTTCTTTTATTTTGTTTGCATCTGTAATCCATTCTGGACCAATTGCCTCTGTAATGAGGTTAGAAAGCTTAGGGTTTGCAGAATGTAGCCATCTACGAGGGGTAATGCCGTTGGTCTTGTTTTGGAACCTTTCAGGAAAGATGGCGTAAAACTCAGGGAACATGCTATTTTTTAGTAGCTGAGTGTGTAATTGGGCTACTCCATTGGTGGAGTGTGATCCAATTATTGCAAGATTTGCCATTCTAACATTCTTTGGATTTGATTCTTCTATGATGCTGACTTTTTGAATTGCATTTGCTTGTTCTTGTGTGTGCATTGGAAAGAAATTGATTGCATACTGAAGAAAACGCCTATTGATTTCATAGATTATTTGCATATGTCTTGGGAGTAAACTTTCCATCATTGGGACGGGCCATTTCTCAAGAGCTTCTGGCATGAGCGTATGATTTGTGTAGCCCATGCTTTTTTGTGTGATATCCCAAGCTAAATCCCAATCCATATTCTCTTGGTCAATGAGAATTCTCATGAGCTCCGCAATTGCAATTGACGGATGTGTGTCATTTAATTGAATTGCGGCAAGATTTGGGAACTCTTGCCAATTTCCACTTGTTGCTTTAAAACGTCTAACTATGTCTGCAAGTGAGCAGGCCACAAAGAAATACTGCTGTTTTAGCCTGAGTACTTTACCCATGTACTGAGTATCGTTAGGGTAGAGAACTTGACTGATATTTTCTGCCTGAATCTTGGTTCTTACGGCCTCTGTGTAATCTCCATTATTGAACTGTTCAAAGCTGAAATCTTCAACTGCTTTTGCGCTCCACAATCTCAAGGTATTTACAGTCTTGCCACCGTATCCAATGATTGGCATGTCATACGCCATTCCGATAACTTTATCTGTGTTTACCCATTTATAATTATCTCTTCCGTTTTCTCTTATAACCTTGACCTGTCCGCCAAAATTGACAGTGTAACATAAATCTGTTCTAGGAATTTCCCAAGGGTTTCCATATCTAAGCCAGTTATCTGGTTGCTCGAGCTGATAGCCATTTTTGATTTGTTGGCGGAATATTCCATAGTTATAACGTATTCCATAGCCAAAAGAAGGTATTTCAAGGGTTGCTAATGAGTCCAAGAAACAAGCAGCAAGACGGCCTAAACCTCCATTTCCAAGGCCAGCATCGGGTTCAACATCTGCAAGTTCTTCATAGGTATATCCTAAGTTTTTTAGGGCCCTTGTTACTTCATCTTGTAGGCCCATATTATTAATGTTGTTGGTCATGGCTCTTCCCATCAAGAATTCAAGGGAAAGATAGTAGACTCTCTTTGCTTTTTCTTTTTGCTGGACTTTTCTGGAAATATCCCACTGGTGTATTATTCTATCCCTAATTGTTAAGGCCAAAGCTTCGTATCTGCCTTCCATTGTTGTATGGAAAACGTCTGCATCTTGAGTATATTTTAGGTGCTCTGCGAAGTCTTTTTCTATGGCTTCAGTGCTATGGGAAATTCTAGTGTTTTGGTTTAGCTCTTCATTTTTTTGCTTTTTTGCTGGCATTTTTCAAAAGCCTCTTGAGTTTTTAGAATTTAAAGTTTCTCGTTATCCTTTTATGCAAAAGAAAATAACAGAAACGGTTCGATTATATCAAAAAAAAGGGTCATGGGCAATGAATTTGAATGTAAAATAGACAGTGTGAAGAAGTTATTGACAAAGTATGTGTGTTTTGGTACTTTACATTTTGCATATTTCCGTGCTGTTATTATGCCCTTGTAGCTCAGCCGGTAGAGCACCACCATGGTAAGGTGGGGGTCAGCGGTTCAAATCCGCTCGAGGGCTAAGTGGTGGAAATAGAAGTATTTAAAAAGAAAAAGATTTAGGCGTAAAAACCTTAAGGAGTATAGAAATGGCTGATAAAAAGAAGAGTCCTGTTGAGAAAATTGCTCTTCAGTGCACAGAGTGCAAGAGGAAGAATTACACAACAGAAAAGAACCGCCGTAATAATCCGAACAAACTTGAGCTTATGAAGTATTGTCCGTTCGATCGCAAGCATACCTTGCATCGTGAAACAAAGGTAAAGTAAGCAATTTGCTTAAATAATAGAGAGATATAGGCCAGTAGCTCCAACGGTTAGAGCACTGGTCTCCAAAACCGGGTGTTGGGGGTTCGAATCCCTCCTGGCCTGTAAGATCTCTGTTTGGGAGTTTTAGATGAAGAAGTTGGTCAAATACTTTAAAGAATGTCGTCTTGAAATGAAGAAAGTCTCATGGCCTAATAAGGCTACAATTGTTTCTTCTACAAAGCTCGTCATTATTACAACAATTGTGTTTGCCGTCCTCCTTGGTCTTGCTGATTTCTTGTTACTCAAGGCTGTGTCCTTGCTTTTCTAAGGTAGGAATCAAATGGCAAGAGGCTGGTATACCGTTCATACGTATTCGGGTTATGAGCAGAAAATAGAGAAGCTCATTCGCAGAATGATGGAAACTGATAGTGATTTCGCGTCAGTCTGTCTTGATGTAAAGGTTCCTTTTGAAGTTCTTATTGAGACCAAAGACGGTGTCAAGAAAGAGGTAAAGCATAAGGTTCTACCTGGTTATATTCTCGTTGAATTAGACATGCCCGAAGATGACTCTTGGAAGCGCTATTGTTCTCAAATCAAGCGTATTCAGGGTGTGACAGGCTTCTTGGCAGCAACAAGATCTTCAAAACCAGTTCCTCTTTCAAAGGATGAGATGAATAATATTCTTCAGAGAACTGGTGAGATTAAGGCGGAAAAGGCGTTTAGGCCCAAACAGAGCTTTAATGAGGGTGAGTCTGTCAAGGTTATTGATGGTCCATTCTCAGGTTTCACAGGTGTTATTGAAGAAATCAATGCAGAAAAGAGCCGCATTAAGGTTTCTGTTGAGATTTTTGGAAGACCAACCCCTGTTGAAATTGAGTTCAATCAGGTTGAGAAGATTTGATTGATGGGTCTCTCAAGTATGGAACGTTGCTTGAAAGATAAGATGACATACGTTCAATTGCATTGAATTACTCCTCTCCGGAGATTCTGAAGACTTTTTTGGTTTGGTATGTAATATCGGGCTAAAAGGAGAAGGAAGAGGGCACGGAAAGGTGGGAGCCTGCTCGTATGACAGGCGTTAATACCAGCGTGGGGGTCTGATTTATCTGCCAACTCAGGCAAGACCTTGCACGTAAGGAGAAAAATATGGCAAAGAAAAAGGTTACTGCAATTATTAAGTTGCAGTGTCCAGCCCAGAAGGCTACACCGGCCCCTCCAATTGGTCCGGCTCTTGGTCCTCATGGGGTAAGTGCACCACAGTTTGTCCAGCAGTTCAACGAAAAGACAAGACAGTTTGAACCAGGCTTGACAGTTCCAGTCGTAATCACGGTTTACGCAGACAGAACATTCTCTTTCATTCTGAAGACTCCTCCTGCAGCTGTTCTTATTAAGAAGGCTTTGGGTTTACAGAAGGCTAGTGGTGTTCCAAACAAGCAGAAGGTTGGTACTCTTTCTCAGGCTCAGCTTGAAGAAATTGCAAAGACAAAGATGCCTGATTTGAATGCTAATGACCTTGAAGCTGCAAAGCATATTATTGCTGGAACAGCAAGAAGCATGGGCGTGGAGGTGGAAAAATGAAGCACGGCAAAAAGTATCAGGATGCTGTCAAAAAGTATGACAGAACCAAAGTTTACACACTTGCTGAAGCTGCTGCACTCGTAAAAGAACTTTCTTTTGCAAAGTTTGATGAGACAGTAGAACTCCACATTAAGCTTATGCTTAAGAAGAGCCAAAGTGTTAGAGACACTGTTGTTCTTCCAAACCAGTTTTCAGCTGAGAAAAAGATTCTTGTTTTCGCTAAGGGAGACAAGGCTCAAGAGGCTCTTGACGCTGGTGCAACATACGTTGGTGATGCAGAGCTCATTGAGAAGATCCGTGGTGGTTGGATGGATTTTGACGTTGCAGTCGCAACTCCTGACATGATGAAGGATGTAGGTCGTCTTGGTCCTATTCTTGGTAGAAGAGGTCTTATGCCTAACCCAAAGACACAGACTGTTACCATGGATATCAAGGGTGCTCTTGCTGAACTTCGCAAGGGAAGAGTTGAGTTCCGTTCAGACAAAACTGGTGTTGTCCACATGGCAATTGGTAAGGTTTCTATGGATGCAGACAAGATTGCTGAAAATGCAGATGTCGCAATTAAGGAAATCTTCAGAAGAAAGCCTGCAGACGCAAAGGGTGACTTTGTTGTCAGCACAGCTCTTGCTTCAACAATGGGTCCTGGTGTCATGCTTGACACAAAGACAATCCTGTAATTAGGCGAGGTGAAGTATGGAATATCATGTAAAAGTAAACGAAACTAAAGAAGCTGCTGTAAAACAGCTTAAGGAAGAGTTTGGCCAGTACTCCGGATTCATCTTTGCAGATTATCGTGGTCTCACAGTTGCTCAGATTTCTGATCTTAGAAAGCAACTTAGAGCCAAGGATGCTGTATGCCGAGTTGTCAAGAATCGCTATGCAAAGATTGCAATGAGAGAACTTGGACACGAGGGTGTTGATGACAAGTTGGTTGGCCCAACTGCTGTTGTCCTTGCAAGAGGCGATGAGCAGAGCGCAATTGCAAAAATCGTTGTTGATGCACAGAAGGGTACAGATAACAAGCTTCAAGTCCGTGGTGGATTCCTTGATGGTAGAGCTTTTGATGCGGCACAAGTTGAAGCATTCTCCAAGCTCCCAGGTAGACTTGATCTTATCAGTCACCTCATGGCTACCATGATGGCTCCTGTCCAGAAGGTTGCAGCAACACTCCTTGCCTACCAGGAGAAGTTGGAAGGCAAAGCCCCCGCAGAAGAGGCTAAAGCAGAATAACAACGGTTCTAGTCTTCATAGTACCATGCTATGACCGTTGAAATAGAGAATCTTTATTAAGGAGAAGTTAATATGGCTACAAGAGATGAGATTTTAGAGTCTATTGCAAACATGACCGTAATGGAGGTTGCTGACCTCATTAAGGCTATGGAAGAGAAGTTTGGTGTAACAGCCGCTGCTGCTGCAGTTGCAGTTGCTGCTGGTCCTGCTGCTCCAGCTGAAGAAGCTGAAGAGAAGACAGAGTTTGATGTTATTCTTAAATCCTTTGATGCTTCAAAGAAGATTGCAGCAATTAAGGCTGTTAGAGAAGTTAGCGCAGAACTTGGACTCAAGGAAGCTAAAGAGCTCGTTGAGGGTGGTGGAAAGGTCAAAGAGGGTATCTCTAAGGCTGATGCTGCTGCTGTCAAGGAAAAGCTTGAGGCTGCTGGCTGCGTAGTTGAGGTAAAATAATTAATTTTACAACAGAACCTCCCGGGCTCTTTAGGGTCTTGGGAGGGTTTCTGTCTTTTTATTGCCATTATTTAATGGCGTTTATCACTGATTTGGGGGTATAAGATGGTTGCCAAAGGCAAACCCATAAACAGAACCTATATCGGGGCAGATTACGATGAAGTATGTGAGCTTCCGGACTTAATTGCAATCCAGAAAGACTCATATGAAAGCTTCCTCCAGAGCAAAAAGCTCAAGAATGGAGAGCCTGTTGATGAGAAGAGTGGCCTAGAAGAGGTCTTCAGATCAATTTTCCCTATTGATGGGCCTAATGGCGAAATGAGCCTCGGATATGAGTCCTATTCGCTGGATTTTGACGATATCAAATTCTCGGAAACTGAATGCAAGAAGAAGAGTCGCACTTATAGCGTTCCGCTTCGTGCTGTTATTAGTTTGTCTCTTGCCGCCAACGATGAGTTAAGGGAAAAGGAAATTTACCTTGGAGATATTCCTCTTATGACAGATAGAGGAACCTTTATCATCAATGGAGCTGAGAGAGTTGTCGTCAGCCAGATTCATAGATCCCCAGGTGTTATTTTCACTAATGAAAAGGGTGTCTATTCTTCAAGAATTATCCCTTATCGTGGCTCATGGCTTGAATTTGAGATTGATGAAAAGAAAAGAGTCATTGCTGCAAAAATAGATAGAAAGAAAAGAATACTTGGAACCCTGTTCCTCAGGGCTATTGGTTACAATACTCGAGAGAAGATTATTGCTGCTTTCTATGCTTCAAAAACAATGGAGCTTAATGAGCAAACCAAGGATGCTTTTGATGGACAGTATCCAGCAAAAGATATTTATGCTGTTGTTGAAGGTGAAGAGGTTAAGGTCTTCCAGGCAGGAACAGCTCTTAATGCTAATGATATAGATACTCTTATTGGCTTAGGTGTCCAGAGCATTGATGTTGTGGATATGCAAGCTAAAGATTCTTTACATAGCGACATGATTCTCAACTGTTTTGGCATTGAGGAATCAAAATACACAAACAGCGGTGTAAGTGATGAACCAACAAAGGAAGAAGTTCTTAGCCACATCTACAGTGTTCTCATTCCTGGTGAAATGATTACAACTGAAAGAGGAGAAAGAGAACTTCCTGAAATGTTCTTCTCTTCTCGTCGTTATGATCTTGGAGCTGTTGGTCGTTATAAGCTCCACAAGAAATTCTATGCTGGAGACGAAGATTCAGAGTTTGATGAAAACTTAACAGTTCTTACTCCTGAAGATATTGTCAATACAATGAAGTTCTTGATTAAAGTCTTCATTCATGAGGAAAGCCTAGACGATATTGATCACCTTGGAAATCGTCGTGTTAGAAGCGTTGGTGAGCTTTTACAGCAACAGCTTAAGGCCGCTTTCTCCAGAATGGAAAGAATTGCTAAAGACCGTATGAATACTAATCCAGAAGCTGCAAAGCCTCAGGATTTGATTTCAAATAAACCAATTGTTGCTGCAATTAAGGAATTCTTTGGTTCTTCACAGTTCTCACAGTTCATGGATCAAATTAACCCTCTTGCTGAACTTACCCATAAGAGAAGACTTACAGCTTTAGGTAGTGGTGGTCTTAACCGTGATAGAGCTGGATTTGAAGTTAGAGACGTTCACTATACTCACTATGGTAGAATGTGTCCTATTGAGACTCCTGAAGGTTCCAACATTGGTCTTATTGTTTCTTTGGCAAACTATACTAGAATTAACAAATATGGTTTCCTTGAAACTCCATATAGAAAAGTTATCGATGGAAAGGCTACAAAGGAAGTTAGATACCTTGATGCTTACGACGAGGAAAGATACTTTATTGCAAATGCTAACGCCAAACTTAACAAAGATGGTTCATTTGTAGAAAAGATGGTTCCTGTTCGCAACAAGGGAGATTACTCAACACGCAGACCTGAAGAGATTAAGTACATGGACGTATCTCCAAAACAGGTTGTTTCTGTTGCAGCTTCTTTGATTCCATTCCTAGAACATGACGATGCCAACAGAGCCTTGATGGGTTCTAACATGCAACGTCAAGCTGTTCCTCTTTTGTTCCCAGAAGCTCCAAGAGTTGGTACAGGTATGGAAACCAAAACCGCATACGATACTGGCGTTCTTATTAAGGCTAAGCGTGGTGGTAAGGTTTCTTATGTGTCTTCAACAAGAATTGAGATTTTGGTTGACCCCTCTGAGTGTGAGATTGAGGGCGAAGTTGATAAGTATGAGGTTCAAAAGTTCCAAAGAACAAACCAAGATACTTGTTTCACCCAAACTCCAATTGTTTCCAACGGACAGGTTGTTAAGGCAGGGGATGTAATTGCTGATGGTCCTGCAACAGATAGGGGAGATTTGGCACTAGGTAGAAACATTCTTGTTGGCTTTGTTCCATGGAATGGTTACAACTACGAGGACGCCGTTCTCATCTCAGAAAGAGTTGTCAAGGACGATATCTACACCTCCATTCATATTAAAGAGTTCTCAACCGATATTAGAGAGACAAAGCTTGGTCCAGAGAAACTTACTCGGGATATTCCAAACACCAACGAGAAGATGCTTGAAATGCTTGACGAAGAGGGTATTGTAAAGATTGGTACTATGGTTCATCCTGGCCATATTCTTGTTGGAAAAGTTACTCCAAAGAGTGAAAGTGATACTACTCCTGAATTTAAACTTCTAAACTCCATCTTTGGCGAAAAAGCTAAGGAAGTTCGTGATACTTCTCTTAAGGTTCCACACGGAACTGAAGGCATCGTGATAGATGTGCAGAGATTGAAGAAGGGTGAAGGAGGAGATGATCTTCCACCTGGAGTTGAAGAGACAATCAAGGTTCTTATTGCTACCAAGAGAAAGCTTCGTCAGGGCGATAAGATGGCTGGTAGACATGGAAATAAGGGTGTTGTTTCAAGAATTCTTCCTGAAGAGGATATGCCATTTATGGAAGATGGAACTCCACTTGATGTTTGTCTTAACCCACTTGGTGTTCCTTCTCGAATGAACATTGGACAGCTTATGGAAACACAACTTGGTTGGGCTGCTGTTAAACTTGATCAGTGGTATTCAACTCCTGTTTTCCAGAGTGCTTCAATGGAACAGATTGAAGAAAAGATGAAAGAAGCTGGTCTTCCAATTAATTCTAAGACCACTTTGTATGATGGAAGAACAGGTGTTCCATTTGTGAACCCGGTCTTCTGTGGCTATATCTACTATCTCAAACTGCACCACCTTGTTGATGACAAGATGCATGCTAGAAGTACTGGTCCTTATTCTCTTGTTACCCAGCAACCATTGGGTGGTAAGGCTCAGTTTGGTGGTCAGAGACTTGGAGAAATGGAAGTTTGGGCACTTGAAGCTTATGGTGCTGCAAATACTCTTCAAGAACTTCTTACCATCAAGAGTGATGATATGAACGGACGTGTAAAAATTTATGAAAGCATTGTTAAGGGTGAACCTGCTTCTAATGCAGGTATGCCTGAAGCTTTCAACGTTCTTGTTCAGGAAATCCGTGGTCTTGCTTTGGATATGAGTGTTTATGATTCAAAGGGTAAGCAGGTTGCTTTAACAGAAAGAGATGAAGAGATTATCGCCAAGAAGAAGGGTCTTTGATTTAGGGAGCTGGACAGATGAAAGACATTCAAGATTTTAATAATGTAATGATTAAACTTGCTTCTCCAGAGCAGATCAAAGATTGGTCTTATGGAGAGGTTAAGAAGCCAGAAACCATTAACTACAGAACTCTTAGACCAGAGAGAGAAGGACTTTTCTGTGAAAAGATCTTTGGAACCACAAAAGAGTGGGAATGCTACTGCGGAAAGTTCAAATCTATCCGTTATAAGGGTGTTGTCTGCGACAGATGTGGCGTTGAAGTTACCAACGTCAAAGTCCGTCGTGAAAGAATGGGTCACATAACTCTAGCTTCTCCCGTATCCCATATTTGGTATTACAGAAGCGTTCCTTCAAGAATGAGCTTGCTTTTAGATATTTCTAAGACAGCTCTTCAGAGTGTTTTGTACTATGAGAAATATATTGTTCTCAACCCTGGTGATACGGACTTAAAGTATAAGCAACTTCTTTCTGAAGAAGAATATATCAATGCTCGTGAACAGTATGGTGATTCTTTCACTGCAAGCATGGGTGCTGAAGCTATTAGAATTCTCTTGTCTGAATTGGATCTTAAAAAACTCAGTGATGAACTCAGAGAGCAGATGAGAAACAGCACTAAGACTGTTGATAAGAGACTTCTTAAGAGAATTGAAGTTGTTGAAAACTTCCGTGATAGCGACAACAAGCCAGAATGGATGATTCTTACTGTTATTCCAGTTATTCCACCAGATCTCAGACCAATGGTTCAACTTGATGGTGGAAGATTTGCAACAAGTGATCTCAATGATCTTTATAGAAGAGTTATTAACAGAAATAACAGACTTCAGAGACTTATTAGTCTTCATGCTCCTGATATTATTGTCAGAAATGAGAAGAGAATGCTTCAGGAAGCTGTGGATGCTTTGTTTGACAACTCCAAGAGAAAGCGTGGTGCAGTGAAAGGTGCTAACAGCAGACCTCTTAAGTCCTTGTCAGATATGCTCAAGGGTAAGCAGGGTCGTTTTAGACAGAACCTTCTTGGTAAACGTGTAGACTACAGTGGTCGTTCTGTTATTGTTGTTGGGCCTGAACTTAGACTTCATCAGTGTGGTCTTCCTTCAAAGATGGCTCTTGAGCTTTACAAACCTTTCCTTATGAGAAAGCTTGTCCAAAGTGGTCTCGCTTCTAATGTAAAGAAGGCAAAGACCTTAGTTGAGCAGGAAACTTCAGATGTTTGGGCTGTACTTGATGATGTTGTAAAAGAACATCCTGTTATGCTTAACAGAGCTCCTACACTTCATAGACTTGGTATTCAGGCTTTTGAGCCGGTGTTGGTAGACGGAAAGGCAATTAAACTCCATCCTCTCGTATGTCACGCATTTAATGCTGACTTTGATGGAGACCAAATGGCTGTTCACGTTCCTCTTACACAGGCAGCTCAGCTTGAGTGTTGGACTTTGATGCTTAGTGCAACAAACCTCTTGGACCCAGCAAACGGAAAACCAATTGTTTATCCTTCTCAAGACATGGTTCTTGGAATCAACTATCTTACAAGATCTAAGAACAATGACAATGGACAGGGACGTTATTACGATAATCTTGATGAAATTCAAATGGCTATTGAGGCTGGAAGCCTTTCTTATAACGCAAAGATTGGTTACAGACTTTCAGATGGTTATAGATTTACATATCCAAAGGATGAAGAAGATTACACAACCCCTGGAAGACTTTTGTTCTATGATTCACTTCCAAAAGTAAGTGGATTGGATTTTAAGACCTATTTCAACAAGTGCTTTGGAGACAAAGAACTTAAGAAATTGATAGCCTTAGCATTGAAGAATAGCGCAAATTCTGTAGTTGTAAAGCTTGTAGACGCCATCAAAGACGTTGGTTTTAAATATGCAACAGTCTTTGGAGCAACAATTGGTCTTTCTGATATGATTATTCCAGAATCTAAGAAGACTCTTGTTGATGAGGCTAACGAAAAGCAGGCTGAAGTCCTTGAACAGTACCACCATGGTCAAATTACTCAGGAAGAACGTTATAACAGATTGATTGATATTTGGTCTCAGACAAACGAAGAACTTGCTGATGAACTTATGGCAAAACTCAAAGAAAGTCAGAATGGATTCAACCCATTGTTCCTCATGGCAGACTCAGGTGCTAGAGGTTCTAAGACTCAGATTCGTCAGTTGGGTGGTATGCGTGGTCTTATGTCCAAGCCTAATGGCGATATTATTGAGTTCCCAATTAAGTCAAACTTCAAAGAGGGTCTTTCAATCATTGAGTTCTTCATCTCAACGAACGGTGCTAGAAAGGGTTTGTCAGATACCGCTTTGAAGACCGCAGAAGCTGGTTATCTTACTAGAAGACTTATTGATATTTCTCAGGATGTTGTTGTTACAGAAGATGACTGTGGAACAATCAATGGTATTGCTAGAACTGCAATTAAAGATGGTGATGAAATTATTTCTTCTCTCGCAGATAGAATTACAGGGCATTACACTCTAGAGAACGTTGTCAATCCAAACACTGGTGAAATAATTGTTCCTCTTGATCATGAAATTACAGATGAAGAAGCAAAACAGATTGAAGACGCCGGCGTAGAAAGTGTTCTTGTTAGAACAGTTCTTACTTGTGAAGCGGAGCATGGTGTTTGCCGTAAGTGCTATGGTAGAAACCTTGCAACCAATAAGCCAGTAGATGTTGGTGAGGCAGTTGGTATTATTGCCGCACAGTCAATTGGCCAGCCGGGTACTCAGCTTACAATGAGAACCTTCCACGTTGGTGGTACAGCTTCTACAAGCGCTGAGGAGAACAGCATTTCCTTTAAGCATCCTGTATTTGTAACAAAGCTCACAGGCAACACCGTTATAAGAGAAGAAGACAATGTGAAACTTCTTACAAGAAAGGGTCACATCTTCTACAGAAATGTTTTGGATGAGTTTGCTTGTTCAAAGAAGACAAAACTTGCCAATGGCATTGAAGATGGCGCCAAGGTTGCAGGAAACTCACTTATCTGCACAAACGGAAAAGAAGAATGTTTCTGTGGAAACAAGGGTGGTATGGTCAAGATTGCTGGAGATAAGATCTTAATTCTTGCTTCAGAGGAGAAGATTGATGCAAGAGCTGGTTCAGAAGTTAAGGTAGAAGAGAACACTTACGTTAAGGCTGGTGATGCTCTTATGACCTTTGACCCATTTGCAGAACCAATCATTTCCGAATATGACGGTATGGTTAAATTTGTTGACCTTACTTTAGGAACTACTCTTCTTAAAGAGGTTAACGAAGAAACTGGTATCATTGGATACAGGGTTACTGACCACTCTCTTGAAAATGTTGAGCCTAGACTTGAAATTGTTGATTCAGAAGGAAAGACAATTGCTTCTTACTTGCTCCCAGGTTCTTCTTACATTCAAGTTGCTGATGGCGAAATGGTTGCCAAAGGCCACGTTATTGCAAGACTTTTGATGGCTAGCGTTAAGACAAAGGACATCACTGGTGGTCTTCCAAGAGTTGGAGAACTCTTTGAGGCTAGAAAACCAAGAAGCGTTGCAGTCCTTGCCCAGGCAAGTGGTGTTGTTTCCTTTGGTCCTGTTTCAAAGGGTAAGAGAATTGTCATAGTCACAGACGATTTTGGTGAAGAGCATTCACATGCAATTCTTCTTGGAAAACATATTCTCGTAAGAGAAGGGGACCATGTTGAGGCTGCAGAACGTCTTTGCGATGGAAATATTGATCCACATGATATTTTGGCTATTTCTGGTGAAAATGCACTTCAGCAATTCTTGCTTAATGAAGTTCAGGAAGTTTACAGACTTCAGGGCGTAGATATTAATGATAAACACCTTGGCATCATTGTCCGACAGATGCTTAAGAAGGTTGAGATTATTAATGTTGGAAATACTAAGTTTATCCTTGGGCAGAAAGTTGATAAATTCAAGTTCCACAAGGAAAATGAAGAAGTCTTAGCTAGTGGTGGTGAACCTGCTACAGCAAGGCCTTGTTTGCTTGGTATTACAAACGCCTCATTGTCAATTGACTCATTTGTCAGTGCTGCTTCATTCCAAGAGACCACCAAGGTCTTGACAAATGCTGCAATTGCTGGTAGTAGAGATGAGTTGCGAGGTCTTAAGGAAAACGTAATCATAGGACATCTTATTCCTGCTGGTACAGGTATGGAGTGCTACAGAAACGTTAAACTTAAGGATGAAGATGCTATTGAAGTAGTCAACGATAAGGTTGAATCTGCAATGAGCTCAAGAGCTCAAGAAGAGAACTACGAAGATTTGGCTGACATGTCAACAATTGAGGGTGACGAAGATGAATTTTCAGGGGACGATAACTTCTCTGATGATGAAGACTGAGTCACACGCTGACCTTGATTTTTGAGATAGAGGGCTGTGCTTTGGTGCAGCCCACAATCATCCGTATGGATGGTTTATTTGCGTGCATGACAGTTGTTCCGGCGCATTTGCGTTCCGGAAGCGTCGTGTACGGTGAGGAGTAGCATAATGCCTACAATTAACCAACTGATCAGAAAGGGTCGTTCAAAGGTTACACACAAGACCAAGTCCCCTGCATTGGAAGGCTGCCCACAAAAACGTGGTGTTTGCACAAAGGTCATGACCGTAACACCTAAGAAACCTAACTCAGCTTTGAGAAAGGTTGCTCGTGTCCGTCTCTCAAACGGAATTGAAGTTACAGCCTATATTCCAGGTATTGGACATAACCTCCAGGAGCACTCAGTTGTATTGCTTCGTGGTGGAAGAGTTAAGGACCTTCCTGGTGTTCGTTATCACATTATTCGTGGTACAAAGGATACACAGGGTGTCACAGACAGAAAGAGAAGCCGCTCCAAGTACGGTACAAAGAAGCCAAAGGCTTGATGAGGAGGTATCTGTATGTCAAGAAGAACAAATGCACCTGTTAGAGAAGTCCTTCCAGATTCCGTATATAACAGCATTGTTGTTGAAAAGTTTATCAATCGCATGATGCTTGACGGAAAGAAATCAGTTAGCACCCGTATTCTTTACGATGCCATGAAAATCATGGGCGAAAAGACTGGGGATGCCCCTCTTGATGTTTTCAACAAGGCTCTTGATAATGTCAAACCAGCCGTTGAAGTAAAATCAAAGAGAGTTGGTGGAGCTACATATCAGGTTCCTACTGAAATTAGAGAGCCAAGACGTGAAGCTCTTGCAATGCGCTGGATTATCGCTGCTGCACGCGGTCGCTCAGGTAAGTCTATGAGTGAGAAACTTGCTGCCGAGATGCTTGATGCATATGCAAATACCGGTTCAGCTTTCAAGAAGAAAGAAGATATGCACAGAATGGCAGAAGCAAACAAGGCTTTCAGCCACATCAGATTCTAATTTCTTTAAGAATTGGAAAAAAGAAAAAACAGAAGACTCCAGCTTCAGCGTTGGGGTCTTTTTTTTACTGAGATAACTATCCTTTCTAGTAAATATTGCCTGTTTTTACTGAATAGGACATTCTATTTACTTATAGTTAGCAATTTTTGTATTTCATTGTTTGAAAAGAAAATGAAACTAGATAGTTAGCAATCACTATGGCTAGTGAAAATGCACTTTTGAACTTTTATTGTATAGTTACTCTTCTCCAAAAAATCAAAATGAATAAAAATGGCTATTTTCTTATGCTCAATTTGATGTTATCCGTTAGATGTGATTCGGAGGCAGTATATGAGCAACGGAAAACTTTGTGTATTAGGTGATTCAATCCTCAAAGGTATTAGGCTAGAAGAGGGTACAGATAGATATATAGTATGTGATGGACTTGGTTTCAGCATGATTGCAGATAGAGCAGGTCTTATGCTTGAAAACCACAGTAAGTTTGGATGTACAGTCACAAAAGCTTGGGAATTTGTTAAAAAGAAATTCACCGGAGAGATGCCAGAAGTTATGGTTATGGATTTTGGTGGAAACGACAGTGATTTTAAGTGGAAGGAAATTAACGACGAGCCCCTTGCTGTCCATGGACCAAATACGGACATTAGCACTTTTATTGGTACATATGAAGACATGATTGATAACTTAATTGAAAAGGGAACTAAGCCAGTTGTCACCACTTTGGTGCCGGTTCAAAGCGAAAAGTACTTTAATTGGTTTTGCAAATCTCTCAATTTGGCAAAAGACAGGGTCATGAGTTGGCTTGGGGATATTGATAGAATTGCAAATTTCCAACAGGTTTATTCCGATGCCGTTAAGGGAATTGCTGCTGGACGTGGTATTCCTTTGATTGATATAAGGTCCGTATTTGAACACGAAAAAGATCAAGAATTAATGTGTATTGATGGAATTCACCCAAATGAAAAGGGTCAGCAGCTCATCCACGAATGTTTTGATTCTTTCATGTGTGACTACTTAACGTTTTAAAATAAAAGAAATTAGATTATTTTTTTTCAGTGCTTGACACAAAATTGGGTTTTGGACTATATTACCCAAGGTGTCTCGCCACTGGTATGCCCTAAAAGTATCAGAAGAGTGAGATTCTAGAGCCAAACCAATCATTTTAGGGGTGATAAGGTGGTTCCAGAAACACGGTTTTTACAAATTGTGCTATGTCGGCTTCCCAAGACGTTGGGCTTCTGACCTCTGGATTCCTTCTTTCTAGTAACTCATAAAACATAATAGGTTTGTCTCGCGGTAAGTTGGTAAAGGCTTTGTGCCTTTAGAGCACATTCTTATTTATTTATTGGATTTGTGACAAAAGGTCACAAGGAGGACATGATGGCTAAAGAGAAGTTTGAGAGAACCAAGCCACACGTAAACGTTGGTACTATTGGTCACGTTGACCACGGTAAGACAACTCTCACAGCTGCAATCACACAGTATTGCGCAAGAAAGTACGGCGACAAGCTCATGAATTATGATGAGATTGACAACGCTCCAGAAGAGAAGGCTAGAGGAATAACCATTAACACAAGACACGTTGAGTATCAGTCTGATAACAGACACTATGCTCACGTTGACTGCCCGGGCCACGCAGACTACATCAAGAACATGATTACTGGTGCTGCACAGATGGACGGTGCAATCATTGTTGTTGCTGCTGATGATGGTGCTAAGGCACAGACAAAGGAACACATTCTTCTTGCAAGACAGGTTGGTGTACCTTCAATCATCGTTTTCATCAACAAGATGGACCAGATTGACGACCCAGAGCTTGGTGACCTCGTTGAAGAAGAAATGAGAGATCTTCTCAACAGCTACGGCTTTGATGGTGACAACTGCCCAGTTATTAAGGGATCTGCATATAAGGCAATGACAGAGCCAGACAATCCAGAAGCAACAGCTTGCATTGAAGAGCTTCTCAAGGCTATGGATGAATATATTCCACTTCCTGTCAGAGCTACAGATCTTCCATTCCTTATGCCAATTGAAGACATCTTCTCAATTTCTGGTCGTGGTACAGTTGTTACTGGTAGAGTTGAGCGTGGTGTTGTACATGTTAACGATCCTGTACAGATTGTTGGTATTCGCGAAACACGTGACACAGTCGTAACTGGTGTTGAAATGTTCAACAAGCTCCTTGATGAAGGACAGGCTGGTGATAACATTGGTGCACTTCTCAGAGGTGTTGATAAGAAAGAAGTTGTCAGAGGACAGGTTCTTGCAAAGCCAAAATCAATCACACCACACACAAAGTTTGTTGGAACAGTTTATGTTCTTTCAAAGGAAGAAGGTGGACGTCACAGTGCATTCGTTGCTGGTTACAGACCACAGTTCTATTTCAGAACAACTGACGTTACTGGTACAGTAAGCCTCCCAGAGGGTGTTCACATGGTTATGCCTGGTGATCATACAGACCTTATTGTTGAGCTTATTCACCCAATCGCTATGGATAAGGGACTTCGCTTCGCTATTCGTGAAGGTGGAAGAACTGTTGCATCCGGTCAGGTTACTGAGATTATCGAGTAATAATTAAATACGAATGTCTTGCCTAGAGATTGACTCTGGGCAAGACCTGATTTTTTTGGAGGAAAAATGGCTAACGATAGAATTCGCGTTAGACTGAGAGGTTTTGATGTTGAGCTTGTAGAACAGAGCGCAATGTCTATTGTACAGACAGTTGTAAAGGCTGGAGCAAAGGTCTCTGGTCCAGTACCTCTCCCAACCCGCATTAACAAAATCACTGTTTTGAAGTCACCGTTCGTAAACAAGAAATCACGCGAACAGTTTGAGATGAGAACCCATAAGAGGTTAATTGATATTTTAGATCCTACAGACAAGGTCATGGAAGCTTTGATGAAACTTGAGCTCCCGGCTGGTGTTGATGTAGAGATAAAGCAGTAATGAGGTAAGAGATGTTAGGGCTTATCGGAAAGAAAGTTGGCATGACTCAGGTGTTTGACGAGAAAGGCAAACTTACACCAGTCACTGTCATTAAAATTGAAGGCAACGTAGTTGTTGCGGAAAGAACCGAGGAAAAGAATGGTTACAGTGCTGCTGTTCTTGGTTCTGGCGAAATGAAAGCTGACCGCGCAACAAAGCCATATGCCGGACAGTTTAATGGCAACCCGTTAAAGACTCTCATGGAATTCCGCGATTATGAAAAGGAAGTTCAGGTTGGAGAAGTTCTTGGGGTTGACCTTTTTAAGGACATCAGATTTGTTGATGTTACAGGAACGTCAAAAGGTAAAGGCTATCAGGGTGGTATGAAGCGTCACGGTTTTGGTGGCGGACGTGCAACCCACGGTTCCAAGTTCCATAGAGATCTTGGTGGTACAGCAATGTCATCAGATCCATCTAGAACCTTTAAGGGTAAAAAGATGGCTGGTCACATGGGTTTTGAAAGAGTTACAGTTCAGAACCTTAGAGTTGTTCGTGTAGACGAGAATCTTCAGGTTCTCATGGTCAAGGGAGCTATTCCTGGACCCGCACAGAGCATTGTTGTAGTAAAAAAAGCGGTGAAGAAGTAGGGGCGTGATCATGGAAGCAAAAGTTTATTCAGTAAACGGCAAAGAACTTAGATCCATTGAGCTCAATCCAGACGTTTTTGGAATTGAAGTAAGCAATGGTTCAATTTATCACGCTGTAAATAATGAGCTTGCCAACCGCCGCGTTGGTACCGCATGCACAAAAACTCGTGCTGAAGTTAATTACAGCAATACCAAGCCTTTCAAACAGAAGGGAACTGGTAATGCCAGAAGAGGTGACAAGAAGTCTCCTATCATGGTTGGTGGCGGAACAGTGTTCGGACCAAAACCAAGAGACTACAGCTATACACTTCCAAAGAAAGTGAAGCGTCTTGCAATGAAGTCACTCCTTTCTCTCTCTGTTGAAGAAGAGCGCTTGGTACTAGTTGAGGATTTCACAAGTGAAGATGGTAAGACAAAGACACTTGCAGGAATTCTTAAGAATTTCGTTGAGGACGGAAAGAGAACAGTTCTCATCATGAAAGATGATGATGCAATGCTCCGCCGTGCCGCAAGGAACATCCCATATCTGCATGTTCTTTCTTATGACAAGCTTTCTGCAAAGGAACTCCTTTACGGAAGAAAAGTCATTGTGCTTGAGACTGCAGCAAAGAACCTTAACGAGTTCTATGGTGAACAAGAGTAAGAGGTGATGAGATGAGAGCAGATCAAGTAATAATTGAACCTATTCTCAGCGAGAAATCAAGCTTCGCTCGTGAATTGGAATGTAAGAAGTATACATTTAAGGTTGATGCAAAGGCTAACAAGTTCCAGATTATGAACGCTGTTAAAGAAGTCTTTAAAGTTAACCCAACTTCTTGCAATGTTATAAATGTGGCTGGAAAGCCAAAGTTCTCCAGAGGAAAGGGTGGCTATATTAAGGGCTACACAGCAAGCTGGAAGAAGGCGATTGTCACTTTGTCTAAGGGCGAAGTGATCGATGCAATTGAAGGTGTATAAGGAGACGGAGTATGGCATTAAAGAGTTATAAACCAAATACACCAGGTCTCCGTCAGAGAACCGTTTTGGTTAGAAGCGAAATTACAGCTCAGAAACCAGAAAGATCTTTGACAACAAGCCTAAATAGGACTGCAGGCCGTGACTCTTTTGGACGTATTAGCGTTCGCAGAAGAGGTGGTGGACACAAGCGCGCATATAGAATTATTGATTTTAAGCGCGACAAGTTTGGTATCCCAGGCACAGTCAAAACTATTGAATATGATCCTAACCGCAGTGCAAATATTGCATTGGTATTCTATGCAGACGGTGAGAAGCGCTATATTCTCGCTCCTAAGGGTCTCGTTGTTGGAACCACTGTCGTTAGTGGACCAAACGCTCCTCTTAAGGCTGGATGTGCTCTTCCACTCAAGAACATTCCCCTTGGTCTGACAGTACACAATGTTGAGCTCACACTGGGCCGTGGTGGACAGCTTGTCCGCGGTGCTGGCCTAGGTGCCACAATCATTGCCAAGGAAGGCGACTATGTTACTCTTCGCCTGCCTTCTGGTGAAATGAGAATGGTTTTTGGTGAGTGCTATGCCACAATCGGTTTCTTGGGAAATGAAGACCACATGAACGTTTCTCTTGGCAAGGCTGGTGCAAGTCGCCATCTTGGTAAGAGACCAAAGGTTCGTGGTGTTGTCATGAACCCAGTAGATCACCCACATGGTGGTGGTGAAGGAAAGACCGCAGCTGGACGTCATCCGGTAACTCCTTGGGGAAAACCAACCAAGGGTGCCAAGACTCGTTCAAAGAAGAAACCTTCGGGCAAATTCATCGTGAAGAAGCGCAAGTAGGAGTTGGAACGTGGCTAGATCAATTAAAAAAGGACCTTTTGTGGAGCCAAGGCTTCTCAAAAGAGTTGAAGCTTCAAACAACGCAGGTCATAAGGATATGATCAAGACTTTCTCAAGAAGTTCCACGATCATCCCTGACATGGTAGGTTTTACAATTTCCGTATATAACGGGAAGACTTGGATTCCGGTTTTCGTGACAGAGAACCTTGTTGGACACAAACTTGGTGAGTTTGCTCCTACAAGAACATTCCGTGGTCACTCCGGTTCGGACAAGAAGGCTTGAGGAGGCAGAGTATGGCAACAACTTATAGAGCTTGCGCAAAGTATCTCATGGTTTCCCCTTCAAAGGTTCGTCCTGTTGCGGATTTGGTGAGAGGTAAGAGTTATGAGGAAGCTTATGGTATCCTCAATGCAATGCCTCAGAAAGGTGCTCGTCTCATCCTTAAAGTTTTGGAGAGTGCTGGTGCTAACGCAATGTATAAGAATAGCAAGCTTGATGAGAGTCAGCTTGAGATTTCAAAGATTTGCGTTGATGGCGGTCCAATGCTTAAGAGAGTTTGGGCAAGATCTCACGGAAAGCGTGACATCCTCCTTAAGAGAATGTCTCACATTACCGTTGAAGTCAGCGAAATCGTTGGGGAGTGAGTAAATGGGTCAGAAAGTTAATCCTATTGGATTCCGTCTGGGAGTCAACAAGACTTGGAAGTCAAAGTGGTATGTTGATCCAAGAGAGTATGCAGAAACTCTCCATGAGGATCTACAGCTTCGCAAGGCTTTGCTCAAGTGTCCTGAAGTTCAGGGCGCCGAAATCTCTGATATTGAGATTAGCAGAAAGCCTCAGCGTGTGACTGTTCTCATCAGCACAAACCGCCCAGGCGTTATCATTGGTACAAAGGGTGCCAATATTGAAAAGATTTGTGAACAGCTTCAGAAATGTTCAACCAAAAAGGTCCAAGTAAAGATCAAGAGTATTGAACATGGAGAGAAGGATGCCCAGCTTATTGCACAGAGTGTAGCAAAGCAGATTGCTGGACGCACAGCATACAAGAGAGCAATGAAGACAGCTATCTCCAAAGCTACCGCTGCTGGTGTTCAGGGTATCAAGATTAGGGTTTCCGGTCGTCTTGGTGGAGCTGAGATTTCACGTTCTGAATGGATGAAGGAAGGAAGAATTCCTCTTCATACTCTCAGAAGTGATATTGATTACGGGTTTGCTGTTGCAGACACTTCCTTTGGTGCTATTGGTGTCAAGGTTTGGATTTTCAACGGCGAAATCTATGACAGAGTCAAGAAAGATGATGCTGGACTTCTTGTTAAGAAGGCTCCAGAGGCAACTTCTGAAGATGCTGTAGAGACAAGATAAGGGGTAATCAGAAATGCTTAGTCCTAAAAGAGTAAAGTTTAGAAAAAAGCAGAGAGGAACAAGAGACGGCGTTGCACATCGTGGTAATTCTATTGCCTTTGGTGACTATGGTCTTGTTGCTCTTGAGCCAAGATGGATCACCAACCGCCAGATAGAGGCTGCTCGTGTTGCTATGACACGTCACGTAAAGCGTGGTGGTAAGGTTTGGATTAGAATTTATCCGGATATGCCTTACACGTCAAAACCAATTGGAACTAGACAAGGTAACGGAAAAGGTGCTCCAGAAGGCTGGGTTGCAGTCGTAAAGCAGGGTGCAGTTATGTTTGAGATGGGTGAAGTTGAAGAAAGTCTTGCAAGAGAAGCTCTTCTTCTTGCAGCATCCAAGCTCCCAATCAAGACGAAGTTCGTCGTAAGAAGGAAGGTTGAAGAAGCATGAAAAACTCATTTGATAAACTGTCCTATAACGAGCTCGTTGCAAAGCGTGATGAGCTGAACAAGAGCTATTTGAACATGAGAATGGAAAAGGTTTTGGGCCATGTTGAGAATCCTCTTCAGGTTCGCAATGTCAGAAGACAAATTGCAAGACTTAACACCATTATTCATGAGTATGCTTTAGGTATCCGCAAGGCAAAGTAAGAGGGTGAATTATGGAATCCAAGAAGAAAACCTTTATCGGCGTGGTTACCAGCGACAAAATGGACAAGACCATTGTTGTTACTGTCCACAACAGAAGTCTGCACCCGCTGTACAAGAAGTATGTTACCAGCTCAAAGAAGCTGAAGGCTCACGATGAGAAGAACGATGCTCACGTTGGTGACACCGTTAAGGTAGTCGAGTGCCGTCATATCAGCAAAGATAAGTGCTGGAGACTTTCTCAAGTTGTTGAGAGAGCTAAATAAGGAGATAAGTCATGGTACAGATGCAATCATACATGAATGTTGCTGACAACAGTGGCGCCAGACTTGTCCAAGTTATCAAAGTCCTCGGCGGTAGCCATAGATATGTGGCTGGCGTTGGTGACATTGTTGTTGTTGCTGTTAAGGATGCACTTCCAAACGGAGCTATTAAAAAGGGTGATGTTTTGAAGGCTGTCATTGTCAGAACAAAGAAGGAATACCGCAGACCTGACGGTACATACATCAGGTTCGATGATAACGCATGTGTTGTCATTGATGCCAACAATAACCCACGCGGAAAGCGTATCTTTGGGCCTGTTGCTCGTGAATTGAGAGACGGATACATGAAGATTGTTTCCCTTGCACCGGAAGTGTTGTAGGAGAGCCGTATGAGACTGAAGAAAAACGACACAGTCAAGATTATTGCTGGAAAAGACAAGGGTGTCACCGGCAAGATCATTAAGGTTGACCCTGAGAATGAAAGAGTTTATGTTCAGGGCGCCAACATGGTCTCCAAGGCCATGAAGAAGAGGAACCAGCAGGATCAGGGCGGAATCGTAAAGATTGAAGCTCCAATCCATGTTTCAAATGTTGCTCTTGTTGTAAATAAGAGTGGAGAAACAAGCAGAGTTGGTTACAAGATTGATGAAAGTGGAAAGAAAGTCCGCTATGCAAAGAAGACCGGAGAGGCAATCTGATGGAAAAGTTCGTACCAAACTTAAAGAGAAAGTATCTTGAGGAAGTTGCTCCTGAACTTTTTAAGGATTTTCAGTACACTTCAAAGATGCAGATTCCTGCTCTTGAAAAGATTGTTGTCAGCGCTGGTGTTGGTGACGCAATTCAGGACAAGAAGTATTTGGAAGCTACAGTCAAAGAGCTAGAGCAGATTACTGGTCAGCATGTTGTAAAAACAAAGGCAAGAAAGTCAATTGCTAACTTCAAACTTCGTGAAGGAATGGAAATTGGCGCCATGGTTACCCTTAGAGGTGACAATATGTGGTTCTTCCTTGAAAGACTCATTTGCATTGCTCTTCCACGTGTTAAGGACTTCAAGGGCGTTAAGCCAAACGCATTTGACGGTCATGGAAACTATGCCCTGGGAATTACTGAACAGATTATTTTCCCAGAGATTGATTACGATAAAATCGTTCGTGTCAGCGGTTTGAACGTTGCAATTGTAACAACAGCCAAGACAGACGAGGAAGGTTTTGCCCTGCTTAAGAAGTTGGGTATGCCGTTCAGCAAATAAGGGGTGTAGAGTATGGCAAAAAAGTCAATGATTATTAAGGCGCAGAGAGAGCCGAAGTTCAGTACAAGAACTGTTCGCCGTTGCAGAATCTGCGGAAGACCCCGTGGATATATGCGCAAGTTTGACATGTGCAGACATTGCTTCAGAAAGCTTGCCAGCGAAGGTCAGATTCCTGGCGTAACCAAATCCAGTTGGTAGGAGTGCAGAAATGGCAGTAAGTGATCCTGTTGCTGATATGCTGACAAAAGTCAGAAATGCTAGTTTGGCTAAGCATGAAAAAGTAGATGTTTCTAATTCAAAGCTCAAACTTCAGATTGTTAAAATCATGAAGAATGAAGGCTATATTAAGAATTTTAAGAAAGTCACCAAAGACGGTGCCACATTCCTTCGTGTATTCCTGAAGTATGATGACAATCAGAATCCTGTCATCCACGGCATTGAGAGAATTTCAACTCCTGGTCGTCGTGTTTACTCTGGGTATAGAGAAATGCCACGTATTTACAATGGCTATGGCATTGTCATCGTTTCGACTTCCTGCGGTGTAATTACCGGCAAGAAGGCATCTGAGCAGTTGGTCGGCGGTGAGCTGATTTGCTCAATTTGGTAAAAGGTGGTTAACTATGTCTCGTATAGGTAGATTACCAATTGATGTGCCTAAGACGGTCAAGGCTTCCATCAAAGACGGAGTTATTACCGTAGAAGGTCCAAAGGGAAAACTTTCCCAGGTTATTTTGCCAGCTATCCATGTTGAGATTGGAGAGAACCAAATTGTCGTAACAAGAGAGAACGAGGAGAAGAACACAAAGGCTGCTCACGGTCTCACAAGACAGTTGATTCATAACATGGTTATTGGCGTTTCCGAGGGATACCAGAAGAATCTTGTGATTGTTGGTGTTGGTTATAAGGCTGAACTTCAGCAGAAGAACCTTGTATTGACTCTTGGCTATGCTAACGACATTGAGTTTGTAATTCCTGAAGGAATCAAGATTACTCTTGAGACTCCTAACAAGATTAACGTTGCAGGAATTGATAAACAACTTGTTGGTCAGGTTGCAGCCGATATTCGTAGTCTTAGAAAGCCTGAACCTTATAAAGGCAAGGGTATTAAGTACGATACTGAGCACGTACGCTCCAAGAGCGGAAAGTCTGGTAAGAAATAAGGCGGGTTAAAGATATGAATAGAGTTATTGATAAAAAGAGAAAGCACGCAAGAAGAAAGCTTCATATCAGAAAATCCATTTCCGGAACTGCCCTCAGACCAAGAATGTCTGTTTTTAGAAGCAACCTCCACATGTATGTTCAGGTTATTGATGATACAACAGGCAACACATTGGTTAGTGCTGGAACAGTAGAGAAGGAACTTGCCGGTCTCAAGAATAACGTTGAAGATGCTGGAAAGCTCGGAGAGATTCTTGGTCAGAGATGCATTGAAAAAGGTATTCAGACTGTCGTGTTTGATAGAAATGGTTACCTCTATCATGGTATTGTTAAGGCTATCGCTGATGGCGCCAGAAAAGCCGGTGTAAAGTTCTAAGGTGGTTAGTATGGAAAGAAACAGAGATAAGAGAGAGAGAGAAAACCAGCCCAAGGAATTCCTTGAGAAGCTGATCAAACTCAATGCAGTGTCCAAGACCGTCAAGGGCGGACGCCGCAGATCCTTCTCAGCTCTTGTGGTCGTAGGAGACCAGAAGGGGAGAGTTGGCTACGGTATGGGTAAGGCTAATGATGTGTCCGATGCTATCCGCAAGGCCACCGAGACAGCAAAAAAGAGCCTTATTGTTGTCAATGTTAAGGATTCTACAATTCCACATGAAGTTCTTGGCAATTTCAAGAGCGCTAGCGTTCTTCTTAAGCCAGCTTCTCCTGGTACTGGAATCATTGCAGGTGGTGCAGTTCGTGCTGTTTGTGATGCTTGTGGAATTAAGGATCTTCTTAGCAAGTCTTTGGGCTCAAAGAACACAATCAACACTGTCAAAGCTACCTTTGATGGTCTTGAGCATCTTTTCTCAGCAAAGAAAGTTGCTGATGATAGAGGCAAAAATCTTAAGGAACTTTGGGGGTAATGTATGGCAAAGCAGATTCGTATTGAATTGGTAAAAGGCCTCGCAGGTTGCCTCCCAAAGCAGAGAGCTACAGTTAAAGCTCTTGGCCTTGGTAAGATCAATAGCAGTGTTGTTAAGGATGATACTCCTGTCACAAGAGGTATGGTTCGTGTCGTTGAGCATCTCGTAAAAGTTGAGGAGATATAATATGGGACAGATTCATGCACCAGAAGGTGCCAACAAGAAAAAGACCATAGTAGGCCGTGGCGCATCCTCTAAAGGCAGAACATGTGGAAAGGGCTTTAATGGTCAGAATTCCCGTTCTGGCGGTGGTGTTCGTCTTGGTTTTGAAGGTGGTCAGATGCCTCTCTACCGCCGTGTAGCAAGAAGAGGTTTCTCCAACTATCCTTTCAAGAAGGAATATACCGTTGTATCTCTTGATGTCATCAATGAAGCTTTCAAAGATGGCGAGACAGTTAATCTTCAGGCTCTCAAGGACCTTTGCATTGTTAAAGGCGATGTTGAGGCTAAGATTCTCAATAACGGAGAAATTTCAAAGAAAGTTATTGTTGAAGGAATAAAGGTTTCCGCTTCTGCGGCAGAGAAAATCAAAGCCGCTGGTGGCGAAGTCAAATAATAAAGGAAGGTAGTGATGTCAAACACCATTTCCGACATGTTCAAGATGGAAGATCTCAAGAAGAAGATTTTATTTACTCTTCTTATTCTCGTCATCACGAGAATTGGAACTGTAATACCTGTTCCAGGCATAAATCCAACTCTTCTTGAGCAGTATTTCCTCAGTCAGTCCGATAGTGGAAACTTAGGACTCGTGGAATATCTGAATTTCTTCTCTGGTGGAGCTTTCTCCAACTTCTCTTTGTTCACACTTGGTGTTATGCCTTACATCTCAATGCAGATTATCGTCCAGCTTCTTATGCTGATTATTCCTACACTTAAGAAGTGGGGCGAGGATGCTGAAGGCAGAAGAAAGATTCAGAAGCTTACCAGATATGGTACAATACTCGTGTGTTTGTTGCAGTCCTTTGTCGTGACGGTTTACGCAAGAAGCATTCAAAGCTACTTGCCAGGTGTCATAACAATAGACATGCTGCCTTTCACACTTATTTCAATGCTTACAGTAACGGCTGGATCAATGGCTTTGGTATGGCTTGGTGAAAAGATTACGCAGTTTGGTGTTGGAAACGGCATTTCACTGTTGATTTTTGCTGGTATTGTTGCAAGAGTTCCATCTGCTCTTAATGAGCTTATTCAAGGAATGATTGCAGGTACAATCAATCCATTACTAGTAGTCCTTGTTTTAGTTATGTTTATTATTGTTGTAGCCCTCGTTGTCTGCGAGCAGGAAGGCGAGAGAAAGATTCCAGTTAACTACGCTAAGAGAGTTGTTGGTAGAAAGATGTATGGAGCTCAAAGCTCTTATATTCCTTTCAAAATTAACCCAAGTGGAGTTATTCCTGTTATCTTTGCCTCTGCTATCCTGACATTCCCTCTGCAGATTGCACAAGCGTTGGGCCCAAATGTAAGATGGCTGAATGCAGTTGCAAATTGGCTTGATCCTCAGGGTGCCCCTTATCTAATCATCTACACCATCTTGATCATTGCCTTTGCATTCTTCTACACACAGGTTTCACTCAATCCTGTTGAGATGGCAAAGCAAATTAGAGAGAACGGCGGAAGCGTTCCAGGAGTTCGTAGTGAGAAACTTGAAGAGTATCTCACAAAGGTTCTAAACCGTATTGTTCTTCCAGGTTCACTCTTCTTAGCTTTTATTGCATTGATTCCTACACTTATCCAAATCATCTTCAAGTTCCCTTCATCAGTAGCAATGCTGTTTGGTGGAACCTCACTCATCATCCTTGTTGGTGTTGAGCTTGATTTGATGAAGCAGATTGAGAGTATCATGAAGATGCACCACCACGAGGGATTTGTGGGCGTGAAGAAGATCAAATCCAAGAATTTATAATTGCGCAAGGAGCAGATCATGAAAGTTAGAGCAAGTGTTAAACCTATGTGTGACAAATGCAAGGTTATTAGAAGAAACGGTGTTGTTCGCATTGTCTGCGAAAACCCAAAGCATAAACAGAGACAGAAATAATTAGGGAGGCCTTTGATGGCGAGAATTGCAGGTGTAGATTTACCTAACAAGGCTACAAAAATTGCTTTGACATACATCTACGGAATTGGAAGAACTTCAGCTGAAGAGATTTGCCAGAAGACTGGTGTTGATCCTGATGCTCGTATCAATACACTTGGTGCAGATGTTCTTGCTGAACTCCGTAAGGTAATTGAAAATGACTATGTTGTTGAAGGAAGACTTCGCACACAAGTCAACCTTAACATCAAGAGATTGATGGATATTGGATGCTACCGCGGATTGAGACACAGAAAGGGTCTTCCTGTACGTGGTCAGAGAACAAAGACCAATGCACGTACACGTAAGGGTAAGAAGAAGACCATTGCTGGCAAGAAGAAGTAAGGAGTAGAATATGGCAAACGCAAAACGCAAAACAAAAGTCAAGAAGACTGTATTTGAAGGCAATGTCTATGTTCAGGCTACTTTCAACAATACCATTGTCACTATTACAGATCTGAACGGCAATGCTGTGTCTTGGGCAAGTGCTGGCGGACTTGGTTTCCGTGGTGCTAAGAAGTCCACTCCTTATGCTGCACAGACAACATGTGAAACAGCAGCAAAGAAGGCAATGGACTTTGGTCTTCGCGAAGTAAACGTATTCGTAAAGGGCCCAGGCCAGGGACGTGAGTCAGCTATTCGCTGCCTTGGAACTTTAGGACTGAAGGTTCGTTCCATTCGTGATGTAACACCAATTCCTCACAATGGATGCAGACCACGCAAGACAAGAAGAATCTGACGAAGGGAGATTAGAAAATGGCTAGATATACAGGACCAAAGTGCAGATACTGCAGAGCAGAGAGAGCTAAGCTCTTTCTTAAGGGTTCAAGATGCCTTTCCGCAAAATGCCCAATGAATAATCCAGCAGAATGCGGACTTCCTGGCAAGGATCCAAAGGCTCGCTCAAAGAAGCCTACAGACTATGCATTGATGCTTCGTGCAAAGCAGAGACTCAAGAGAATCTACTGCATGCTTGAGAAGCAGTTCAAGCTTACATTTGATGAAGCTAGCAGACTTCCTGGTAAAACAGGTGAGAATCTTGTTGGTCTTCTTGAACGTCGTCTTGACAACGTTGTTTTCAGAATGCATTTCGCATGCAGTCGCCCACAGGCTTCACAGCTTGTAAGCCACGGCCACGTCTTTGTGAATGGAAAGCGTGTAGACATTCCTTCTTACAGACTTAAGGTTGGTGACGTTGTTGAAATTGCTCCACAGAGCAAGAAAATGATTGCGATTAAGGAAAGCTTGGTTGAAGTTAGCAAGAGCGGTGTATGCCCATGGCTCACAGTTGATGCTGATAACATGAAGGGACAGTTTGTCGCAGTTCCAAGAAGAGAAGAAGTCAAGGAGCTTGAGGGTGTCAACGAACAGTTGGTCGTTGAACTTTACTCTAGATAAGCTTTGAGTTTCGGTTATCTGAGGCCACGTCCAAAAGTTGGACAAGGCCTTGGAATAGTAAAGGAGTGTCAATGGCACGCAAAAACCTAATGAAAGGCTTTAAGAAGCCTAAATCGATTTCAATGGAGCACAGCAAGGTTGAGGCCAATTATGGCAAATTCACAGCCTATCCTTTTGAGAGGGGATTTGGTACCACAATTGGTAACACCCTACGCAGAGTTCTCTTGTCTTCAATTCAAGGTTATGCAATAACCGCAGTATGGTTTACCTACTACGACGCAGATGGAAGTGCCCACCTCATTTCAAGCGAGTTTGAAGCTCTTCCTGGTGTTAAGCAGGATATCTGTGAAATCATTGCTAGGTTGAAGAAACTTAGAATGAGAATGCCTGAAGAGGTAGAAACAACAACTATCTCTCTTGAATGCAAGGGACCGGGTACAATCACAGGTGCTGATTTTGAGAAGGACCGTGTTGAGGTTATTAACAAAGATCTTGAGATTTTTGATATGATGGACGATGCAAACATTGAAATGGTTGTACAGATTGATTTTGACAGAGGCTATGTTCCAGCAGAGCTCAGCCAGAACTATGTTGAAATTATTGGAACCATTCCAATTGACGCAATCTTCTCTCCTGTTACTCGTGTAAAGTACTCAATTGAGCCTACTCGTGTTGGACAGAGAAACGATTACGATAAGTTGAACCTTGAAATCTGGACAGACGGTACAATTTCCCCTGAAAATGCCTTAGCTGAGGCAGCAAAGATTGCAAAGGATCACTTCTCTATTTTCATTAACTTTGATGAGAGTATGGTAAGTGGTAATGATGAAATTGATGAGGAAGAGGAACAGATTAGAAAGATTCTTGCTACTTCTGTTGAAGAGTTAGAGCTTACCGTCCGTTCAAGCAATTGCCTTAAGAATGCTAACATTCGAACAATTGGTGATCTCACAAAGATGACTGAAGAGGAAATTGCAAAGACAAGGAATTTTGGTAAGAAGTCCTTATCAGAAATCAAAGACAAGCTCAAGGAATGGAATCTTGGACTTGGAATGACAGATTACAGTGTCCTGAAGAACTCTATTAGAGTCCCAGGCAACAAGGAAGAAAACAATGAAGCATAAGATTGGATTCAATGCCCTTAGCAGAACTTCTGCAGAGCGCAAAGCACTCAAGCGCAACATGGTAACAAGCCTATTCCGCTATGAAAGAATTGAGACAACCAAGGCTAAGGCTAAGGAAGTTCAGCGTCTTGCAGAAAAAATGATTACAAGAGCAAAGGTTGACAATGTTCACAACCGCAGACTTACTTCCGCTATTCTTTTTGATGAAGCGGTCGTAAACAAGTTGTTCACTGAGATTGCTCCGCTTTATGCCGACGTTCACGGTGGATACACACGTATCATCAAGACTTCAAATCGTCTTGGAGATGCAGCTGAAATGGCTATTCTTGAGCTTACAAAGAAAACAGAGAAGCCTGAGAAGAAGTCTAAGGCAAAGAAGGAAGAGAAGGCAAAATAAGCCTCTTCTCAAAATGAAACCTTAAAAATGGGTTCAGCCGGGGTCAATGAGACTCCGGTTTTTTTATATTTAGGCAAAAACTCCTTAGTGAAAGGCTACCTGAAAAGCTGGGGAAGTTGGAAACTCACTATGAGGTTTTCTAGGTGGGCTGGGTGGCCTAGGTGCACTAGGTGGGCTAGGTGAGCTAGGAATCGACTAGGTGCCACATTCTAACTGGACCAAATCTTGCACATCCCTTGACACTATATCTTGCAATGCTTAAAATTATTTGGTTAAAGGGGGAAAGTATGAGTACAATCATATGGATCCTTCTTTGTCTTAGTTGTATAGGAATTGGCTGGCTCGTGCGCTGGCTATATGGGAAAGTAAAGCTTACATCGGTTGAACAGCAAGCTGTAAGACTGAATCAGGAAGCTATTAAGGAAGCCGAAGCTGAAAGCAACAAATTGTTGCTTGAAACTAGAGATAAACTCCTTAAGGAGCAGATGGAACAAGAACGTGAAGCTCGCGATAGACGCAGTGAACTTCAGCGATTTGAGAGAAGATTGCTCCAAAAGGAAGAAAATTTGGAAAAAATCCAGGAAAATCTGGATAAAACCAAATCTTTGCAACAAGATAAAGAAGAGCAACTGGAGCTCCGCGATAAGAAAATTACGGAGATGGAAGATCAGTGGACTGCGGAACTTGAAAGAGTTGCCAATATGACCACTGATGAAGCTAAAAATGTCCTCATGGACAAGATGCAGGCAGAAGCTCACAAGGATGCTCAGGCTCTAATCAATAAAATAGAGCAGGAAGCACTGGCTAAAGCAGACAAAACAGCAAGAGACATAGTTGTCACTACAATTCAAAGACTCGCAACAGAAGTGGTTTCAGAGAGCACAGTTAGCTCTGTGAGCCTTCCAAGTGATGAAATGAAGGGCAGAATTATTGGCAGAGAAGGAAGAAATATAAGAGCCTTAGAAACGCTTACTGGTGTTGATATCATTATTGATGATACCCCTGAGGCCGTTGTTATTTCTTGTTTTGATCCAATAAGAAAAGAAATTGCTAGAGTTTCCCTTGAACGTCTTGTTCAGGACGGGAGAATACATCCCGCAAGAATTGAGGAAGTTGTTACAAAGGTTACCAAGGAAATTAACAAGATTTGTGCAGAGGAAGGCGAGAAGGTTGTATATGACCTTGGCATTCACAACATGAGTCAGGAAACTATTAGAGCTCTTGGAAGACTTTTCTTTAGAACAAGCTATGGGCAGAATGTTCTTAACCATTCTAGAGAAGTTGCAGTGATTGCTGGTATGATAGCCTCTGAAGTTGGTGCAAACGTTGAGATAGCTAGAAGAGGTGGGCTCCTCCATGATATCGGCAAAGGAATTGTTACAGAAAGCGAGTCAAACCATGCAGAGATGGGTGCAGACCTTGCCAAACGTCTTGGAGAAGATGCTAGAGTCGTTAATGCAATTCATTCACATCATGGAGATGTTGAGCCTTGTTGCATAGAGAGCATTATTGTTCAGATTGCAGATGCAATTAGCGCTGCAAGACCTGGTGCTAGACGAGAATCTCTTGATAACTATATTAAGAGGTTGGAAAATCTCGAAGATATAGCTGAATCTTTTGAGGGTGTAGAGAAAGCTTTTGCAATTCAAGCAGGAAGAGAACTTAGAATTCTCGTAAATGCAGAAACGGTATCGGATGATGATGCAAAAACAATTGCAAAGGGTATTGCAAGTAGAATTGAAGCTGAGCTTCGCTACCCAGGAAGAATTAAGGTTACTATTATTCGTGAAATGCGCGCTGTTGAGTACGCACGATAGCTTATGGGCGCAAAAACATTTACAACCCTGTTGCTTGGGGATATCTACGGAGACCCAGGTTGCAGGGCTATTTATTTTAAACTTCCCTCTCTAATAAAGAAATACAGAGCAGATTTTGTCGTTATCAATGGTGAAAATGCCTTCAATGGCTTTGGAATCTCTATTTCTCAGGTAGATAGCCTTTTTGGTTGCGGTGTTAACGTAATTACTTCAGGAAACCACATTTGGCACGATAAAGATTTGGTTTCTTCTTACTTGGATTCTAAGGACGCCTTGCTTAGACCTGCAAATTACGGCAATCTGCTACCGGGTCACGGGATTGTCACTATTGGAGACGTTTGTGTCATAAATCTTCAGGGGCGCATTAACATGTTTCCAATAGAGGACCCTTTCAAAACAGCCACAGATCTTCTCAAAAATGTCAAAGCAAAAACCATTTTTGTGGACTTCCATGCAGAAAATCCAGAAGAGAAAGAAGCGCTTGCATTTTACCTAGATGGAAAAGTTACTGCCGTAGTTGGCACCCACATACATGTCCAGACAATGGACGAACGCATTCTCCCAAACGGTACAGCCTACATCACAGATCTTGGAATGTGCGGACCTAAGGGCAGTATAATAGGTTGTAATCCCGATATCGCTATCAAGCGCCAAAAAACACAACTTCCAATAAAAGCCAAAGTATTTGAAAATGTGGCAGAAATTCACGGTGTTTATGTTGTTTCAGATCTAGAAACAGGTAAAGCCTTAGAAATAAACAGGATTGTGGAGTAATTAAGTGGCAAAACAAAGCATTATCCAGTTATTACGCCAACAAGATCCTCTTCTAACAAAAGACCAGGCCACTGCTTTGGTTAGTTGTAAAAACGTGTACGTTAATGGGGAATTATGCACAGATTTTAAGGCCATGTACCCAAAAGAGGCCATTGTTGAGATAATTCTTCAAAAGTATGTATCTCGTGGTGGTTTTAAGTTAGAGAAAGCCTTGGATGCTTTTGGGATAGATGTAAATGGTTTAGTTATGCTTGATGCCGGGTCTTCCACGGGTGGTTTTACTGACTGTCTTTTACAGCACGGCGCTGCAGCTGTGCACAGTGTAGACGTAGGCTTTAACCTACTGGATTATAAAATAAGAACAGACAGCAAGGTTTACGTTCATGAAAAACAAAACATCATGGCCCTTCAGAAAGGCGACTTAATTCCAGAACCAAATGCTGCTGTGGCAGATTTATCGTTCCGCTCAATAAAGGGCGCAGCAAGTCACATTTTAAATCTTGTAAACGATACTTGGCTTGTAGCTCTAATAAAACCTCAATTTGAAGTCCCTAAATGGCAAGAGAATTTCTTTGGTATCGTTGAAGATGAAGATCTTATGAGGGAAACACTAAAAAATGTTTTTGCCAATCTTCAAGAAGAAAATATAGGAATATATAACGCAGTGAAGTCGCCCATAAAGGGACATAAAGGCAATACAGAGTTTTTGGCTCTCTTAAAACACGGAACCTCTTGGACAAGCGACCAATTTCTAACCGCTTGTGAGGTTTTATAATTTAAATTGAAAGTTCAACGCCATCAACAAGAATTACAACTTTTTTGATTGACGAATCTAAGGTCTTGAGTGTTTTTTCAACCTGTTCTTTTGCGGCTTCCAGACCTCCCGTTCCCCAATTGCTTCCAGAAGTGGTAAAGTCGCTTGAAAAATCCACAAAAGCGGTGCCTTGGGACACTGTTAGACCATTTAACTGGGTTCCTCTTGCAATGAAGGAGACGGCTCCAGAGCCTAGTGCATCATATCCAGCTCCAGAAAGAAGACCTTCAATAGTATCATGATAGATGCTTTCACCAGTTTTTGATACATTTGTTGTGTACATTTGATAGCTTAAATGTCCGTCTGAATTTGGAATTATGAAGCAAAGAGAAACTTCCCTAGTTTTAGACTGGTCTTTTTGGATAATTGCATTTTCAATATAAGTTTGAACACCAGATTCTCGGATTGTTATTATTGCTTTTGGGGTTGCTACAATCCCAATAATTACAGCGTAAGGAATCCAAATAAGAAAAGCCAAAAGCAAAAAGGAGATATGTTTTTTTTCTTTCTTTCTTTGAGGTCTTACATCTTGTAATTCATCTTGAAGGTCTTCAATCATCTTGGATGTGATTATAGCAGTAGCAAAGGTTAAGAACAAGAAAATCGGGATAAAAGAGATAAAGGAGATAAAGAAAGTGACATAAGCCATCCATTATTGTTTGTTTTTGTTTTATGTTTTAGTATTGCAAGTATGAAGAACGTGGTGATTATTGGAAGGCCAAATGTTGGAAAATCAACGCTATTTAACCGGCTCGTGGGAAAAAGACGGGCAATCACAGATCCCACACCAGGTGTTACGCGTGATCCTATTTCTGAGAAGTGGATTCTGTGTGGGCATGCTGTAAATCTCACAGATAGCGGTGGTGTAAAGCTAGACCTTGAAGGCTTTGATGAGCTTGTGTCCAAGAAGAGTCTTTCTTTGTTGGAGGGGGCCGATGCAATTATTTTCTTGATGGATTGCATGGATGTGACCCCTGAAGACCAAATGCTGATGAATGAGCTTAGACCGTATACAGACAAGATTGTATTGGTGGTGAATAAGATAGATGACGTGTCCAGAGAGGATATGATTTGGAATTTCTTCTCGTATGGGTATCAGAGAATTGTGGGGATTTCGTCGGCACATGGGAATGGCATAGACTCGTTGGAAGAGACTCTCATGGGAATGCTGGACCTTGAGGATGAAGTGGATTCGGCACAGGAGCTTAATGATGAAGTTCTTTCCAATGCCTTAAAACTTGCAGTCTTAGGTAAGCCAAATACTGGTAAAAGCACGTTGACAAATCTTTTGACAGGTCAAGACCTCTCCATTGTTAGCCCTATTGCTGGTACTACAAGAGATGTTGTGAAGGGTGGATTTAACTATAAGGGTAGGAATTTTACTATTCTTGATACCGCAGGCATAAGAAGAAAAACAAAAGTTGAAGAGGATGTTGAGTACTATTCTGTAAACAGAGCAATTAAGACTATAGATGAAGCAGATGTAGTGCTTTTGGTTGTAGATGCTGTTGAAGGCCTTGCGGAGCAGGATAAGAAAATTGCTAACTTGATTGTAAGACGTGGGAAAGGTGTAGTCATTGTTTTAAATAAGATTGACCTCTTGAAGGGTGTTCCTAATGAAACTCAAGCAATTGAGGATAGAGTTAGATTTCAGTTCCCAATTTTAAATTTTGCACCAATTCAGTTTATATCGGCATCCAAGGGAACAAATATTTCTGAGATGCTTGATACTGTTTTGAAAATTTATAATCAGCTTGGAAAGAGAATTGATACAGCTATCTTAAATGAAGCTCTCAAGGCTTGGGGCGAGGCGTATCAGCCACCGCGTGGAGCGGAAGGACATTACAAAGTTTATTATGGCACACAAATTTCTGTAAACCCGGTTAAGTTTTTGTTTTTTATAAACAGAAAGAAAGACTTTCCTCAAATGTATGTTCAGTATCTTAAAAACTGTATTAGACGAGATTTGGGCTTAACTCTAATTCCTATTGAAATAAATCTAAGGGAAAGAGAGCGAAGTGAGAGTAATCATAAGCTAGGTCAGAAAGCTAAAGTAATAAACAATGCTGAAGAAGGTTCTAAAAAAATAAGGCCTGTGGCAGAAAAACCTAGAGGTGGAAAGGCAAAAGCAACTCCAAAGGCTAAGAAGGTTGGCGCCAAGGCTAAGGCAATTGCAATGCAAAAAGCTAGAGAAACCTACAAGAAGAAGGGTAAGAAGGGATGAAATACAAGGCAATTTGCTTTGATATAGACGGGACTCTTTACCCCAAAGCTGTGATGAATAGAAGACTTCTTGCATTAGGACTCTGTCATCCTATTTTTTCTTTGAATTATAATAGAATGAGAAGAGATCTTAGAAAGTGCCAAGAGTCTTTGAGCGGAGATTTAATGTCTAAAGAAGCCACTGTTATATTAAAAAATAGTGGCTCATCTACAAATCAGGACATTGAATTTGCAAAACAGCATTTAGAAAAGTGGATCTATACGCCCATGGAAAAGCTATATAAAAACACAAAACCTTTTAATGGCGTGGTAGAAACTTTCAAGTCAATCAAAGAAAGAGGACTTAAGATTGGAGTTTTTAGTGATTTCCCCCTTTTTAAGAAACTTGAGTCTATGGGACTTTCTTCTTATGTAGATTTAGCAGTTAGCAGTGCAGATGTAGGTTTTTTAAAGCCTAGTGTCCACTGTTTTGAATATCTGCTGTATAATATGGGGCTAGATTCCAAAGAAATGCTTTATGTGGGTGATAGCTATGACAAGGATGTTATAGGTGCGCATAATGCGGGAGTTGATGCAGTTTTAGTGAATGTGAAGGGCTCTGGGAAAGAATACCCTTTAGCTTGTGGAGTGTTTGAATCCTGGAAAGGATTTGATATATGGCTATTGAAAGAGGTTTTTGGAAAGACCGCAAAACAAATGGAGTAAAATAAAATGAATTTGGTTTCTTTAGTTCCTGTTCTGTTACCTATTTTCTTATTTGTATTGACATTGGTAATCATTTTCTCATTACGAGCAAGTGACAAGAAAAGTAGAGGGATACAAACTGTTAAAGCTTGGCTAGAAAAATATAAGGGTGAAGTTGAAGATAGTGAGAACTCCTTCAGACATTTTGCTACCGAATTTGAGCAGACAATTGCCAATAAAAATGACGAGGTTCAAGTCTTGGTACATAAACTTGACGCACAGCTTGCAGAACTTCGTGAATATTCAGAAGATTTGGTCAAACTCAAGAATGCCATGGATACATACAAGACAGCATTAGAGGGACTTGCAAAGCTTACGGAGGATGCAGATGACAAGATCTCCTCCGTGCAAACTGAGGCAACTAGGCTTGATAACGTTAGAAATGTCATTGATGGCTTTAGACAGGATATGAAAGATGCAGACGAGCACCTGCGTAAGCATGAACAGCGCGTTATCCAGCTTGAGCGCGAATCTGTAACCCGCATGAATGAGGCTGTGAGCGAGACCGATAATAGTATGGATGAAGCTATGGCTAGCCTACACAAAGAAAGCCAAGACGTTTTGGCTTCGTTCAAGGATATGACAAGCAAGGACATTGACCAGCGACTCAAGAAAATTGATGACGCATTTCAGGCTGTCATTCATACAGTACAACAATTCTTTGGTGAACTTCAGCACAAACTAGACATAGTTGACAATGAGGCTAATAGGCTTGATGCTCTAATTGAAAAGAGTAGTAGATTTGTTGTTTCTCAATCTGTTGAGCCGGCATATGTACAGCCAGAGAGAGATGAAAGGGTGGAGAAACCCGTACAATCCTCTGTCCAATCTGATTATGTTGAGCCTTCTAGACAAGATGAAAATGTGATTTCTCAAGTTGAAATTACAGACATAGATTATGACCTTAATCAAGAAAATGAAGAGCAATCTAAAAAGCAATGGGAAACCTATGGAGAAGAAGAAATTGTTGATTTTGATGACGAGCAGTAACAACTTGACGTTATTTCAGAGTCTTTGTATTTTTCGTTCAATGAGGGAAATATGAGTAAAAAAAATACCACAGTTACTATAGAAGAAAATGAAGAAAAAAAAGCTGAAAGTCCTGTTGCTGATGAAACTAACGAGTCTGCTGAGAATAAGATTGCGGAATTAGAGAAGGAAGTTGAAGAACTTTCAGCCAGTAATGCAGAACTTAAAGATCAAATGATTAGACGTCAAGCAGAGACAGATAATTACAGAAAACGCCTTGCTAGAGATAAAGAAGAGGCTGTACAGTTTGCAAACTCAAGGCTTATTTCAGACATCCTTCCATTCTTAGACAATCTAGACAGAGCACTGGCTGCCGCAAAGACTGGTGGAGATACAGAAAAACTTGTAGAAGGAATTGAAATGGCTCAAAGTCAGTTCTTGTCAAATCTAGACAAGGATTGGGGGCTTAAGGTCATTAATGCAGTTGGTGAAGAATTTGACCCACAAAAGCATGAAGCATGCATGGTCACAGTTGATGACTCTCTTGAACATGAAACAGTTCTTGAGGATTTCATCAAAGGTTATACTTTACATGACAGAGTTTTAAGACCTTCAAAAGTCAGAATTGGAAAACCGGAATAGAGGAATTCTGAATAACTCCAACATTTCTCGCTATTTCGTTTGACGATTTTGTAAGAGATTTGTAAATTACCATTGAACGTTCGTGGATTTGAGAAAGTTCACGGTGTTTAAAACTGATACTTATCAATTAGGAGCATATATTATGGGAAAAATCATTGGTATTGACCTTGGAACAACAAACAGCTGCGTGGCAGTTATGGAGGGTTCCGAACCTGTTGTCATGGCTAATTCTGAGGGTCAGAGAACAACACCTTCTATTGTTGGATTTACAGCAAAGGGAGATTGCCTTGTTGGACAACCAGCAAAAAACCAAATTGTAACAAACGCTGAGAATACAATTTTCTCAATTAAGCGTTTTATGGGAAGAAAATACAGAGAAGTTCCAGATGAACTTTCTATGATTCCATATAAGGTTGTTTCTGGAGCTAACGATACTATTAAGGTTGTTATCAGAGACAAAGAATATAGCCCAGAAGAAATTTCAGCAAGAATTCTTCAGAAGATGAAGAAAACGGCTGAAGATTATCTTGGCGAAACCGTCACAGAAGCTGTTATTACGGTTCCTGCATACTTTAACGATGCACAGCGTCAGGCAACAAAGGATGCTGGTAAGATTGCTGGTCTTGAAGTAAAGAGAATTGTTAATGAGCCTACTGCTGCAGCTTTGGCTTACGGTTTTGGCAAGGATTCTTCTAAGGATGAAAAGATTGCCGTTTACGACCTTGGCGGTGGTACATTTGATATTTCAATTCTTGAGCTTGGAGATGGAGTCTTTGAAGTTAAGTCTACAAATGGTGATACACACCTTGGTGGAGATAACTTTGACCAAAGAATCATTGAGTGGATGGTTGAAAGCTTTAAGAAGGATACTGGCATTGACCTTTCAAAGGATAAGATGGCATTGCAGAGACTTAAGGAAGCTGCAGAGAAGGCTAAGATTGAGCTTTCAAGTTCAACTTCTACAGACATTAACTTGCCGTTTATTTCTGCTGATGCAACAGGACCAAAGCACTTGCAGATGACACTTACAAGAGCTGCATTTGAACAAATGGTTGATGATCTTATTGAAAGAACAAAGGTTCCATGCAGAAACGCTCTCAGAGATGCAGGTCTTTCAGCTTCTGATATTGATGAAGTTATTCTTGTTGGTGGTTCAACTCGTGTACCAAAGGTTCAGGCTGTTGTTAAAGAGCTCTTTGGTAAGGAACCACACAAAGGTGTTAACCCAGATGAAGTTGTTGCAATGGGTGCTGCAATTCAAGGCGGAATTCTTGGTGGATCAGTTAAAGATGTTCTTCTTCTTGATGTTACACCACTTTCACTTGGTATTGAGACACTTGGTGGTATTACAACAAAGCTTATTGAGCGTAATACAACTATTCCTACAAGAAAGAGCCAGGTATTTTCAACCGCTGCTGATGGACAGACTGCTGTAAGCATTCATGTTCTTCAAGGTGAGCGTGAGCTTGCTTCTCAGAACAGAACACTTGGAACCTTTGATCTTGTTGGAATTCCAGCAGCTCCAAGAGGAGTCCCTCAGATTGAAGTTACCTTTGATATTGATGCAAATGGTATTGTTCATGTATCTGCAAAGGATCTTGGAACTGGTAAGGAACAAAGCATTCAGATTCAAAGCTCAAGTGGCTTAGATGAGAGTGAGATTGAGAAGATGGTCAAGGATGCAGAAATGCATGCTGAAGAGGATAAGAAGGAACGTGAGAGAGTTGATGCTCGTAACACAGCAGATAGCACTGTCTATCAGACAGAGAAAGCTCTCAAGGACTATGGCGATAAGATTAGTGCAACTGATAAGGCTGCCGTAGAATCTGCTCTTTCTGACCTTAAACAGGTTCTTGCCAACCAGAGTGCATCTGTTGATGAACTCAAGGCTAAGACAGAAGCTGTACAACAGGCTTCTTACAAGCTCGCTGAGGAGATTTATAAGAATACAAATCCTCAGGGCGGACAGCAGGCAGGTCCAGGTGCTGGTCCTGAACAGGGTCCACAGCCAGGTGCCGGTAGCGGTCCTCAGCAGGGAGCAGATGATGCTGACTATGAGGTTGTAAACTAAAGCTAAACAATAAAAAGCACACATAGCCGGTCAATTGACCGGCTATTTCTTTGAATCTTGGGAACATTCAAGATTCTACGAAAACTTGTGCTTTATTATGTTTTTTGTTAAGTTATATGAGAGGGTTCAAACGTGGCTGATAAAAGAGATTATTATGAAGTTCTTGGAGTTTCCAAGACAGCAACAAAAGATGAAATAAAAAAGGCATATAGAAAGCTTGCCATAGAGAACCATCCAGACAAAAATCCTGGCGACAAAGCCGCTGAGGAACGTTTTAAGGAAGCTACAGAGGCTTACGAAGTATTGTCGGATGATACCAAACGTAAAAACTATGATAGCTATGGTTTTGCTGGAGTTGATAATTCACAAGGCTTTGGCGGTGCTGCATATAGAGATTTTAGTGATCTTTTCTCTGGCGGTTTTGGTAGTATCTTTGAAGATTTATTTGGCTTTGGCGGTGGAAGTTCTTCATCATTTAGATCAAGAGCTCAGGGTGGCCCACAAACTGGTCAAAGTATTAGAGTAAACATAGAAATTGACTTACAGGATGTAATGGGTGATTGCAAGAAGGAAATGACTTACAATCATCAGATTCCTTGTGAGGCTTGCCATGGTACAGGTTCTTCCAAGGGGACAGCTTCTTCTAAGACTTGTCCAACTTGTGGTGGTGTTGGGCAGATTCGCCAATCCAGTGGTTTCTTCTCAATGGCAAGAACATGTCCAACTTGCGGAGGCCGGGGTGTTGTTATTACTGACCCTTGTCCAATTTGCAAGGGTAGTGGAACTGTAAGAAAGAGCCAAACTCTTAAAATTAAAATTCCTGCGGGAATTGAGAATGGAGCTGATATTATCATTCCACAGATGGGTAATGCTGGACAAAACAATGCAACTCCAGGTGATCTATATGTAAGAGTTAATATTAGACCTCACAAATACTTTGTTAGACAGAATGAAGACCTGTTTGTTCAAATTCCAATTTCAATGACTCAGGCAGCTCTTGGTCTTGATATTGAGGTTAAGAACCTTATGGGACAAACAATAAAGGTTAGCATCCCAGCTGGTGTTCAGAATGGAAAGATTATCAGAGTCAAAGGTCAAGGCCTTCCAAGATATAAGAGTACTTCAATGGGTGATATGTATATCAAATTCCAAATTGAAACTCCAAAACGTTTAGGAATGAAGGCAAAGCAACTTATGAAGGAACTTTCTGATACTCTTGGAGAGAATCCTGCACCAAGTCCAGTGCCTTTTGATAACGACTAAAACTTAAGGAATTATTATGGGAACCAAGATTACAGGAATACATGCAATAGAAGAAGCTCTAAAGAACGCTTCTAGAGGCTCTACTCTTTATTTACTTAGGGGTGATAAAAGGAATGCTTCTCTAGAGATGGAAGCTATTGCAAACGGCAAGACTGCTGTGAAGAAGGTAAGTGACGCAGAACTTGAGAAACTTGCTGGAAATACGAATCACAGGGGAGCTGTTCTGGATCTTGGTGCCAGGGCTGCTGCAAGCCAAGGCGGAAGAATTAGGGAAGTCTCTGTTCGAGACTTCTGTGATAGCCTAAAAGAAGGGGATAGTGCCTTAGTCTTGGCTCTTGATGAAATTACAGACCCTCATAACCTAGGTGCAATTCTCAGAAGTGCAGATCAGTTTTCTGCTGCTCTTATTATTGTTCCAGAAAGAAGAAGTGCTAGTGCCAACGAAACTGTTATAAGAATTTCATCTGGTGCTGCTCAATATGTTACCATGTCAACAGTAACTAATCTTGCAAGAGAATTAGATGTTTTAAAAGAATATGGCTTCTGGGTCTATGGTGCAGATATGAATGGCAATAACTCTTATAATATGAATTTTTCTAATCGTACTGTTATTGTCATGGGAAGTGAAGGTAGTGGTGTTAGAACTCTTGTAAGAGCAAAATGCGACCAAATGGTTTCTATTCCAATGAGTGGACACATTGATTCTCTTAATGTGTCCGTGGCCGCAGGTATTCTAATGTACGAATACCGCAGAAACCATCCTGTAGAGATTACAAATTAATTTTATGATTTAGGTGTTTTATTGCTTCAAAAGCACAATCGCAATTGCTGGAAGCTGTAAGTGGAGAAATTGAAGTGTAACCATTAAGTGTTGCATCTAAATCTTCACTGTAATTTTCAGCTCCTTTATAAACAGAATATCCCTCAACTTGGTAAACATCATTTCCAATATGATGGAATCTATCCTTAAAGTATGGACCGCCTTGTTTTGTTACAAGAATCTCATCATGAGGAACAAGCGGGATGTTTATGTTGTAGATATCGTTGTACTTAAATAGTTCATTTTTTGTGATGAAATCATAAACTTTATTTAGATTTGCCTTTGCCGCATCAAAAGATTCTGGGTCTGTTGAGAAGGCTAGAGCTTTAACTCCCATGTAGGCTGCTTCAAATATTGCACCTACTGTTCCAGAGTAAGAAATATCCTCACCAAGGTTTAATCCTCGGTTAATGCCTGAAAAAACCATGTCATAGTTGCGTTTTAGGCCATTAAAACCAAATCTAACACAATCTGCCGGGGTGGAGTCTACATAGTACCAATCAATGCCATCAATAACATTTACTTTTTTTGCTTCATAAGGTTTGTGTAGTTCAATGCTATGGCTTTTACCACTTTGTTCTGTTTTAGGTGCCGCAACTGTTACAGAGCCCAATTTCTTGGCCCATTGTGCTAGTATTATTAGGCCTTCAGATTTGTAGCCATCATCATTTGTAATCAAAATATTCATTTTTATAACCAACCTTCATTGTTTGCTTTGTAAGATGCGAGCAAAGCATCTGCATCATTAATTAAACATTGCATTTCTTCTGGGCTGTAAACTGTAGCGCCTGAAGCACAGGCATGTCCACCCCCGTGATATTTTTCTGCAAGTTTATTAATTGTTACAAATCTAGATCTTAGTCTGACACGCACAGTGTTATCGGGATTATCTATGAAGGCTAGCCAAATTAAGCTTCCTTTGATTTTGTCCATGAAATTTACGCTATCGCTGGCTTGCTCTCTGGATAGATTAAAGTTCTCTTGCATGGCCTTGTCTACGTAGGTGTATGCAACTCCATGAGTAGTGATGCTCATGTTTTCAAGTATAGAGGCCTTGAATTTGTAAAAACTGTAATCTTCTAGGTATAGATGGGCATATAAGGTTTCTGTATCTACGCCAAAGCTAAAAAGCCAGCCGGCGAGTCTGAAGGTCTCGCTGTTTGTTTCTTTGAATTTAAAGCGGCCGGAATCGGTGACCAGTCCTGTGAAGATGTAGGTTGCTATTTCTGTATTGCACTTTAATTCATCTTGGAATGTATAAAGTAAATCTGCAATCATCTCGCAGACAGAGGATCTTTCATCTTCAACCCAAGAAACAACTCCGTAGGATTCAACTTCAATATGATGGTCAATCTTGATAATCTCTTTGGCTAAATGTAACTTCTTATTAGAGACTCTATCAAGATTTGCTGTGTCTAAAACTATAGCAAGAGCGTCATTATAAAAGTAATCTGGGACCTGATTATCCTCTGGGCCCAAGAATGCTAAGTATTCGGAGCTATCATCATTAATAACTCTTATATCTTTATTGGGGAAAGAGAGTTTAAGAGAAGCGCAAAGACCCTTGGTTGAGCCAAGGGCATCTCCATCTGGGCGAATATGTCTTGAGATAATAATTTTGTCGTATTGCTTGATTTTTTCTAATATTGCCTTTTTTGCTTCAGGTCCTCTCATGTTGTTTACTCCATTTCTGAAAAACTCAGTTTATCCAAATCTTCAAGCATTTGCATAGCAGTAGCTTTATCTTTTACTGTTGCACCACTAGCTTTTGCGTGGCCACCACCACCATATTTGACTGCAATAGGGTTTATATTAAAACTAGAGGATCTGAGTTCACAGGCAATGCTGCTATCTGTATCTTCAGCAAAGTTTACCCAAATATCTACATCCTTGATCTCTCCCATGACATTTACATAAGCTCTAGCTGCTGTTTGGGCATCAAGATTTAGTTCTTTAAGTTCTTCTGTTTTAGTGTAGATGTAAGCAACGTTGTTCTTTGTAAATTTTATTTTAAGGATGAATTTGGCCTTATTAAGGGCATAACTAAAATCTTCTCTGTATAGATTGTTATAAATTTCAGAAATATCAAAGTTCCTTTTTCTTAAGAAGGCTGCTAATTCAAAGGTTCTAGAGCTTGTGCTATCATACTTAAAACGGCCCGAATCTGTAACCATGCCTGTAAAAAGTGCTTCTGCTGCCAAATCTGGGACATTAAGGGAACTTTCTCGTGCAAAATCTGTAATTATTCCGCAACAGCTTTCATAGGAAGAATCCATCACAGCAATATCTGCTATTTTTTTACAAAAAAGATGATGATCAAAGGAGAGTGTTTTTTTTGCTTTTGTGTATCTGTTGTCGCTTATAAGAGAGGAGGCAGAGCAATCTAGGATAATTGCAAGAGCGTTGTCATAGGTACTATCTGGTATTGTATCCATTTGAGCGTCTTTCATAAAAGCAAGTCTAGAAGAAAGATCGCCAACTACATAAACTTTCTTTTCTGGAAAGTTTGCCTTAATGATATTCTTAAGGCCAATTTGGCTTCCCATTGCATCTCCATCTGGTCTTGTGTGGCGGTGAATAACAATGGTGTCAAAGTTTTTTATGTCTTCTAGTGCTATGCTAAAAGCAAGAGAGGCAAGACTTTTAACAGAGCTATTTTGGTATGTTGTGAATTGGATTATGTGGCCGTTATCTTCTTGTTCCTCAGAAGTATATACTTGCTTCCAGTTTGCAAGCTCATCTAAGTTGTCAAAGAAAACCTGTGCTCCCCCATCTTCCTTAACTTTAGTAAGAAATACTTTGTCGCAATAGGGTAGTAGAGTATGGTACATCATAGCTCCACCAATTACAAAAACGTCTTCTGGAGGATATTTTGCAATTTCAAAAGCTAAATCTGGTAGAGATTCAACCAAAATAAAACCATCTTCCTTTGCTCTTTCTTTGGCTTCTTGGCAATTAGGCCAAAGCACAATATTGGTTCTATTTTTCAAAGGTTTTCCGTTTGGAAAAGATAAAAGGGTATTAGATCCCATTACCACAACTTTGCCAGTTGTCTGGGTTTTAAAGAATTTCATATCTTTAGGAAGCCTAAACATAAGGTCATTGCCTTTGCCTATACCCCATTTGCTGTCACAGTGAAGAATAGCCTGCATTGTGTGTTTCCTCCAAAAATTTTGCCACAGTTCCTTAAATTGCTACTGGGATATCATATTTCTTTTTACAGTATTGATAATTTTCCAGTTTAAAGTCATCTGCAGTGAAACTATAGAAATCTATTTTTTCTTTATTCATAATGAATTTTGGGGCCGGATATTGCTCATGCTCAATAATCTCTTGAACAATTGGAACATGCCTGTCGTAGATGTGTGCATCTGCAATAACATGAATAAGTTCACCAGGGATAAGGCCACTTACCTGAGCCATCATATACAAGAGTACACTGTATTGCACCAAATTCCAGTTATTTGCAGTTAGCATATCCTGGGACCTTTGATTCAGAATTCCGTTAAGCACATTGCCACTTACATTGAAAGTCATGGAATAGGCACAAGGATAAAGTCTCATCTCATGTAAATCTTGAAAATTATAAATATTTGTGAGAATTCTACGACTTTGAGGATTGTGCTTTAGATCATACAAAACCCTATCTACTTGGTCGAATTCCCCCTCCGCATACTGATGTTTAATTCCCAGCTGATATCCATAAGCCTTACCAATGGTCCCATCTGCACCTGCCCAGCTATCCCAAACATGCGACTTTAGCTCGCTAATCTTATTTGATTTCTTTTGCCAAATCCACAAAAGCTCATCAATAGCAGACTTCATGTACGTTCGTCTAATGGTCAAAATTGGAAACTCTTCTTGCAAGTTATATCTATTTACAATCCCAAATTTCTTGATTGTATGAGCAGGCGTACCATCACTCCAATGTGGTCGCACCTCTAAGTCTGCATCAGAGAACCCGTTCTCCAAGATATCCTTAATATTTTCCACAAAAACTTTATCTGCTCTGCTCATTTTTTACCCCGATATCTTTAAGATTATCTCAAAACAAATGACCATATTCAAGAATAGAGTTATTATACAGTAAAGGGGTTTTGCATGCACTACGAACTTCATAACAATCTATGCGGAGATTTTAATGTTTTTGAGTTAAATAAACTCAAACCAAGAAGCTATTTTATTCCCTTTGCCAATAGAAATCAGACAAACGCAGTCTCTTTACTAGAAAAGCGATATAAATCACCTTATGTGAAAGTTCTCAATGGAATGTGGGATTTTGCCTACTATGACAATCCAAATGACCTTGCTTCTAGTGTTGATACAGAATCAATGAAATTTGACAAACTGGATGTTCCTTCATGTTGGCAGTTTAGAGGGTACGGAAAACCTGCCTACATAAATCTCAGATATCCGTTTAAATATAATCCACCTGAAGTTCCTACAACAAAGCCTGTTGAAGACTACTTTAGTGTTCTTGATGGCTTTAAGCACGCACCAGAAGGGGAATACAATCACGCTGGAGTCTATAGAACTTTCTTTGAAGTTTCAGATGCAACAAAGCGTTATATCTTATCATTTCTAGGGGTGACGAGTTGCATTGAAGTTCATGTAAACGGCTCTTTTGTAGGTTATTCTGAAGAGTCTCATAATACAGCAGAATTTGATATTACTTCTTTAATTCATGAAGGAGAAAATGAACTTCTTTGTGTTGTAAGAAGATGGTGCAACGGCACATATCTTGAATGTCAAGATATGTTCAGAAATACCGGTATTTTCAGAGATGTGCTTCTTAGAATTTCCAATACTTGCGATATTTGGGATATAGATTTTAAAACCACAAAAGATGAAACTACTGGGTTGTATAATGCTACTGTTACAGTTGAAACTTCTGGAGAACTTGAGGTTGGCGTTTCTTTGGAAGGGTATGAAACAATGTTCCAAAAGAGCATTAAAACCCAAGAAAATAAGGCTATACTTCAATTTAATGACATTAAAGCCATAGAATGGAATGCAGAAAAACCTGTCCTTTATGATTTATATATAGAGACAAAAGACAGTTGTATAAAGCAGCGAGTAGGCTTCAAGACAGTAAAAATTAATAAGAGATTATTCCTTGTTAATGGTCATAAAATCAAATTCCACGGGGTGAACCATCATGATACAAATCCCAGAAACGGATATGTGATGAACCCTTCTGACATAGATAAAGATCTTAAACTATGTAAAAAATTCAACATTGATACTGTACGTACTTCTCACTATGCACCAGATCCATTGCTGTTAGAACTTGCAGCAGAATATGGCCTGTATATAGTTGATGAGGTAGATCTTGAAACTCATGGAGTCTACGTTCACAGATTACCACCTTCAATGAATTGGCTTTCAAATAATCCAGCATGGAAGTCTCATTATCTAGACAGGGCAGTTAGGCACTACAACAGAGACAAACTTCTTTCTACTCCAATTGTAATGTGGAGTCTTGGGAATGAATCTGGAGACGGTTGTAATACATATGCAATGTACAAATATTTTAAGAGTGTAAGCACAATTCCTGTTCACTATGAAAGTGTTGTTCATGCAAAAAGAAAAGCCTATGACGTAGCCAGTCAAATGTACCCGCCAATTTCTGAAGTTAAGGCTGCTGGTGAAGGAATAAGCAAAACAAAACAGTTTAATGATAGACCTTATTTTCTTTGCGAATATGCTCACGCTATGGGAGTGGGTCCAGGAAACATTGAAGGTTATTGGGAACAAATTTACAAGTATGATAGCTTAATTGGTGGTTGTGTTTGGGAAATGGTAGATCATGCAGTTCTTCATGAAGATGGAAGCTATACCTACGGTGGAGACCACGGCGAATGGATTCATGATGGAAATTTCTGTGTTGATGGAATCTTTTATCCAGATAGACGTCCATCAACAGGTGCCTATCTCGTAAGACATACTTATAGACCAATTAGAGTTTCTCACATTAAAGACAACGAATTTGAAATTTTCAATACCACGGCTTTTACTAATGGTATTGAGTTTAAACTTCTAGTAAAAGTTGATGATAACAAGGCATTTGAATATATTCCAAATGTAGAGCCACTACAAAAAATAAGAGTCAAGTTTGAAATAAAAGATGCCACCTTCATTCTCTTTACTACTGTAAACAAAAATGGAGAAGAAGTAGGTCAAGAACAAATTCAGTTAAAAGCTCTAAGTCTTGCTAGTCCTAAGATTGTAGAGAAATTTCCAGAAGGTTTTGATGTCTTAAATGGAAATGTTTCCTTTGATTTTGGCACAAGTTCAATGGTTTCAGGCAATCCTTATACGATTTTATTCAGAGCCTCAACGGACAATGATAAGCCTCTTTTAAGAAAAAATCCAATGTTGAAGTGGTACAAAGAAACTATTGAACTTATAGAACAAGGAAGCGAAAAAAAGACTCCTTTGATTGTAATGAGCTCAATTAAGGATGCTGGAAATAGATTCTTGAGTGTGGATACTTATGAAGCTTGTCAAGCTCCAGAAGGCTTTGACAAGGCTGTCTTAGTAACAAGCATTTTACATCCAGTTAGTGCTAAAGGTTATCTTCCAAGATTTGGAAAAACTTTTAAATTAGATTCCTCCTTTAATAAAGTTCGTTGGCTTGGAAGAACTCTTGAATCTTATGAGGACATGAAAGAACAAAGTCCAATATGTATAAATGAAAGACTTGTTTCAGAAATGACAGAACCAAATATTCGTCCTCAGGAAAGTGGAAATAGATGTGATACAACCTTTGTGGAAGTAAGTAATGGTATAACACTAGTACGTTTTGATGCTGTAGATAAACCATTTAATCTTGGAGTTAAACCTTACTCTGACCTTGAGCTTACAGAAATGAAACACCAAAGCGATGAAAAGAACACAGGAACTTATGTCTCTTTAAGTGCCTTTCAACAGGGTATAGGAACCGGAAGCTGTGGTCCATATACCCTAAAAGAACATTGCTTTAAGGCAAAACAAGACTATCAACTCAAGTTTGTGGTTTCTTGGAAAAAGCTTAAATAAGATTATAGCTCTTAAGGAAGTTTTCAACGACTTGATAGTATTGAACTGGATGGTCTAATAAACTTCGTGCGTGAGGGGAGCCTGCATAAAGCTGTAGGGTCTTTTTGTCTTTCTTTGCATTGTAAACTTCATAGACCATTGCGGTTGGAACAAATGTGTCTGCATCACCATGGCAAAAGAGCATTGGAATGTTTGTCCTTTTCATGGCCTCAATGGCATTGATGTCGTATAAAGAGAACTTGAAGTGCATTTTTATGATTATGTTGCCAAGATAGAGCATTGGAAATGCTGGAACATGCATGGAGTTCATAATTGATTTTGCTTGTTTCATCATGCAAGAATAGCCACAATCTTCAATTGCAAAGGAGAGATCTTTGATTTGCCAAGCTGTTTGCATGACAGTTCCAGCACCCATTGATTCGCCTAAAATTCCCCAAATACAGTCATCTTTGAATTGAGGTTTTATGTAGTAGAAGAGATCTATTAAATCCATTGATTCAAAGTATCCCATACTACAGAATTCTTTCTTGCCTTTGTTGCTATAGCCATGACCTCTATGATCGTAAACAATAACATTATAACCAAAATCAAACATCATTTTTGCATATGGATACATGGTAGAATAGCTACCCGTGTAACCGTGAACTAAGATTACGGCTTTTTGTCTTTTTCCATCTGCTTCTTTGTCATTTTTATAGATAAGACCTTTTAACGTATATCCCCTAGGAGATTTGAAGGAAAATTCTTCATGTGGGTGTGTGTTCTCAAATTCAGCACAGTCAAAACCACATTCTTTTATAGCATCCATACCTTCTTGATGGGTATGAACCTTTGGTCTACACATCATCTTAATAAAGAAAGAAATTCCAACTGCCATAACAATGATAAAAAGGCCAAGAATAATTAAAGCTATAGTAAGTGCCATATTTTCTCCAAATAAACCAGTTTTATTTTCTATTCTCTTTAAACTTCTGTCTATTGAAAAAACACATTTCTTTCATATAATTTCATTGAAGGCGGAGCCGTTATGAGGATTCTTTGCATTTCCGATACCACAAGAACTTTAGCATTTTCCTCTAATGTAAAAGAGATTTATAAAAACGTAGACCTTATTCTTTCTTGTGGAGATATGCCTTTAGAATCTTACGACTATGTTAGTACAATGCTAAACAAAGATCTTTGTTACGTTTACGGCAACCACAATCTAAGGGATTTCAATAAGGCTCTGAAAAAGGAAGACGTAGTATTTAAAGGTTTGATAAAGAACAAAGAGCAAGAACTTGGTTATCAAAAGTTCTATGGCTTTATGATTGATGGAAAGTGTTACAGGGATAAGAAGTCTGGTTTACTAATAGCTGGTCTTGGTGGGAGTATGAATTACAATGGCGGAGACAGCCAGTATACAGAACATCAAATGCGTTATAGAATTTGGAAGCTTATTCCGCAACTTATGTACAATAAGCGTAAGTATGGTAGGTACTTAGATATTCTTATTACCCATGCCCCACCATTTGGAATTGGCGATGGTCCAGATTTGTGCCACAGAGGATTTAAATGTTTTCTATCTTTTATTGATAAATACCAGCCAAAATATCTTCTTCATGGGCATGTTCATCTTGATGATAGAAATGCACCACGTGAAAATTTCAGAGGGAATACAAAAATCATTAATGTTTATGGGTCTCTTCTAATTGATGATGAAAAGTTAGGGAGCCAAGGAGGGCGTTGATGGCAGACAAGTTAACAGTCACTGGGGATTTTGACGTAGCTTGCCGACGGGCTAAAATTCAGAAAGTACTTGCTACTTTTAAATGGAAAAATCCAAATCTTTTATCTTTTTATGAAGTTACAAAACTCATCAAACCGGAATCTCAATTCTACAAAGGAATGCAAACAATTCCTGTAAAAAAGATTATTGGTTCTGAAAACAGATACCAAGATTTTTCATCGGCCTTTTATCCTAAATCACATGTGCTTCAACGCCGTTGGGAAAGTATAGATGCAGCACACTTAGATGATGTGATTTTGCCACCAATATCGGTATATAAACTGGGCGATTGGTACTTTGTGAGGGATGGAAATCACAGGGTGTCGGTGGCGCGAAGTAGGGGGCAGGAGTTTATTGATGCGGAGGTGGTGGAACTTTCTTCAAAGATTCCGCTTGAGGAGGGCATGACGCTGAACGAGCTCAAGAAGCGTGTTGTTGCCTATGAGCGTTCCAAGTTTCTAGAGCAATATAACCCAACTTATCTGCCCATGGACAAGATAGTCTTTACCTCGCCTGGCTCGTATCCAGAGATGGTCAACCATATTCTTGTGCACAAATACTACGCCAACGAGCATCTTGATCATGAGCTTACTTTTGAGGAGGGTGCAGTCAGCTGGTACAAGAACGTCTACACCCCAATTGTAGAGGCCGTGGACCACGAGCACTTGCAATCTCTCTATCCGGGGTGCACAGAAGCCGATATTTATATGTGGCTAGTTCGTAAATGGGATGAAATGAAGCGACAAGATGCCAAAATTACGGAAGATGTTGCAGCAAAAGAGATGAAAAAAACGCAAGAAAAAGGAAAATTAAAGCGTTGGTGGCAATATCTGAGGCAAAAACTCAGTAGAAAATAAAAATATTTGGAGCTGATCGGGATCGAACCGACTACCTATTGAATGCCATTCAATCGCTCTAGCCAGGTGAGCTACAGCCCCAAATCGTAGGTTATGCTAAACAAAATAACGCTCGCTTGTCAAGTAAAGCCCTTGAGATTATATTA
>CAVJIN010000008.1:0-61017 GCA_963649615.1 bacterium
TTGGCAACCGTAAGACTTTGTTTGTCTTGCAAAGGAAAAACTCTATGAAGAAAACACTTTTTGTTTTGATGTTAGTATTGCTTTCTGCAGTGCTCATGGTTTCATGTGATAATGAAAAAGATTCAGGTCCTAAAACCATTAGTATCAAATATGATGCTAATGGTGGTGCTCTTGCTAAAGAAGGAACATATCCTGATTCTGCACAGACCGGAGACGAAATTACTCCAACAGCACCTACAAGAGATGATGAAAGTGCGGAAGTAACTAATTATGATGATGGTTCTTTTAAGTATGAATCTGCTACTGTAACAAAAGCATACAATTTCAAAGGCTGGAAGGTTAAAGGCTCAGAAGATTCTACTGCTGCGGCTTCTTATACCGCAGAAAGAAAAGATGTCACACTTGTTGCTGTTTGGGAAGTTAAGGCAACAGTTTCAGATGTAAAAGGTATAACACTTAGTAGTAAAGTTTCTGTAAAAAAAACGGTAACACTTGGCAAATATAACGATGAATTCAACAAAGACGGTATTGAATGGAAAGTGATTGCTGTTGATAGTTCAAATAATAGAGCACTTCTTGTTTCTAACAAATGCATAGGTGGCGAAATGCAGCATAGTACAAGCACTTCCTCTTATTCCTGGGATTCTTCCCTTATCAAGAGTTGGCTCAACGGTACAGGAGAAACTGGATTTGTTTATCAGTCTGGACTCAGCGAAGTTAAGATGGCAACCCCAGATTCTACAGTAGGCACAGTGTTCCTGTTATCAGAGCAGGAGGCCATGACTACGTATGATAAGATTCTTGATAGAGTCCTTGGCAAAGCATGGTGGCTTCGTGATGGCGATGGAAATAATTGTAAATACATGAATGCTAGCGAAAAGAAGGTGTCAAGTCAAGATGCAAGTTATCGTTGTGGCGTACGCCCAGCATTCTGGATTAGCCTCTAATTTGATTCATTCGTATACAAAAGCTCTCTGCTTAGGTGGGGAGCTTTTTTTTATCTCAGGTTTCTTTTGGGTGGCCTTTTCTTATTTATAAAGAGCCTATATGACCGCTTCTAGGAGTAGAATTTTAGGAAAGAGCTGTTATAATGGTGGTGTTTAAGTTGTTTAGAGAAGAACGTTCCAAAAAGGAAAAGACTCTTATGATATATGAAAATAGTATCCCTATGGATGAAGTATCAAGATGTTTATTGTGCAATAATGCTGCATGTGCAAAGGCTTGTCCTCATGGACTTGATCCTGCAAAGATTATAAGGTCTTTGCGGTTTGATAATACTTATGGCGCTTGCATGAAGCTTAAAGAAAAATTTTCTTGTGCTACTTGTAGTGCCCCATGTGAAAAAGCTTGCGTGCAAAAAACAAATCCAATACACATAAAGCATATATTGACTGCTCTTAATGAAGATAGTAAAGCTTGGGAAGAACTTCCAAATTCTCCAGTAGATTTATCTTGTGATTTTCTTGGTGTTCACCTAGAAAATCCGTTTTTGCTATCTTCTTCTGTTGTGGCCAGTAGTTATGAGAAAATTTCTCGTGCGTTTGATATGGGCTGGGCAGGAGCCTGTTTTAAAACTCTTTGCGATTTTATTCCAAACGAAGCTTCTCCTCGTTATTCTGCTATTTCTGGAGAACACGGATTTTTTGGATTTAAGAATATTGAGCAGTTGTCATCTAATGGTTTAAAAGAGGATTTAGACATAATTCGCAAATTAAAGAAGAACTACCCCAATAAAGTCATCATAGCCTCAATAATGGGAAGAAATGATGAAGAGTGGGAGCGTTTAGCTAGGCTGTCACAAGAATCTGGTGCCGATATTATTGAGTGCAATTTTTCTTGTCCTAACATGGAAGAAAATGGTCTTGGCGTTGATATTGGGCAAAGCACTGAGGCTGTTGCACAATGTACTAAAGCTGCAAGGAGAGGTTGTTCAATTCCTCTTTTAGTAAAACTAACGCCAAATGTTGCCGATATGCGTCCTTTTGCTCGTGTTGCCATTGAAAATGGTGCAGACGGAATTGCTGCTATAAATACCATTAAAAGCCTTATGGGTATGAATCTTGATACATATGCCACTGAGCCATCAGTAAAAGGGATGTCAGGTATTGGCGGATATTCGGGAAGTGCTGTTAAGCCAATAGCACTAAGATTTATCTGGGAAATGGCTTCTGATCCTAAATTGCATAATGTTCCTATAAGTGGAATGGGTGGAATTGATACTTGGCGTGATGCAACAGAGTTTTTGCTGTTGGGCGCCAATCATGTCCAAATTACTACTTCTGTTATGCAATATGGTGCAAGAATTATTGATGATTTACTTGAGGGCCTTACATGGTACCTTAGAGAAAAAGCACTGACTCATTTGTCTCAATTGCAAGGACTTGGTGTTGAAAATGTTACTGAGCTTGAAGAACTTAATAGACAAACAAAGCTTCTTCCTTTATTTAATAGAAAAAAATGTCTAGGATGTGAGCGTTGCTTTATTTCTTGTCGAGACGGCGGGCACGAGGCAATTTCTATGGTTAATGGTAAGCCAATTTTGAATATCAAGGCTTGTGTTGGTTGTCATTTATGTGTTCTTGTGTGTCCATCTAAGGCTATTAGCCCTTATGGTAAGCGAATAGATATCTAAGAAACTGTGTCAAAATAGGAGAGAATAGATATGAAAACAGTTATTTCAACAAAGAATGCACCTGCAGCAATTGGACCCTATTCACAGGGAATTAAAAGTGGAAACTTGATTATTACTTCTGGGCAGCTACCCATTAATCCAGCAACTGGAGTCTTTCCATCTTCTATTGAAGAGCAGACAAGACAGTCTCTAGAAAATTGCAAAGCCGTTTTAGTCGAAGCTGGCGCCACTATGGAAAACGTGATAAAAACTACCGTTTTTCTTAGTGATATGAAAAATTTTGCAGCAATGAATGGAGTATACGCCACTTTTTTTGAAGGGGAATGTCCTGCTCGTAGTGCTGTTGAAGTTGCGCGTCTGCCAAAGGATGCTCTTGTAGAAATTGAATGCATTGCTGTTTTGTAGGGTCTTATGGAACGAAACAAAGAACAAGAATATAAACTTAGCGTACCTGCCCCACATCATTTTTCTTTTGCTGTTAGAGATGTCCCTGATGTTACCGTTGAGCAACGTGAGAGAGTACTTAAGGCAACTCACTACAATGAGTTTGCTTTTCCTGCTGGCATGCTCACCGTTGATATGCTTTCAGATTCAGGAACAACAGCCATGACAAATTACCAGTGGGCGTCTTTATTTCTAGGAGATGAGGCGTATGGGCGCAATACGGGATATTATGTGTTGCTAGATACTTTCCGCGATATTTTAGAACGGGGTGGAGAGAAGAATTGGAAGAAGATAATTGACCTCGTGCGCACAGATTGTAGAGACGTTGAAACCATGATGGAAAAAGTTTACCTGCCAGAATACGAGGGAGGCTTTTTCAATGGTGGCGCCGCGCAAATGGAGCGTCCAAATAGCTTTATAATCCAACAAGGACGTGCAGCCGAGTCTGTCTTAATGGAAATTGTCAAGAATGTTCTTACAAAGAGGCATCCGGGAAAGGTATTCACAATTCCTTCAAATGGACATTTTGACACCACAGAGGGCAATATAAAGCAAATGGGGTCTGTGCCTAGAAATCTATACCATAAAGAACTTCTCTACCAAATACCAGAGGGTGGAAAATACGAGAAGAACCCTTTTAAGGGAGATATGGACATTGAAAAGCTTGAAAGCTTGATTCTTGCAGTTGGCCCTGAGAATGTGCCACTTATTTTTACTTGCATTACAAACAATCCAATTTGTGGTCAGCCCGTATCTATGGGAAATATCCGCGAGATTAATAGAGTTGCACACAAGTACGAAATTCCTCTAGTTTTTGACGTTGCACGCTGGGCAGAGAACTGTTATTTCATCAAGATGAATGAAGACGGCTACGAAAACAAGTCAATTGCAGAAATTGCAACGGAGATGTTCTCTTATTGCGACGCCTTTTGCATGTCCGCCAAGAAAGATGGCCATGCCAATATGGGTGGTATGCTTGCATTCCGCGACAGAGGTCTATTTTGGAAGAAGTTTTCTGATTTCAATGATGATGGCTCAATAAAGACCGATATTGGTGTTCTTCTAAAGGTTAAGCAAATATCTTGTTATGGTAACGACTCTTACGGCGGGATGTCTGGCAGAGATATCATGGCCTTGGCCGTTGGATTATACGAAAGCTGTGATTTTAATTATATGGATGAACGGGTAAAACAATGTGAGTATTTAGCACAAGGGTTTTACAATGCTGGCGTTAAAGGTGTAGTTCTTCCAGCAGGAGGCCATGCCGTATACATAAACATGGATGAGTTTTTTGATGGAAAACGCGGGCACGAAACTTTTGCAGGAGAAGGCTTTTCTCTTGAGTTGATAAGACGTTATGGAATTAGAGTTTCAGAACTTGGTGATTACTCAATGGAATATGACCTCAAAACTCCAGAGCAACAAGCTGAACTTGCAAATGTTGTACGTTTTGCAATAGACCGTAGTAGACTTACAAAAGAGCACTTAGACTATGTAATTGCAGCTGTCAAAGCATTGTATGAAGACCGTGAATCTATTCCTAACATGCGAATTGTTTGGGGGCATAACTTGCCAATGAGACACTTTCATGCTTTCCTAGAACCATATTCCAATTAATTTAACGTCAACGCAAACACACCTAAAGGAGAAAAAAGTATGGAAATTAAAAAAGAAAAGAATGGAAATGAATTAACACTATTTGTTATAGGACGTTTGGATACAACAACGGCTCCTCAACTAGAGTCTGAACTTAAGCAGAGTATTGGTGGAGTGGAAAAGCTTATTTTAGATCTTAAAGATCTTGAGTATTTGTCTTCTGCAGGGTTGAGAGTTCTCTTGTCTGCACAAAAGGTGATGAATAAACAAGGGGAGATGATTGTCAGAAATGTGAATGAGACAATTAGCGAGATTTTTGAAGTTACAGGTTTTGTCGAGATTCTTACTATAGAATAATTTGGAGTTAGTGTGGACTCTCGTTTTCAGTACAGCGCTTATAGATATTTTTTGATTTGGGGAATCTTATCATCTCTTGCATTAACCATTTGCACGTTAGTGGATGCAACGTTGGTTGGAAACCTTGTAGGGGATACTGGTCTTGCTGTCTCTAACATAGCAACACCGGTTTATTTGATTTATGCTCTCTTTGGTATCACAATAGGTGTAGGATCTAACGTTCATATTAGTAGATTCCTTGGAGCAGATGATAAAGAGGGAGCCAACAAGGTTTTTCATTCTGCACTTACTTTAGGCTTAATTATTAGCCTTATTTCTCTTTGCCCTTTGCTTTTTGAGAGAGCTTACTTTTCATTTTTAGGTGTTACTGACGAGCTTTATCCTCTTGCTAAAGAATATCTTGGTGTTGTTATGTGGTCAGCGCCAATTTTTATTATGTACCACATTTTATCTGCTTCTGTTAGAACGGACAGTAATCCGCGCCTTGTTGCTATTGCTTCTGCTGTGGTAATTATCACCAATATTGTTTTAGATGTTGTCTTTATGAAGTTTATGGCAATGGGAATTAAGGGAGCATCTCTTTCTTTGTGTATTGGAGAGTTCTTGGGGCTTATTGTTCTTTTAATGCACTTTACAAGAAGAAACAAACAACTAAGTCTCAAACTGGGCTCTTTAAACTTTAAACAGGTTAGAAATACTGTTTCTAATGGTTTTGCTTTGGGCTCTGCTCAAATTTTCTCTGCTGTTGTTATGCTTAGCTTTAACACAATGCTTTTACGTTATGGTGGTGTTAAAGGCACTTTCTATGTTGCGGTGTACGGCATAATTTACACTTTAAGTACAATTCCTGTAGGTGTTTATGATGGTAACTCTGCTTCTCTTCAGACAGTGATTTCGTTCCTCTCTGGGGAGTCTGACACTGATGGTATTTATGTGGTTTTAAAAAGAGCGTTGATTTCAGTTTCATTCATTTCTCTTTGCATTGCTCTTTGTTTTGTGTTTCTTTCTCCCTCTCTGTTTTCTTTCTTTGGTATTAATCCAAGCAGTGGAAATTCTGTGGCAAACACAGCCCTAAGGGTTTTTGCATTAAGCATTATTTTTACTGGTATCAATACTTCTGTTACTGCGTTTTGGCAGTCTATTGGAAGAAGATTCCTTGCTTCTGTAATGTCTTTGATTAGAAATTGTCTTTTGCTATTGATATCGGGATTTATTCTTATTCCGGGTAAAAATGTCGTGGGCGTTGCGGCTTCCTATGTAATCACGGAAGTTGTGGGCGTTCTGATAATTGTTGCAATTGCGTGGATAAGTCCGTCCAAGGCGTATGTGAAGAAGAAGTTTGGGTTGGTGGGGAGTTCTTTTGAGAAGACGTATCCAATTGAGAAGGAGAGTATGGGGGATATTTCAAAAGATCTGGAAGAGATTTCTGAAAAGTGGGAGCTGGATGTGAAGAAATCTTTTATGATTAATTTTATATCGGAAGAGATTTTACTGAATATTATTAAGTTTGCGTTGGAGAATGGAGAGAACACTAAAAAGGAATATTACATATCTATAAAACTAATCAACAAAGATGATGGCTTGGTGCTTCGTATTAGGGATAATGTTAGCCAATACAACCCGTTTGAGGCTCAGGGGGATGAGATAGATTCGGGCGTGCTGAAACTTATCAAGAAGAAGACAAAATACTCTGAATATCAGCGCAAAATGGTTTTCAATTATTTCTATACAATTATTTGAGTTTTACAATTATTCGAGGAATGAAGATGGAAGATTTAATTGTTTTTCAAGATAACAAAGAAATAGAGAGATTGCGTGTGCAGAATAAGCTTCTGTCTTCTTATGAAAGGCCGGCTCTTGATGCGATTTTTGGAAATTCTGCAAGTGCACGTGCGAATGCGGGTATCCAGACGGTCTTGGATATTGGTTGCAATGATGGTGAAAAGACTGTTTCTATTTTTTCGTATAATTCTATTTCAAATGTTGTTGGCTTGGAGTACAACAAAAAGCTTGCGCTAAAAGCTCAAAAGGATTTTGGTAATGACAAGTTCTTTTTTTCAACTTTAGATGTTGAGAGTGATGATTTTTTGGTGACTTTGGGTTCCATTATGAAAGATAAGGGCATTAAGGCCTTTGATTGCATATATCTTTCTTTTGTTTTGATGCACTTAAAAAATCCTCAAAAGCTTCTTATTTCTTTGCAGGGTTTACTCAAAGATGAAGGTGCTTTGGTGATAGTTGAGGCCAATGATAGCGCTTCATCTCTATCTGGCGACACAGGACATCTTTTGGCCACTTTCCTGGATATCTTAAATAAGGACAAGTATTCTGGAAACCGATCTCTTGGAGCTTCTGTTGAGCAAATGGTCAAGGCTTGTGGATATGAAGACATAAAAATATGGTGTGATGCTGTATCTGCAAGTCCTGGTGAGCAAGCAAAAAAACAAGCCATTATTACAACATTCTTCTCCTATCTGGAAGAAGATGTAGATATTCTTCTAAAAGAAGAGGATTGTGAAGAGTATAGAAAATGGAAAGATTGGCTTGTTTGTCATTTGCCAGAGTTGGAGTCATTAATTTTGAAAGAGGACTCTGAGATTTCAATGGGAATGAAGATTTTGAGTTGCAAGAAGGGGTGAGGCGTGTATTTTGAAAAACTAAAAGAAAAAGAAATAAACACAGCTTTGCATATTGCAGATGAGTGCGTGGGCAAGAATCTTTATTCGTACGAAGACTTCTCAAAGGCCGTTAAAGATGATAATAGGTTTTTCTTTTTTCTAAAAAGTGAAGAAGGAAAGATTGCAGGTTATATTTATTTTCTTATTACTTCTTCTTTTGATATAGTGTCTTCTGTTAATATTGATGCAGATGAAATTGCTTTTTCAGAATGTTGTGGAAGAATTCAGTCTGTTGCTCTTTGTGAAGAGTTCAGAGGTGACGGACTTGCTAGCAAAATGATAAATTTTGCTATTAAAACGCTTGCAGAGAAAGGAATTGATACTGTTTATATAGTTTGCTGGAAGCCGGGAGGCATTTTGCCACTTAAAAAGGCTTTGGAGGAATGTGAATTTACATACCTTGTCACTGTTAAAGATGCTTGGTATAAGGATGAAAAATTGATATGCCCATATTGCAAAGGGCGATGTCATTGTTCTGCAGATATTTACTGCAAGAAGTTGGAGGTTGTGAAACCCCAAAGGAGAGAGTGTGAAGATTAAACTCCTACCTAAATTTATAATTTCACTTTGTATTGTTGGTATTTTGCTTACAGCTTCAGTATCCACTTTTAGCTATTTAACGCCTAAGCGTTATCTTGAACAGCTTTATGCCGAGCGTGTTATGTCAAATAGCAAAGCAATTGCAAGCATGCTTGATGTTGAAGATGTGAAAAAAATTATAGCCCCAGGTGGAGACAAGACTTCTGAGTATGAGAAAATGTATAATCTCTTCAACAAATTGAAGGAAGAAGGGGAGATAACTTATCTTTCTCTTGTTGTCCCAGATGAAGATAGTGTTACCTTTTATATAGATGCTTTTGTTGAGGAAATGGGGGATGATCCTGAATCTCAACTTCCTTATGGGAGCGATATTCTTTACATAGATGCGGCTAATCCAAATGATCCTGCGGATTATCAAAAATACATAACCATTTGGAATGCTTACAAAGAGAATAAAGGGCTAGATACTCCTCTTGTTACAGACAACAGCTATGGATTCAACTACACTGGTATCTCTGTAATTCTAGATGAGAATGGCAAGGCAATAGCTGAAATTCAGTACATTCTTGATATGAGTGAAGTCAGATCTTATTTGTACTCCTTTCTTAACACTATAATAGTCATTTGTTTTGGAATAGTTGCTCTCATAATAATTATCTATATTGTTTTTGTGAGAAACATGGTTACAAAACCAATTGGAAAGTTAACTTCATTTACAGAGGAAATTACACGTACTAATTCCTTTGAAAACCAAGAAATAGATATTTATTCAGGAATAGATATCAACACTGGAGATGAGATAGAATCTCTTTCCAAATCTTTTAACTTTATGCTTAAAGAGCTTTCTGAATACATAGCTAATCTTTCCAAGATGACGGCTGAAAAGGAGAGAATTGGAGCAGAGCTTGATGTTGCTCGTCACATCCAAGCAAGCATGCTCCCTTGTATTTTCCCACCATTCCCGGAAAGGCATGAATTTGACATATATGCAACAATGACGCCAGCTAAGGAGGTGGGGGGAGATTTCTACGACTTCTTCTTTGTGGACAGTAATCATCTTGCTCTAGTTATGGCCGATGTCTCTGGAAAGGGTGTTCCTGCAGCTCTCTTCATGATGATAAGTAAAACACTTATTAAGTCTATAACACAAAACGGTCTTAGTCCTGCAAAGGTTCTGGAAAAGGTCAATAACCAGCTTTGTGAGAACAATGAAGCTGAGATGTTTGTAACTGTTTGGCTTGGAATTTTGGAAATCTCAACAGGTAAGATGAAATGTGTTAATGCCGGGCACGAATTCCCTGCAATAATGCGTAAAGGCGGGGCTTGGGAATTATACAAAGACAAGCACGGCTTTGTTGTTGCTGGAATGGAGAACGCAAAATACAAAGAATACGAGTTAGAATTCCATCCTGGGGATAAACTCTTTGTCTATACAGATGGAGTTGCTGAAGCAACTAACAGTAATAATGTTCTCTTTGGAACTGAGAGGATGATAGATTCCCTCAATAAAGCTAAAGACAAACCAGTTAAAGAGCTTTTGGAATCTGTTCATGATGATGTGGATGCCTTTGCTGGAGAAGCAGAGCAATTTGACGATATTACTATGCTGACACTTGAGATAAAGGAGTAACATTGTATGAAAAAAGAACTTACAATAAGACCAACAGAAAATTCTGTAGGTGAAGTGACAGAATTTGTAGAAGATATTCTTTTACAGAATGATTTTCCTTTTAAAACAATTGCACAGGTCAATGTTGCCATAGATGAGATTTTGTCAAATATTGTTTTTTACAGTGGTGCAGACAGTGCAACAGTTTCATGTACTCTTGAGCCAAATGAAGTAATAATAGAATTTTCTGATAATGGTAAACCATATGATCCAACCAAAAACGAGGATCCTGATGTAACTCTTTCCTGTGAAGAGAGAAAGATTGGAGGTTTAGGCATCTTTATGGTTAAAAAGACTATGGACGATATTTCCTATGAGTATAGAGATAATAAGAATATTCTGACCATTAAGAAGGGAATATAAACAGGAATCCAATTCAAATACTATCAGTAAGAGTCTCAAAAAATTTAAAGACCTTTTTCTCTCTAAGAGATATGTCTGGAGTATGTGGGCGATTTGTGGAAAATTTGTGAAGCTGTTTACCTAAAGCCAAAAAAATGGATAATTAATCTAATGAAGAACAAGATTTTTATTACATTTTTAATACTGGTGATGGTTCTGTGCAACGTTAATGCATCAACCATTGATGAGATCCTGGAAAGTGCTAAGAAAAACAGCCCATCGTATCAGAATTATTTACTTACATATCAGAATGGGTTGTTGGATATTGCACAACTTGAAGAGGAAGATAAGATTGGTGTTTCAATTAATGCCAGTGCTTCTCCTTTAATGCAGGCAAATACAGATAATGTTGCACTTAATTTAAATCTTACTTCTGTAAAAGTTACTTTGCCGGATGAAGGCAATACAACAATTACCGGCAACGCAAGCATTACAACTAAGTACAAAACAGGGGAAACTGAAATAAGTGGAGGGCTTGAAGTAGCGCACACTTTTGATTTCTCGGGCTATAAAAAAGACACAGCAGAAGATCTTAGTTATAAATCTACAAAATATGGAACAGAACTTACGCGTCAAGAAAACGAGCTTACTTTTGAGAAAAATGTTCTTTCTATTATTTCATCTATATTAAGTGCAGAAAGTTCGCTCAAACAGTCCGAATTTAGTGTTGAAAAGCAACAGACTGCTTTTGACAAACTTGTTGTTCTTAAGACATACACTGAAGAATCTAGTGTGTATATGAATACTCTTAACATGCTAAATTCGCTTAAAAGTTCTCTGGAGGCTTCGAAAGAACAGTATAATCAGCTTCTTTCTCAATATAAAACTCTAACAGGCTTAGATTGGGATGGCGTGGAAGGGTTGGAAGCTCCAGTTCTTTCACTTACAACGTATGAAAACGGCAATACAAATGTTATGTTGCAGTCTCTTAACGTACAAAGCAGTGAAGATGCATATAATAAGGCTGTAGCCAGCGCAAATTCTTCATCGTTGTCCACAAGTTTTTCTGTTGGATATATGTCTAAAGCGTTCTCTTTGAGTGGATCTGCTACATATAATAATAGTGCAAGTGGCTGGAATGTGACTGTTAGCCCAAGTTTTACTATTTCTACCAGTGGAGATGTGACTCCTTCCGTTACAATCTCAGGAAGTTGGAAGAATGATACATCTTTTTCTGATAGCTCCATTAATAAAGCCCTAAACGCTGCCAAAACAGCCACAAATAACTATTTAGAAACTCTTTCTAGTTATCAAGAAAATGCAGCAAGCTATGCTTTGAGAATTCTTCAGTGGAATACCAAGTTGGCGCAGGCTGAATCAGATATGCAGTACAAGAAGACTCTTCTTGATAACACTCAGGCTTTGTATGATTTAGGGTTAGAAACACAAGAAAGTCTTAAGAGTGCAGAGCTTAACTATGCTGCAAGCCAGACAGATTACTCTTTGGTAATTATTGACGGCTTGTCCTTAGAACGTGATTTGGAAATTTTTGCATTATAATTTTATATTGAAGTAAATAAGGATTTATGAAGAATGGATAAGAAAGAAAAGGTATTGAGTGAGAGCGAGAGACAGGAGAAAAAACTCAGAGCAGCCCAAGCTGCTAGAAAGAGAAAAAAGAGAATCAAGACCCTTGTGGGTTGGCTTGTTGTAATATTTATAGTTTCATTGGTCTTGTTTTGGTTTCTAAAAATGAAGAAAGACAGTGAAGCTCAAATTGCAGCTCTTCAGAATGCAAATACTAGTATTGAGTACACTGTTATTAAGAGCAAGTATGTTAAATCAATAGATATTTCTGGAAATGTGGAAGCTTACGATAAACAGGAAGCAAATTTTCGCTCCGCAGGTGCTGTTACAGGTGTATTTGTTAAGGTTGGAGATAAGGTCACAAAAGGACAGGTTCTTGCAACCATTGATGATACAGACCAGCAATACAACCTCAAGCAGATTGAGGACCAGATTGCTGAGGCAAAAATTACAGGATCTGTTAAGGATCTTGAGTCTTTGGAGTTAAAGAAGAAAAATGCGCAGGAACAACTTTCTTATACCTCAATTACTGCAAATTTTGACGGAATAGTTTCAAAAGTAAGCATAAGTGAGAATGACTATGTTTCCGCAGGTTCTGCTGTTATTACTATTATTGATGTAAGTAAACTCAAAACCACTGTTGAAATTGATGAAATTGATATGCAGTACATTGAAGAGAATCAGACAGCAACTCTTTCGTTTGATTCTTTACCTGGACAGAGCGTTGAGGCTTATGTCTCATACATTCCAATGGAAGGAAGATACACAAGTCAGGGTATTGGAGTTGTTGATGTTGAAATGACAATTGCAAATCCTCCAACTGGTCTTAGAACAGGATTTACGTTCACTGGTTCTATTGATCTTGAACAGGATGTTGAGATGCTTTTAATTCCATCTTCTTCAGTTTCAACAGAACGTGGTGGAAAAACTTATGTTTCTGTTAAAAATGCAGATGGTTCAACAGATAGAAGAAATGTAACAGTTTCATATCTTGGTGAGGGATACAGCCAAGTTCTTTCGGGCTTGAGTGAAGGAGAGGTTGTTGTATACCAGTCTTCCAGTAACAGTGGTGGATATGGTGGCGTAATGTTGGGAGGCTTCTAATGGCTTCTGTTATAGGTCTTGTTAACGTAAGACGCTATTTTCTGAATGGAGAATACATTGTAAAGGCATTGGAAGATGTCTCTCTGTCTATAGAAAGAGGGTCGTTTACCGCAATAATGGGTCCTAGTGGTAGTGGCAAATCTACTCTTATGAACCTCATTGGATGTCTTGATACACCAACTAGTGGGTATATAACAATTGGTGGTGAGTTGACCAATGGGATGGACGAAACCGAGCTTGCTTTTTTGCGAAACCAGAAGATAGGCTTTGTTTTTCAGCAATTTAATCTTTTAGGTAAGCTCACTGCACTTGAAAATGTAATGACACCAATGGTTTATTCTCTTGTTTCTCATAGACAACGAAAGGAGCGAGCTGAGGCCATGCTTGAGAAGGTTGGCCTTGCAGATAGAATGAAGCACCTTCCAAGTGAGTTATCTGGTGGCCAAAAACAGAGGGTTGCCATAGCCCGTGCTCTAGTCAATGATCCCGATATTCTTCTTGCAGACGAGCCCACTGGTGCTCTTGATACAAAGACCGGGCATGAAGTTATGGAGATTTTTAGAGAGCTTAATGCAGAGGGGCGTACAATTATTTTTGTTACACATGATAGGAATCTAGGTTTTCAATGTCAAAATCAGATTTTCATACGCGATGGAAGGATAGTGGACGAAGATGTTACTCGAGAACTTTAAACTTGCAATAAAAAGTATGGTTACAAGTAAGATGAGAACATTCCTCTCTCTACTTGGTATTGTAATTGGTGTTGGCTCTGTTGTAGCTATCATGACTCTTGGCGAAAGTGTTAAGGGTTCTATCAATGATGAGATGGCTCTCTCTGGTATGGATCTTGTTACTCTTAGTAATTTTGGGGACAATACAATCTTTAATGAAGAGCTTGCCTATGCTATTAAAGATAATGTTATGGGAATAGATAATGTTTCCATTCAAGTTGTTGGAAATGTTACAATAAGACATAATCAGGAATCTTCAAGCGCCACAGTCTACGGGGTATCTTCAACTTATGGAGACATTCAAAAACTTGAAATCATGGACGGCTCTTTCTTTACAAAGGAAGACAATATGGAGCGCGAGCAGGTTGTTGTTCTTGGTTACGATGTTGCTGCAGATCTTTTCCCCGGTGGTGATGCTCTTGGAAATTATGTGTCCATATACAGAACACAGGCAAAGACCTATAAGGTAATAGGGATTTTGGAAGATTCTTCTGAGTCTTCTACTTCCAACACTAATAATAATGTCTACATGCCTTTTTACACATACAGCCAAAATATAAAGAAAATGATGACTGTTTCCACATATTACTTTCAAGTAAATGATGATTATGTAACAACTGATGTAGCTTCTTCTATTAAGGATTATATGTCTTCGTTGACTTCTTCTAGTGAGTATATGGTTTCCACTGCTCAAGAATTTGTTGACATGGCTAATTCAATCATGGGGACATTGACAACTTTCCTCTCTGCTATTGCAGCAATTTCTTTGGTAGTTGGCGGAATAGGAATCATGAATATTATGCTTGTTACCGTTGTAGAGAGAACGAGGGAAATTGGTATTAGAAAGGCTCTTGGAGCTACCCCAAAGACAATTAGGCATCAGTTCCTTGTTGAGGCAATAGTTCTTTCTGTTTGTGGCGGAGTTTTTGGTATTCTATTTGGTGTTTTGGTTAGTTATGTTGTTTCATCTGCTCTTTCATATCCTTTGAAACTATCAACCTTATCCATTGTACTTTCGCTTGCGTTCTCATCTGCCGTTGGAATTTTCTTTGGTTGGTATCCTGCAGCTAAAGCATCTTCATTGGATCCTATTCAAGCGCTCTCTTATGAGTAATTTTTCTAGTACTCTTCTCCCACTATAAATTCTTTTGAACAAGTTTTGTAAAAGGAGAGGGAGATTACGGTTCCAACTGTCCATCCAATTGGCCAGCTGAGCCATATTCCTGTAACTCCTAAAACTGTACGTGAAAGGATAAACGCTAAACCAACACGAATAATTAAATCAGAGAAAGTTGCAATCATAAAACTCTTCATATTGCCAGCTCCCTTTAGAATGCTGTCAGATATTATCTTTACAGACACAACGAGATAGAAGATAGAAACAATTCTTAAGAATTTTCTACCAGTTTCTAGGGTTGTGGGGGAAGGGTTTTCTACAAAGAGTCTAAGAAGCGTTTCTGGTAGTAACATGTACAGGAGAATGAAAGGTACAGAAAGAACCCAAACTAGTTTGATTCCGCATTTCCAACCTTGTAAAACTCTGTCTGGTTTTTTTGCTCCAAGGTTCTGAGCTGTGTAGTTTGAAACTCCGTTTCCTATTGTGGTGAATGATGTAATAACTAAGTTGTTTAGTTTAATTGCTGCAGAATACCCTGCAATTACGTACGATCCAAAACTGTTTATGATACTTTGTAAAATAATGTTGCCAAAGCTTATAAAACTTTGTTGTAGAGTTGAAGGAACAGCAATTGTTAAGAAAGCTCTAAAAAGAGAGATATTAAACAGTTGTGGTTTTTCTGTTGCTTTAATTGAAGCAAGTCTTTTCATTACAAAAATTAATGCAAGAACTGCACTTACTCCTTGGCAAATAAAGGTTGCCCAAGCAACCCCCGACACACCCATTTTAAAGGTAGTTACAAAGAGAATGTCCATAAAGATGTTTGCTGTTGAAGACAAAGCTAAGAATATAAAGGGAGTTCTACTATCTCCAAAAGCAGAGAAGATACCAGTTGAGACATTATAAAGAAAAAGAAATGGCAGACCCCAAATATAGATATCAAGATAGAGCGCAGAATCTGCGAAGATGTTTTCTGGTGTATTTATTAATGCCAATAAGCTATCCATGGCAAGAAGTCCAATAATCATGAGAATGACGCAAGTAACAAAGGTTGAAATAAGAGAAGTATAGACGGCACTTTTTACCTTTGTATAATCCTTTGCACCAAAAAGGCGAGAGGTTACAACTGAGCAGCCTATGTTACAGCCAAAAGCAAACGCAATAAAAATGAGTGTTATCTCATAACTGTTGCCAACCGCAGCAAGAGCTTCTTCTGATATAAATTTTCCTGCAACAAAACTGTCAGCTATGTTATAAAGCTGTTGAAAAACAATGGAGCCAAAAAGAGGTAGGCAAAAGTCTATAAGGACCTTACTTGGGTTCCCTACCGTTAAATCTCTGTTCATAAACAATCCCCAAAAATATCGCAAAGGATGATAAAACTTTTATTTTAATTTGTGAATAGAGTTTTCTTGTTTTGTATCATTGTCTAAACCGATAATAAAAATTAGTATTTAGATGTATGTTTTCTACAATCTTATGGGATATTGATGGGACTCTTTTAGATTTTAATGCAGCGGAGAAGGTTGCACTGCGCATGCTTTTTAAAAAGTTTGGTTTAGGCGAATGTACAGACGAGATGATTGCAAGATACTCTAAAATTAACGTTCGCTATTGGGAACGTCTTGAGAGGCAAGAACTCTCGAAACCAGAGATTCTTGTTGGTCGATTTAGAGATTTTTTTGATGAATATGGTATTGATACTTCAATTGTGCCGGCTTTTAATGAAGAGTATCAGGTGCGCCTTGGAGATACAATTACTTTTAAAGACAATAGTTACGATATTGTAAAATCATTATGCGGACGATTTAAACAATATGTTGTTTCAAACGGAACTGTTGCCGCTCAGACTAATAAGCTCAAAAGATCTGGACTTGGAGTTCTCTTTGATGGAGTTTATCTCTCAGAAGAAGTTGGTTACGAGAAGCCAAACATTCTTTTTTTTGAAAAGATTTTTTCTGAGATTTCTGAGAAAGACAAAGCTAAAATTCTTATTGTTGGTGATTCTCTTACTAGTGATATGCAAGGCGGTATAAACGCAGGCATTGTTACTTGTTGGTATAACCCTTCTAATTCTCCATTAAGAGAAGGCTTTAACGTAGATTACGAGATAGGTGATTTGCACGAGATTTATAGGGTTCTTGAAGGCGTAAGATAGTCTTATTTTGCCACAGCTCTATACTTTTTTACACCAAGCACGGTTTCTCCGTCAATTTGTAGTGCTCTAGGACTGTCAAATTCAACAGAAATGTCTTTTCCGGTAAAAATGCTGACAGCTTCTGTGTGTTTGACATGTTCTCCTTTGAAGATAGAAGGGAAAATCATTAAGGCTTTGAGCTTATTTGGACAGTGATAGACCATAACTGAAAGAAATCGTGGTTTTGCAAGCCTGTCTTGATCTGGAGTTGGAATCATTCCTCCACCGTAAAAGCGACCATTCATGGTGGGAGCAAGCCAAACATTCTTGAACTCATGACGTTTACCATCAACAGTAACAACTGCCTTAGTTGTTTTGTAGTGGAACAAAAGACCCTTTATAGCAATTGAGGTATAATTTACAGGTTTTGTGGATTTTTCTCTGAGTTTATCGCCTACTTCACAGCAGTATCCGTCAATGCCGTATCCAATACCGTTAAGAAATAAAGCCTCTTTTCCGTTTACATAAACAGTTGGAAGGTCTTCTAGATATTTGTTGATTTTTACAAAGTTTGAATCTTTGGCTTCCTTGACATCTTTTAGAAAATCGTTGCCTGTACCACCAGCCTTATAATATATTTCATGCTTAATACTTAGTTTTGAGACATCGTTTATAAAATGGTTAAGAGTTCCATCTCCACCAATTATGAGGATCTTGGCATCAGTAGGAAGTTCTTTGAAGAAACTTTCATAGCTACCAATTTTTGTCATGTCGTAAAACTTGCTGTCTGTGGAAAGTTTTGTTTTGACTTCTTGAACGGCTTCTAGTCCTTTTTCGTTATTTGAATGCGGGTTGTATAAAACGTAGTACATCAGTTGGTACTCCTTCCTTCTAAAAGTTTGTTTCTTACATATTCTCCAATGTCCCAAGTGGACATTGTGGCAACTTGATTTGTGTTTAGAACATCTAAAATTTCAAATGTTACAACAGTTTGTTTTTTTGCAAATCTACGAGCTATTTGTTCTGTTCCAGTTGTTCGTGCAATTACAATTGGTGCATTAGCTAACTTTGCAACCTTAAAACTGCCGTTTCTGAAAGGTAGTAATTCTCCTGTTTTGCTTCTTGTTCCCTCTGGATAAATGCCAATTGAGACAACTCCTTCTTTGAGGAGTTCCGCTGCATGTTTAATTGTCTCGGCTCCTTTTCTAACGTCTTCTCTGTCCAAGGAGAGGAAGAAACATTTATGAACAACAGAGCCTGTAATTGGGATGTCAAAGATTTCTGGTTTTGCTATATATGCTAGGTTTGCTTTTGGACAGCATTTAAGTGCAATAAATGGATCAAAGTTTGATCTATGATTTGCCACAAGTAAAAAAGGAGGGAGGCCTTCAAGTTTTTCTAATCCAGAACGTTTAATTTTTACTCTTCCTAGTATAAGAATCAGTGCATTTGTTTGGTTTAGTAACCATCTAAAGAAAAGATTTGTTTTTACCTGAGGTTTTTGCTTGTTCACTGTAAGAGAAATAAGGAATATAACAAGAAAGAAAAGGGCAACTAACGCAAGATAAAACCCAAGAAAAACAGGTATTGCCAATAAAAATTTAAAAAAAGAGCTATAAACCAATGTTTTTATGCACACATATGTGGTGAAAAGAATGCTTAACACCACTATGCCTATATGTACTGACATTCAGACAAAAATCCCCTCTGTTCTGTTAATGCTAAATATAATGTTTGATTGTAAAAAAAGGCAAGGTTTTGATAGTTAATTTTAACTAGTCTTGTAAATCCTTTTTCGAATTGCTTTTTTTATACTATATTGATATATTAGTCCTACTGAATGGACGTATAATTATGGAAACAGAACTAGCTTATCAAATTATTATGATTTTTGTTGGGCTTTTCCTTATCTATCTTGCAATTAGTAAGAAGATGGAGCCTACACTATTGCTTCCAATGGGCTTTGGTGCCATATTGGTTAATCTTCCAGGGTCTGTTATTGCTAACGACATTGGTATTCTTTCTTGGCTTTATAACTTTGGAATTGATAAATATGAAGTTTTCCCGCTTCTTTTGTTTATTGGAATTGGAGCCATGATTGACTTTGGTCCTCTTATTCAAAAGCCGTGGTTGATTTTTGTAGGAGCTGCTGGGCAAGGAGGAATTTTCCTTACAATGATGCTAGCATCTCTTTTCTTTCCACTTAATGATGCGGCTTCTATTGGAATTATAGGTGCAGCAGATGGTCCTACAGCCATCTTGGTTTCACAGCGTCTTAATTCTCAATTTATTGCACCAATTTTGATTGTTGCTTATTGTTACATGGCTTTAGTCCCAATTATTCAGCCAGCAGTTTTAAAGGCAACAACAACAAAGAAAGAACGCGAAATTCAAATGAAGTATAAGGCCGGTGAAGTTTCTCAATTTACAAAGATTGTCTTCCCAATTGCCGTTACTATTATTTGTTCTTTGATGGCTCCAGATTCAGCGGCGCTTGTTGGTATGCTAATGTTTGGAAACCTTCTAAGAGAATGCGGGGTTCTTGATTCGCTTTCAAGGGCTGCTCAGGATGTTCTTTCTCCTCTAATTTCCTTGCTTCTTGGTCTTGCTATTGCCCCAATGATGGAAGGATCCAAACTGTTAACAGTTCAAACCTTAATGATTATTGGCTTTGGCCTGTTAGCTTTTATTTTTGATACTGCGTGTGGTGTTTTCTTTATAAAGATTGTAAATATTTTTCTTCCAAAGGATTCTAAAGTTAATCCTTTGATTGGAGGGGCAGGAATATCGGCCTTCCCAATGTCTGCTAGAGTGGTGCAGAAAGTAGGAAATGAAGCAAATAAACAAAACTTCTTGTTGCCATACGCTATTGGTGCAAATGTTGCCGGACAAATTGGCTCTGTCTTGGCTGGTGGTCTTATCTTGTCTATGTTTGGTTGAGGGTAAAGAGATGTTTGGTTTACACATTACAGATGCAACTGCTATGAATGCTACTGAGGCGGTTAAGTATGGTTTTATTGCATGGGGACTCCTTGTTGCCTCCCTGGCAATAATCTTTGTTGTTGTTACGGCCTTAATTAAGATTAGTAAGAAGAAAAAAGAAAAGTAAGGAGGTTTTGAAAAACCTCTAAGCTATTTCTTTTTGGTTAGCTTTTCCCTTACCTTTGCAAAGGCTTCAGCATGTTTTGTTGAACGCATAGAAGGGAAGGCCTTAATAAGTCTTTTTTGGATTGATGACAATTCACGTTCCTTTTCATCTAGGCTTATTTTAAGAGCATCAAGGCGAGTTTGAGCGTCTGTTTTTGTTTCTATGACGCTATCAACAATCTTCTTGGTGCTTTCTTTTTCTTTAACTTCAATGGCCTTATTTGAAAGCTTGCGCCCAATTTCGTCACTAATCTGGCGGATTTGGGCTGCTTTTTTATCAATCTCTTCCAATTTCTTGTTGAAGTTAAAGACGCTTGAGCTGGTTGCAATAAGGTCTGTGAGGAACGTTATAACAAAGATTGGCAGTGCAATATAGGTTACAAGGTTTGGAATATGATTTACAAAGAATGCAATGGAAGGGTGAATAATATCAATAAGAAAAACACAAGCAAAACCCCAAATTAAAGAGAAGGCCAAGCATACATATCCTCCAATATTAAGGGGCATTTTTGAATAGTCCCACCACCTATGTTTAAAGATTTTTTCCATGAGATAGCCTGTGATTAGTTCTAGGACTGAAGTCAGTGCAACTGAACCAAAGAAGAGAATCCAAAAGTTTTCCTTTAATGGTTCCAAAAAAAGGACAACCGTTACAACACCAAAACCATATATTGGACAAATTGGGCCATTAAAGAATCCTCTATTCTCAAATACTCCTCTGACACAAGCAGCAAAGATAACCTCTGTACACCAGCCCAAGAAAGCATAAATAAAGAAAAACCAAATATAGTTAAGAATGGTTGTAAGCATAGTTTCCTCCCAGCGGTTTTTGTAAAACCCCTCCTTTTAAGCTATTATATATGAAAAATAATGCATAAAAAAGGGACCCTGTTGATTAAAACAGGATCCCAGCAAAAGCTCTAGTAGGAGCTATTAGTCATTGTACATAGCAATGAGTTTGAGAAGGTGCTCGTAGCGCTTCTTTGCTTCTTCTTCGTTTGCTTCAAAGAGCTCTGTTGCACGCTCTGGGAACTCACGAGTGAGTCTGCTGTAGCGAGCTTCGTTCATCAAGAATTCTTGGTAGCCACCAGCTGGAGCCTTAGAATCAAGAGTGAACTTCTTTTCTGCTGTTGGGTTGTATCTGAAGAGGTTCCAGTAACCACAATCAACAGCCTTCTTCATTTCCTTCTGACAGTTTGCCATACCACCCTTGATTGAGTGCATCTCACATGGTGCATAACCAATGATGAGAGAAGGACCGTGATAAGCTTCAGCTTCTGTGATAGCCTTGATTGTCTGTGCTGGGTTAGCACCCATAGCAACCTGTGCTACATAGACATAACCATACTGCATGGCAATTTCTGAAAGGCTCTTCTTCTTGACGTCTTTGCCCGCTGCTGCAAACTGAGCAACCTGACCAAGGTTAGAGGCCTTAGAAGCCTGTCCGCCTGTGTTGGAGTAAACTTCTGTATCAAAGACAAATACGTTGACATCCTTCTTGGAAGCAAGTACGTGGTCAAGACCACCGTATCCAATGTCGTATGCCCAACCGTCACCACCAAAGATCCATACAGACTTCTTAGCAAGGTATTCCTTCTTTTCAAGGATTTCTTTGGCTTCATCACATCCGCAAGCTTCAAGAGCAACAATCAAGCTAGCTGTAGCTGCCTTGTTGGCCTCACCATCTTCCATTGTATCAAGCCATGCTTGAGCAACAGGAGCTACTGGTTTATCAGAAGCTGCAATGTCCTTAATCTTTGCTGCAAGGTCTTCACGAATCTTTTCCTGTCCAATGTACATTCCAAGACCATGTTCTGCGTTGTCTTCAAAGAGTGAGTTACACCATGCTGGGCCATGACCATTCTTGTCTGTGCAATATGGTGATGTTGAAGCAGGACCGCCCCAAATTGAAGAACATCCGGTTGCGTTGGAGATATACATTCTGTCTCCATAAAGCTGAGTTACGAGACGAGCATAAGAGGTTTCTGCACAACCTGCGCAAGAACCAGAGAATTCCAACATTGGCTGTCTGAACTGGCTTCCTTTGACTGTGTTGTCTTCCATTTCTTTCTTTGGAGCAACCTTGGATACACAGTAGTTGAAGACTTCTTGCTGAGCAGCTTCTTCTTCCTGTGGAACCATTGTGAGAGCTCCAACTGGACATGCACCAACACAAACGCCACAACCCATACAATCAAGAGGGGAGATAGCAATTGTGAACTTGTAAACACCCTTGCCCTTACCAGCTTTAACGTCCATAACCTGAGCTGCTGCTGGAAGATTCTTTGCTTCTTCTTCTGTGAGAGCATAAGGTCTGATTGTTGCATGTGGACATACATAAGAACAATTGTTGCACTGGATACACTTTGCAGATTCCCATCTTGGAACAGAAACTGCAACACCACGTTTCTCATATGCTGCTGCACCAAGTTCAAACTGTCCATCAACATGATCCATGAAAGCAGAAACTGGGAGACTGTCTCCATCCATCTTGTCAACAGGTTCAAGAATTGACTGAACCATCTTGACGAGTTCTGGCTTACCTTCAAGTTTTGTAGCTTCCTTTTCATCAACTGCATTTGCCCAATCAGCAGGAACTTCAACCTTCTTGAAAGCTGTTGCGCCAAGGTCAATTGCCTTGTGGTTCATGTCAACAACATCCTGACCTTTCTTAAGGTAAGACTGTGTTGCCTTTTCCTTCATGTGAGCAATTGCTTCTTCTTGTGGCATAACCTTTGCTAATGTAAAGAATGCGGACTGGAGGATTGTGTTAGTTCTCTTGCCCATTCCAATTTGCTGTGCAAGATCAATAGCATCAATTGTGTAAAGCTGAATGTTGTTCTTTGCAATGTAACGCTTGGAAGCTGCATCCATGTGGTGGTTGAGCTCTTCAAGATTCCACTGACAGTTAATCATATAAACACCATTTGGCTTGACGTCTTGGACCATCTTAAATCCCTTTGTGACATAGCTTGGGTTATGACATGCAACAAAGTCGGCCTTGTTAATGTAGTAAGGTGACTTAATTGGGTTCTTTCCAAAGCGAAGGTGGCTAATTGTTACACCGCCAGTCTTCTTTGAGTCATACTGGAAGTAAGCCTGAACAAACTTGTTTGTGTAATCTCCAATAATCTTAATGGAGTTCTTGTTTGCTCCAACCGTTCCGTCTCCACCAAGACCCCAGAACTTACATTCAATGGTTCCGGCAGCTGCTGTGTTAGGACAATTCTTGTCTTCTTCAAGGCTAAGATGCGTAACATCGTCAACAATACCAATTGTGAACATGTGCTTTGGATTGTCTTTGCTAAGCTCTTTGTAAATTGCAAAAACAGAAGCTGGAGGAGTATCTTTAGAACCAAGACCATAACGTCCACCAATAATCTTAACGTCAGTAAGACCTGCGTTTGCAAAAGCTGTGACAACATCCAAGTAAAGTGGTTCGCCCTGAGAACCTGGCTCTTTTGTTCTGTCAAGAACAGCAACTTTTTTAGCGGTTTTTGGAAGAGCTTCAATAAGTCTATCTGCAGCAAAAGGTCTGTAAAGTCTAACTTTGATAAGACCAACTTTTTCGCCATGTGCGTTGAGGTAGTCAATTACTTCTTCCGCAACATCACAAATTGAACCCATAGCAATAATTACGCGGTCTGCATCTGGTGCACCATAGTAATTGAAGAGCTTGTAGTTGGTTCCAATCTTTGCGTTAATCTTGTCCATGTAAGATTCAACAACAGCAGGAAGTTCATCATAGTACTTATTGCAAGCTTCTCTGTGCTGGAAGAAGATATCGCCATTTTCATGGCTTCCTCTCATGTGTGGGTGTTCTGGATTCAGAGCATGTGCACGGAAAGCTTTAACAGCATCCATGTCACACATATCTTTGAGATCTTCGTAATCCCATACTGCAATCTTCTGAATTTCGTGGCTTGTGCGGAAGCCGTCAAAGAAGTTGATAAACGGAACCTTGCCAGTGAGAGCTGAAAGATGAGCAACAGGAGCCAAGTCCATAACTTCCTGAACGTTGCCTTCACAAAGCATTGCAAAACCTGTCTGGCGACAAGCCATGACATCACTATGGTCTCCAAAAATGTTAAGTGCATGAGTTGAAACTGTACGGGCACTTACATGGAAAACACAAGGGAGCTGCTCTGCAGCAATTTTGTACATGTTTGGAATCATTAGAAGAAGACCTTGGGAAGCTGTGTAGGTTGTTGTGATAGCACCTGATCCCAAAGCTCCGTGGACAGCACCTGCTGCTCCAGCCTCGGACTGCATTTCAACAACTTTGACTTGTGTTCCAAAGATGTTTTTCAGTCCATTTGCACTCCACTGGTCTACTAGGTCAGCCATTGGACTTGATGGAGTGATTGGATAAATGGCAGCAACTTCTGAGAAAGCATAACTAACGTGCGCAGCTGCGTTGTTGCCGTCCATGGATTTCATTTTTCTTGCCATGAAAATCCTCCTTGATTTGATTTGCTTGCGCCAAGCAAGCATTTTAATGTTCACCGTTTTTTTGTGATTTCTTGCATGTAATCTAGCCTTAAATAGCTAGGTCACGCAATTAAATAGAATACCCTTAAGCTTGCATATTTACAATAGTATTAAGTTGGTATGGGCTGGCAAAAAGGCACAAAATTTCCAAAAATATCGGGTTAAAAAGCTCCTTACTCTTGCATGTGATACATTGCCAAGATTCTAGATAAATAATTTACAAACCTAGTCCTAAAAGTTGCTGGCCCCAAAACCTCAACAGCACTACCACATTGAATTATTCTAAGAATTAATTCTATAGAGTTTTCTGCGTCAAATTTGCACATTAAAGAGCCATCTTCTAATTTTTTCATCTCAATATCTCCATGGGACAAAGTATCAAAAGAATTTAGGGCGCTCTTTTGCCTGACAAGAAGTTCAAGTGGGATAAGGTCAATAACGTCATCTGTATCGGCAGGGTGGTCTGTTTTTCTAAATGCCTTCAAATTGTCTGGAATGGTGTAAGTCTCATTCAGAATTGTTACATCTTTGATGTTTTTTATATCTATTGTAACAATTTCCGACGTATGTCTAAGTCTTCCTGTGACTGTCATTGGATTGCGTCCATGTTCGCTTTCAACATATCCAATAAAGTACGGTGCGAGCTCCGTTTCCTCATCTGCGGGCACTTTTGCAGAGCCCTCTGGCATCATTTTGGGACTGTGTATTATTCGCACAATTTTGCCCGTAACCCACGCATCAATAAGGGTGTCCAAAATAGTATTACTGTGAAAAAGGGCTTCTTTTTTTGATGCTTCATTTTGAATCTCGTCTGCCAACTGGACAATATTTGCACTAATTTTGGGGGCGTAATTTTGCATGCCAACTGCAATTTTTCTTAAGCCCGATGCCAAATGCGGGTTCGTATACTCAGAGTTTGATAAAAGGAGCTCTGCTCCCATGTTTAGTGCAAGACTTTCATATATGCTTAAGGCTAGAGGTTCTTCTCCTTCTTTGGGAAGAATTTTAACCAAGTTCTTGTCTTCGTATATGTCACTGTATTGCTTCAATTCGTCGATATATCTTCCAATGGTGCTTCTGTGGACACCAAGCCGTCTTGCAATGTCTGATTTACGTAAACCTTCTGGATGCCCCCTTAGAATCAACTCTAATTGCGCAACTCTTTCCCCTTTCATATATTTAGTAGCCTCTCTTTTTTGTTTCTTTTTTGTGTTGCAAAATGTGTTGCAAAGCTTATAATTGCAACAATTTGCAACATTCAGTATAATTTGGCTATGCACAAAATGCAACAAAAAAGGATATGGAAATTATGGACAAAAGGATGGAAAAAGCTGAGATTAACATAATGTATCTTCAAGAAACGGTTAAAGAATTAAATAGCATTATTACAGACCAACAACTTCTTGTAAGTAAGTTAGAAAAACAGGTTGAATTTCTTGCAAAACGAGTAGAAGAGTTAGATACAGAAGCTCGCCCAAATAGAAAACCACCACACTATTGATTTTTGTGCAAAAATCTCAAAAGGCAAAGAAAAAAACTATACAGGAATTTAAATTTCTGATAGAGTAAAAAATACTAAATATGTGTGGAGTATTTATCTTATGACAGAATTTGTACATCTTCATAACCATACGGATTATTCCTTGCTTGATGGTGCAGCCTCAACTGTAAAATATATTGCAAAAGCTAAAGAATTAGGGATAAAGGCATTAGCTATCACTGATCATGGAAATATGTTTGGAGTAATGGATTTCTACACACTTTGCAAAAAAGAGGGAATTCAACCAATTCCGGGGTGTGAGTTTTATATAAGTCCAGATGGCTTAGAAATTAAGGAGCCTGGAACAAAAAGATATCACCTTATTTTATTGGCCATGTCAGACAAGGGTTATCACAACCTTATGGAGTTGTGCAGTATTGGATACCTTGATGGGTTTTATATGAAACCAAGGATTGATAGAAAGGTTCTTCAAGAGCACAACGAAGGTTTGATTTGTCTTTCTGCCTGTCTTGCAGGTGAGATTCCTCAAAAATTCTTATCTGCAGATGAGGAAGGGGCATATGAAACTGCTAGGTGGTATAAGGAAGTCTTTGGAGATAGATATTACATTGAAATACAAAACCACTTTATTCCAGAAGAAATTCAAGTTCTTCCTAAGCTGGCGCAACTGGCAAAAGAGCTTGATATTCCGTTGGTTGCCACCAATGATATTCACTACATTGAGAAGGCTGATGCAAATGCACATGATATCCTATTATGCATAGGAACCGGCAAAAAAAAGGCCGATACTGAGAGAATGCGCTTTCAAACTCAAGAATTCTACATGAAAAGCGGAGATGAAATGGCAGAGCTTTTCTCTAATTACCCAGAGGCAATAGAGAATACTGTTAAGATTGCACAGCGGTGTAATTTTGAGATTGACTTTCCTGGCCCATTACTTCCAACCGTTAGTGTTCCATCGGAATATAAAGATACAGAAGAGTATATTCAAGCTTTATCTTGGCAGGGTCTTGAAAGAAGGTACCCGGGCTATAAAGAAAGACCAGAACAGAGAAAAATTCTTGAAGAAAGATTAAATTATGAGCTCAGTGTTATTCTAAAAATGCACTTTGATGGATACTTCCTTATTGTGCGAGATTACATCTACTGGGCCAAGACCCATGGAATTCCAGTTGGAGCTGGTCGTGGATCTGGTGCAGGTTCTCTTGTTGCATACTGTATTGATATTACAAATGTTGATCCAATCTCGCATGACCTTCTGTTCGAAAGATTCTTAAATCCTTCTAGAGTTTCGCTTCCTGATTTTGATATTGACTTCTGTTACGAGGGAAGACAAGCCGTTATTGATTATGTAACTGACCATTATGGAGTAGACAGAGTAGGTCAGATTGCAACTTTTGGAACTCTCAAAGCAAAAGCGGTTGTTAAAGATGTAGCTAGGGTTTTGGACATTCCTTTTGATGAATCTAATAGAATTACAAAGTTTATTTTAGACACTCTTCCAGATGAAGCTAAGGAGCAGCATGTCAGCTCTCTCTTGCAGTGGTCTTTAATGGTAACTCCTGAATTACAAGAAGTTAGAGAAAGGGGAGGAGTTTACGAAGAACTGTTTGATGTTTCTTTAAGACTGGAAAATCTTGCAAGGCATGTCTCCACTCACGCCTGTGGTGTTGTAATTGGTAAAACAGCTCTAAAAAATTACGTTCCATTATACAGAGATAATAGTACAGGGGCCATCTCAACGCAGTATACAATGACCTATCTTGAACAATGTGGTCTAGTTAAAATGGACTTCCTGGGGCTCAAAACTCTTACCTTACTGCGCAATACTGAACGTCTTATAAGAAAAAAAGATCCTAACTTTGACTTGGAAAAGATTCCGGATGGAGATCCTGATACTTTTGCCATGCTTTCCAAAGGGGACAGCATGATGGTCTTCCAGTTAGAAAGTCCGGGAATGCAAAAGAATCTTAGACTACTTGAGCCAACAAGATTTGATGAGTTGGACGCCATGGTTTCTCTTTATAGACCAGGACCAATGCAGTATATTCCTCAATATATTGATTCCAAGCAGGGCAGAAAGCCAATTGTTTATCCGGACCCAGACTTAGAAGAACTTTTAAAGCCCACATATGGTGTCATTGTTTATCAGGAACAAGTCATGCGTGTTGCTCAAATTATTGCAGGCTTCACACTTGCAGAAGCCGATACCCTGCGAAAAATTATGGGTAAGAAAAAGAAAAAGGAGATGCCAGCTCAGCGAGAAAAGTTTATCAAAGGTGCAGTTGCTATGGGCAGAGATGAGCAACATGCAGCCAATATCTTCACAATGCTTGAGCCTTTTGCAAGTTACGGCTTTAACAAGAGTCACAGTGTATGTTATACCGTTTTAGCATATAGAACCGCGTATCTCAAATGTCACTACAAGCCTGAATTTATGGCGGCCAACCTAACTAACGAAATAGGTTCTGGCGACAAGTACAAACAGTACCTAGATTACGTTAAAAACATAGGTATCAAAATTCTCCCTCCAAGCATCAATGATTCTGACATGTACTTTACAGTTGTAAATGGTGAATTGATTTACGGTCTTGCAGGCATCAAGGGTGTTGGTTCTAGCACGGTTCAGGCTATTTTGGACGAGCGACAAACCAATGGCCCGTATTCCGATTTTCTTGATTTTCTCAAACGCAGCAATCAGAAAGTTCTAAATTCCGGCGTACTAGAAGGACTTATAAACTCTGGAACATTTGATTCAATGGGATACAATAGACCAACTCTTCTTGCAAACTATGAAGCTGCTATTAAATCTGTAAAAGAAGACAAGGAAGCCAAAGAATTTGGACAGAATTTTCTTTTTGGAGCAGAAGAAGAGGGAATGTCTAGTTATGAGATGAAAATAGAGCCAGACTATGATTTCTTGCAAAAACTTGAGATTGAGAAAGATTATCTAGGTTTTTATGTTTCAGGCCATCCGTTAGACAAGTACAAAGTGGTTTGGGAAAACTGCGTTAGACTAGATCTTTCAAAGCCGGAACGTATAAGAGAATTGGCGAAATATGACTTTGTGGGAATGATAGTTGAATCTAAAGAAATACTAACAAAGGCCGGCAATAAAATGGGGCATATTGTTATTGAGGATTATAATGGTCGACTTGATGTTACTATCTATCATCAACAATGGGCTTTGTGTTCTTCTGCAATGACCAAAGGCAAAATTATCGGGGTTCGGGGCATCTTTAAAACCTACAATGATAGGCTGAGTTTTAGTGCAAGCAACGTGTATGGAGACCCTTCCCAAATGAAGCCTTCCAAGCCTAGCAGGGTATATGTAGAAATAGACCAGAGCTCAAGTGGAAGATCCGCAATTAAAGAAATTAGAGCTTCTGTTGTTAAACACAGAGGAACTGCAGAACTTGTGTTGGTTGCATATCCAAGTTTAGATGATGAAGGTAAAGTAGTAGGAACTCCAAGAAAAGTTGTTGCAGATTCCAGATTTAATGTTGACGCTACACATGAACTTTTTGCATCTTTAAAGGAGTGTGAGAGCGTTATTGACGTCTACTCTGAATAAAATTGTATTTAGAGAGGTTTGTGCAAAAACCTCTGGAGTATGAGGATGGAAATTGTAAGAAAAGTTTCTTCTGTTTTAGCAAGCCTTATTGGTTTCTACTCTCTTTTGATTGTAATTAGAATTGTATTCTCTTGGATAGACAATATTCAGAGAGCAAACGCATGGAGAAATGGCTACAATATTCAAAGTCAAAAATCAACAATTACTAACATTTCCAATGCTCTTGGCCGTTTAACAGATCCATATCTTAACATATTTAAAGGCATAACCAGTTTACGAAGATCTCATATTGATTTTACACCGCTTGTTGCTATTATAGTTTTGAATTTGTTTCAATCAATTTTCAATACTGTGGCCGTTGCAGGAAGGATAACAATAGGAGTAATTCTTGCACTTATAGTTAAGCTTTCATGGGAATCTTTCTTTGCTTACATTTTGTTCTTTTTGATTGTGCTTTTGATTATCAGATTCTTTGTTGGAAGAAGCAATTCTATTAATGCTCAGAATTGGCTAAATGCCATTGATCCAATAATCAATAGCCCAGTTCAGCGTGTTTATAGGATTTTTTTTGCAAAGAATGGTGAATCAGACGATCAAAAGATAGTTTTAGCCTCTCTTGTTTTTTATCTTGTTATATATGTTGGTTTGAGGTTTGCGGTCTCATGGTTGGTATCTTTTTTGGTTCGTTTGTGAGATTTGTGTATAAATAACAACGGAGGATCTTTTGTTCATTTGGCAGCTTAAACAGAGTGTAGGAGAACTTACAGGCGTAGGGAAAAAGACATTAGAAGATTACGCTAACCTTGAGGTTTTTACGTTCTGTGATTTAATCTCCATGGTTCCTAGGGGCTATGAGGACAGAAGCTCTAAAGTCTGTATAGGACACAATCCAGAAGGATGCTGGGTTAATACTATTGTCAGAGTTGAAAGTGTTACATCCTTTGGAAAAGGCAGAAAAGATGTAAAGATTGTGGTCAGAGACCAAGAAAGTGGACAAAAAGCTTTTCTCATGGGCTTTAATAGAACCTTCTTATTAAAGACAATAATTCCTAGTGCTTTTTATCATCTGTACGCAAACGTAGGTAGGTATGGAACAGCTCTTCAAGCAACCCAATTTGAGCTTGCACCTGTACGAGAAGATGTTCTTTTTAATGAAACAGCGTTAAATCTTGCTATAAATGGTGGAATTTTACCAGTTTATGGTCTTTCTGGTTCTCTCACGCAAAAAAGCATAAGAAGAGATGTAAAGGCTGCTCTTGGAAGATATGTAAAAGACATTGAGGATGAAATTCCGCAGGTTCTTGTCCAAAAATACAAACTAATGCCTTTAAATCAAGCCTATAGTGAAATTCATTTTCCTTCTAATGAAGCTAGTTTAAAAGCAGCAAGAAGAACCTTGGCTTTTAGAGAGGTCTTTTATCTTCAACTTGAAACAAAAAGACGGCCAGGAAGTGTAAAAGCAAGAAAACCTATTCCTTCTGTCATAAGCTCAGTAGAAGAACAGCTTATAAAATCTTTACCTTTTCAGCTAACGAGTGACCAGATAAAAGTCTTGGATGAAATAAGAACAGACATGGCAAAAGAAGAGAGTATGAATAGGCTTTTGCAAGGGGATGTAGGTTCTGGAAAAACTCTTGTTGCTTGGGTTAGTTCTCTTCATGCTATAAGTCAAGGTTGCCAAGTAGCCTTTATGGCTCCTACGGAACTTCTGGCGAGACAACATGCACAGGTTGCAGATTCATTGTTAAAGAAAATAGGGGTAAGAATTGCTTATTTAGATGGAGAAGTTCACGGCAAACCTAGGGAAGCATTGTTAAAGGAACTTGCATTAGGAAATATTGACCTCTTAATAGGTACACATGCTCTTTTTTCAAAGGATGTTCAATATAAGAGCCTTAGATATGTAATTATTGATGAGCAACACCGTTTTGGAGTTGAGCAACGAGAGGCTCTTCTTGCAAAGGGTCTTCACCCAGATGTTCTCTTGATGACTGCAACTCCAATTCCTAGAACTCTAGCATTAACAGTTTTTGGCAATCTAAATGTTTCTACAATTAAAACCATGCCAAAAGGACGTCTGCCAATTGTGACTTATTTGGTAGATGAGTCTAAACGAGATGAGATGTATAGAGCTGTTGGAGTTGAAATGCAAAGAGGACATCAGGCTTATTTTGTATATCCTCGCATTGATGATGAAGGGAATTCTGACATCAGAGATGTTCAGTCTATGTATGAATTTCTTTCTAGGGTTAAATATCCAAATTTCAAGGGTGCATTGATTCACAGCCGTCTTCCAGATGAAGAAAAAATGCAAACATTGGATGATTTTTCAAGTGGAAAACTTGATTTCTTGGTTTCTACATCTGTTGTTGAGGTAGGAATTGACGTTCCCAATGCCACCTGTATGGTGATAGAACATTCGGAGTTGTTTGGACTCTCTGCATTACATCAGCTTAGGGGAAGAGTTGGAAGAAGCACTTTGCAAAGTTGGTGTTTTTTGGCTTATGAGCCTTCCATTTCAGAAGACGGCAAACGGCGCCTATCTGTTTTAAAGCGCACGAACGATGGCTTTGAGATTGCGGAAGAGGACTTAAAAATTCGTGGTCCTGGAGAGCTAGCGGGATTGCGCCAAAGTGGTTTTCTTCACTTAAAATATGCCAATCTAGAGACCGATGTCTCTATGATGGCTGTTGCTAGAGATGAGGTTTCTCATATTCTTTCAGAGGATCCTGGATTATTGGAGTTGGATCACGCAGTGATTAGACAAGTTTTGGAAGCAAAGAGCTAGAAGTTAATAGCTAAAGGTGGTAATTATGGCTTACGAGAATGATTTACAAATGCATTTTGTCAATATCGGGCTAGAAGAAGGCGTGAAAAGAGGAAAAGAACAGGCGTATAAGGAAATAGCTATGCGAATGAAAGCGCAAGGCGTTGACGTGGAGAAGATTGCTACCTTGATGGGGCTTGAGAAAAGTGAGGTTGAGAGGTTTTTGCAAAAAGGCCTTTCTTAAATGCGGTTGTTCACAAAAGTGATTTCAGATGATATTCTAAGCATATGCCCGAACAGAGCGAACTTTTGGAATTAAATAGAAAATACCTTGTAGGTAAATTAATAACCTCAACTGTTGCAAAAGGACATATTGCGAACATAGAGCTTCCTCCCTTAGAGAAGTATTCAAATATTTCTATTGTCACAGCAGAAGACCTTGGGCTGTTTAATTTTGTTCAAGTTATGGATGAAAAAGTACCAATTCTTGCAACTGAGGAGATTTCTTACAAGGGCCAACCTGTTATGGCTGTTTTTGGCCCTGAAGAGGAAGTTGTTGAGCTTTACTGCAAAGATGTCAAGGTCTCTTACCAAATTGCACCAGAATCAGAGGTGCTTACCCCACAAGTTTACGGACAACCGTTTGAATGGAGCTTTGGTGATACAAACGAGTATTTTGTGCCACATTCAAAGATTGTAAAGACTACATTTTTTGTTAAGGCACACGAGAATGCCCTTTTGGGAGACCAAAGAATTTTTGCAAGTCTGCAAAAAGGGGTAATGAATATCCAGCTTGAGACTCAATGGCCGGTAAATGTGAAGAGATCTGTGGCTCAAGTTTTAGGGTTCCCCTTGGAGAAGGTTAAAGTTCAAGCTCAACCAAATGTTGCATCTTATGATCAATTTATTCTTAGACCTACTATTTTTTCTTGTATAGCAGCAGTTGCAGCAGTGAAAACTAAAAGTGCCGTACAAATGTGTGCTCCACTTGTTTCCTATCAGCCGGCTTTGAGCTATAAACTTGAGACCGTGGTGTCTCATGAGGAAGGCTGTGTTGCTGGACGGTTTAATTGCACCGTTGACATGGGAGCGTTTCCAATTTTTACACAGGAAGTTTTTCATAATGTTTTGGCTGGGATTGCTCCTGTTTATCCAATGAAAGCTTTGGACGTTAAAGTTACCATCCTAAAAAGCCCAACAGCTCCCGCAAACTTTTTTGGGGATTTGGGTTTTGCAATGTCGCAGGCAGCAGTGGAAAATCATTTTACACAAGCAGCTCAGGCTTTAGGTTTACAACCAGGATTATGGCGCCTTGAAATGCTTAAAGCCTGCGGAAATAAAGGGCCTTCTTTAAGTGAAAAGGTAAGAAAGTCTAAGGGATTTGATAATCTATCAAAAACGTTAGACGAAATCATAAACATTTCTTGGTATGCTAGAAATAGTGCTGCGAATACGCAAAAAAAGCTTTATGGAAACAAAGTTAATCCTCTTGTGAATTATTCAAAAGGTATTGGTATTGCTTGCGGAGAAGGCATCATGGGTTTCTCGCAACCTTTTAATGTTGCAATGAAATATTCATTGGCAGTTACTCTGACGGAAGATAACAAAGTAATAGTCAATACTGGCATGCAAGCCGGAAAAGATATGCTGTTTATATGGAAACAGACCATCAAAAAGTATTTAGATGTCCCTGAAGACGATATTATTTTCATGGATATTAATGATGAGAAAATAATAGATATAGGGCCAAATGTTCTATCAAGGAAGATTGGAATTGTTACGCGACTTCTAAAACAGGCGTGTTCAGAAATTGCAAAAAAGAAAACATTTTCTCGTCTGCCCATAACGGTTGAAAGTATGTCCCAGTTAGGAGAATCTGAAAACTTCTACTACAATGCCTGTTTTGGCTCGGTTGCCATAGAGTTGCATCTTGATACGGTTACCCTTTCTCCTGTGATTGATAAAGTTTGGGCCCGTTTCCAAATGGGGCAGGTATTTAGCATGCAAAAGCTTATAAACAAAGCAAGGCTTGCAATTTTCACCGTTATATCTGAAGTCTTTCCAAATATCTCTTGGCAATTTAACATTGATTTACAGGTAGAAGAGAGTTCTGACTACTCACAGTCGTCTATAACGGCAGCCATTAGAGGGTTGACTATTGCAGCCCTTATTGGAGCTATCTCGCAAGCACTTGGCCGGTCCGTAAACTTTCTTCCAATAAAGGATGCCGATATTCTTTCCCTTCTCAAGGGGGAGAGACCAAATGTTGTGACCTTGACAGAGGTAGTAGAAAACACTACAGAGGGGGTCAAAGATGAAACTAAATTGTAATATTAATGGAACCTCTGTTTCCTTGATTGTGAATTCAGATAAGCCTTTGAGTTTTATTTTGAGGGATTTAATTGCAACTTTCCCAGATAACAGCCAGTGTCTTGGAGCTTCCTGCGGAAACTGTATTGTTCTTCTAAATGGAACGGCTGTATTAAGTTGCTTGATTCCAGCCTTTGGTCTAAACGGCTGTTCAATTATGACTTTTGATGGTTTTCGCAAAACAAGGTCATTTCACGATATAGAAAGAGCTTATACGGACATTGGAAATCAGCCCTGTCCACAGTGTTTTGCTTCTAAAACTCTTTTAATTGAGTCTTTATTACTTAGAATGGATAAAGAAAATCAGGTCAACAGTCGCAATAAGTTTACTATGCAAGTATCGTCTTCTCGTGTAAATGAACAGGCTGCTAAAAGTAGAGCGGGTGGGGGCGCTTTTGACCCTCAAGTAGTAGCACAAGAATTTTCAATGTGCAAGTGTCAGTGTATTGAGCTTTCTGAACTTGAGAAGATTATTAACTTGGCATACAAATATAGGAGTAGGCGCCGTGCAAGAAGGTCTTAGGTCTCCAACAGTTTTTTCTCCAAAGACAATTAATGAAGCAGTTGCTTTTAAGCTCAAAAACCCAAATGCAATTTTCTGGGCCGGTGGTACATATTTGATGAGTAGGCCCAATTTCTATCCAAGTAACACGCAAAAGGACATCATTTCTCTTAAGGGACTTTCTGATTTAACTAAGATTTATCATGCAGATAGATACGTTGAAGCTGGTTCTATGGTAACAATTCAGCAGCTTATTAATATGGTTGGGTACTCATTTTCCAAAGAGCTTAATACTGCTTTGTTGTCTATTGGAAGTTCTTTGATTAGAAATCAGGCTACTATTGGTGGTGCTCTTTGTTGTAGGGAAATGAGGTTTTCCATGTGTTGTATTCTTGCTACTCTTAACGCTCAGGCTGAAGTTAGGATAATTAAAAAGAATTCAATTGCAAGATGGCTCCCTATTTCTAAACTTTACGACAGAAAGGGCTCGTTTATTTATGCAAATGATGGTCTTCTTACTAGGGTAAGGATTCCTTCTGAAACAAAGCAGTATAAAATTTTTCAAACAGTAGGTTCTCCTGTTCAAAATCCAGATGAATCTGTAATTTTTGGGCTTCAATACTCTACAAACCAAGCAAATATTACACTTCCTAGTTTGTGTATTGTGTTTCCTTCTTCTTGTTTTTATATGTCGCAGACTTTTGACAATCTTCTTTCAACCATAAATCTTCCGCTTTCATTGGATAGAATTAGAAAGCTTTCAAAAAGTTTGGCTTCTGAGCTTAAGACAGCAACGGAGAAAGCTACACCTTTACAAATAGAAAGGGCAACCCGATTATTTGAAAATGTTCTCAATAGAATAAACACAACTTATCTTGAAGGCTAGGCGCTTATGCTTACTATGAGAATTACTGGCGGTAAGTACTGTGGAAGAAAAGTAATTATTCCAACTGGAGAGTTGGAGATTAGGCCTGCCATGGATAGGATGCGAGAGTCCTTATTTTCCATTCTTGGACCTCTTGATGGTAGCAGCTTTTGTGACCTTTTTTCGGGTAGCGGCTGTGTTGGTTTGGAGGCTGCCTCTAGGGGGGCTTCTTTGGTCCATTTGGTGGAAATGGATAGGGCAAAAAGGCCTATTATGGAAAAAAATATTTCTTGGGCTCTGGAGTCTTGCGATATCCAAATTTTTAATTCCAATGTCCTAAAATTCATACCTACCTCAAAAATTCAGTACGATATTGTCTATGCAGACCCTCCTTTTCCAATGTCAAAGAAAACACAACTAGCGGAATTGGCAGATAGAAGGAAAATGGTTAAGCACCAAGGACTGTTTATTATCCACTTTCCAACAGTTGAAGAAAACCAGTGGTTAGAGTCATTTGGTGACTTGCATTTGGTTGACACAAGAAAGTATGGAAGAAATATGCTTAAGTTTTATAAAAATGAGTCTTTGGAGGCTGAAGTAAAGAATGGATAAGGTAAAGCGCGCACAAGAGCTCAGAAACCTTTTAAGTGAATATCAACACTCTTACTATGTAGAAGGAAGGCCAGAGGTATCGGACTTAGAGTATGACAGGCTCTTTGATGAGCTTGCAAGACTGGAAGCAGATGACCCGTCGCTGAAGACTCCAGACTCGCCAACTCAGAGGGTGGGAAGCGATCTGACATCGGATTTTCCTGAAGTGAAGCATACTATTCCTGTGCTTAGTCTGGATAAGGCGTATAGTAGCGAGGAAATCTTTGGATGGATTGCTAAGACCGTTAAGAATACTGGTGAGAATTTATCGTTCGTGTTGGAAGAGAAGATAGATGGCTTTTCCGTTGTACTATATTATGAGAAGGGATTGCTTGTTCGAGCGGTAACTAGAGGAAATGGCTTTGTGGGAAATGATGTAACGGCCAATGCAAAGACCATCCATGCTATTCCTCTAAAGTTGACGGAGCCTGTGGATATTGCTGTTAGAGGTGAGATTTACCTGCCTAAAGAAGATTTTGAGAAGATAAATGCAACATTGGAAGAACCATATGCAAACCCACGCAACTTGGCTGCAGGTACAATTAGAAGAAATAGAAGTAGTGAAACTGCGAGAGTTCCGCTTTCAATTTTTGTGTATGAGGGCTTTTGGGCAGAACCAACAACTTTTACAGATCATATCCAAATTTTAAGTAAGCTAAAAGCCCTAGGTTTCACTGTTGATCCTCATTTGACCTATTTTTGCAAGACAAAAGAAGAAGCCGAGACTGGTTTAAAATCTGCTGATTTAGATGGAAGATCAGGCTCGTTTGAAGATATTCCTGCTGTAATTTTAGATGCTACTACGAAAAGAAAAGCTCTTCCGTATGAGATTGACGGGCTTGTTGTGAAAGTAAATGAGCTTTCTACTCGCGAAGAGCTGGGTTATACAGAACATCACCCTAGATGGGCTATTGCCTATAAATTTGAGGCTCCTCAGGCTGAAACAGTTGTTCAGAGTATTGATGTTCAAGTTGGGCGAACTGGAAGAATTACTCCAATGGCCCGTATAAAAGAGACCAAACTCTCCGGAAGCACTATTAAGAATATTACTTTGCATAATCAAGATTATGTTAATGAGCTTGAGTTAGCTGTAGGTGACACTGTTGCCATTTCCAAGCGTGGAGATGTTATTCCTGCGGTTGAAGCTGTTATAGAAAAAAACAATGAAGGCAATACTACTTGGAAGATGCCTGAATATTGTCCTATTTGTGGTGCTTTGATTGTTAAGCGTGGAGCACATCATTTTTGTTCTAATTATGACTGTCCTGCTCAAGCTAAAGGACGTTTGAGTTTTTTCTGTGCAAAAGGTCAAATGGATATTGAGAGTTTGGGGCCTAAGACTACTGATTTTCTATACGATAATTTTGGTGTTAAAGAAGTTGAAGATTTGTATTCATTTAACTATGATTCGTTACGGGGTGTGCAGGGTTTTGGCTCTGAGGGCAAGAAGATAGAGAGTATCAAAAAGGCGTTAGTCAATAGTAAAAAGACTCCTTTTAAGCAGGTTTTGGTTTCATTGGGCATTTCTGAATTTGGAAAAAAAGCTGTTGAATTAGTACTTTCTGCTGGATATGACAACATGGACAAATTGTTAGATCTTGCCTCCAGTGATGGCGAGGAATCACTTTCCTCTATTAAAGGGATTGGGCCTGTTACTGCTTCTTTGATTGTTAGTGGGCTAAGAGATCCTCATATTCTCAAGACAATTGATGCTCTACGTTCTGCGGGACTTAAGATGTCTGCTTCTGGCGAGTCTATTACAGACGCAGGTTTAGAGCAGATTTTTGCAGGCCAGTCTTGGTGTGTTACAGGTACATTTAAAACCTTTAATCCCAGAGGAAAGGCTATGGAAGAAGTTACCAAGAGAGGAGGAGTTGAAGTCTCTTCTGTCTCTTCTAAAACAACTTGCCTCCTTGCCGGTGAAGGAGCCGGAAGTAAACTTCAAAAAGCTAGAGCTTTAGGAGTTAGAGTTATTAGTGAAGAGGAGTTCTTGGAAATGATTGGCTCTAGTTGTGCTGTTGACGCTGACTCTAAAGTTGTCGCTACAGGCCCAAGTGAGCAACTTGAACTGTTTTGAAGTATAGTATGGAGGAAGAATAATGGACGACTACAGTCTTAAAGTAAAATTGTATTTGGAGGATTCTCAGGAGAAATTCATGGGGATTGGCGTCCTTTGGCTTCTCCAAAAAATTGAAGAATGTGGTTCTTTAAGATCCGCTGCTATAAATCTTGGAATTTCCTATTCAAAAGCTTTTAAAATGGTTGAAAACTTAGAAAGTGCATTGGGCCAAAGAGTTTTGGAACGTAAGCGTGGTGGTTCTTGCAGGATAGGTGCTTCTCTTACTCCTTTTGGTGTTCAGTTTGTTTCTTTGTATGATGGTTTTCAGAAGCAATGTAAAGATCTTTTAAATGAACCTTTTGATGATTTCATGAAAAATCTGACTGTTTTAAAAGAAAAGTTTGACGAAAAAAAATAAAGGCTAATTTGTTGTTTAGTAAACAAATAAATGTTTTTCTTGAAAAATTTCGCAAAAAATTTGCAAATTTTTTGAAAAAAGTATTGTCATTTTTATAAAAAAGAAGTATTTTGCGTGGCGTGAGATGAATTATCTCAGCCTCCTTTTGTTCCCCCATGGTTTGACCTCCTTTTTTCCATGGGGTTTTTTATTTCTTGAATCTTGGGCGAGCTGCGGCGTCACTTCTAGATGAGCCGTACCTTAGTACTGTCTCATCCCTCGTTTCTAGCAACTCATCCCAATCTCCTGCGAAACGAGTTTCTTGAATCTTGGGCGAGCTGCGGCGTCACTTCTGGATGAGCCGTACCTTAGTACTGTCTCATCCCTCGTTTCTAGCAACTCATCCCAATCTCCTGCGAAACGAGTTTCTTGAATCTTGGGCGAGCTGCGGCGTCACTTCTGGATGAGCCGTACCTTAGTACTGTCTCATCCCTCGTTTCTAGCAACTCATCCCAATCTCCTGCGAAACGAGTTTCTTGAATCTTGGGCGAGCTGCGGCGTCACTTCTGGATGAGCCGTACCTTAAGAATTTTTAATGAAAAAGAGAAAAAAATAGCATTTTCATTAAAAAAAGTAATGAAAAAGTCCAAATTAAGCAGTTTTCATTGAAAATTTCAAGTTAGTGTTAGAAAGGTAGTTAAGAGAGAAGATTTTGGAATTGTTATTTCAGTGCTAACAGCGCAAGGATTAAAGAGCCAAGGGCAATGCGGTAGATGCCAAAGATGGTGAAATCGCGCTTTTTGATGTAAGACATCAAGAACTTTATGACTGCTAGGGAGACTAAAAAGGCCGTTAAGGATCCAATACAGAGAATAAGAACCTCTGTAGCGGTGAAACTGAAGCCAAACTTAAGAAGTTTTATAAGGGAAGCTCCTGCCATAGTGGGGATGCCCATGAAAAAGCAAAATTCAGCGGCTGTTGTTCTGTCAAAGCCTAACAACAGTGCTCCAATTATGGTTGCCCCAGAGCGGGAGGTTCCGGGCACAAGGGAGAGGATTTGAAAGAGTCCCACATAGAGTGCAAGGCGTATTGTTATATCAGCTGTGGATTTTGTAATTGGGGTTTTTGTTTTGTTTTGTTGTTCAATTACTATGAAGAGGGCTCCGTATACAATCAGAGCCAAAGCAATGACAAGTGGAGTGTGAAGATGCTCTTCCATCCAGTTGTCTAGCAGAATTCCCACTAGGCCAGAAGGAATGATTGCTATTATTGTTTTGAGCCAAAGGTTGAGTGTTTCTTTTTTCCAGATAAAATTATTATTCTCTTTTGCAATGGGCCAAAGCTTGTGCCAGTATAGAATTACTACGGCAAGAATAGCACCAAGTTGAATTACAACAAAGAACATGCTCTTGAAACTTTCTGAGGCGTTTATTGTAAGAATGTTATCAAAGAGTAACATGTGGCCTGTGCTAGATATGGGAAGCCACTCTGTAATTCCTTCTATAATTCCTAGTGCTAAGACAATTGCAATTTGCGAAAAAGACATGATGCTCTCCTGTTTGCTCATGATAGTGGTAGGGTCCAAACAATAGCAAGCCCAACAGAAAAAACCAAGCAAAAATTATTGAAAAAATCTACTTGTCAAAAAAATGCGAATTTCATATATTTTGTAGCATGCTACGTATTATATGTAGCATGCTACATGTTTTGAGGTTTTTATGAAGGAAGATAGCACAAAGGGTGACAGAAAAGTTGGGTATCTGCTTAAGCTTGTTAACGACAAACTAAGAACTAAGGCTGATGCAAATTTACTAGAACATGGATTAACCCTTTCCCAAAGTAGGATACTTAGATTTCTAGACGAAAGTGGAGGAAGTGCAATGCAAAAGGACATTGAAGACTACTTAGGAGTTTCTCATCCTACTGTAGTTGGTCTTATTGCTCGCATGAAGGAAAAAGGTTTTGTTGAGTGCTCAATGGATCAAAAAGATAGGCGAAACAGAATTGTAACTATCACGGAGAAGGCAATTGCTCTAGGAGAAGATATGTGCAAAATGATTGACGAAAATGAGCAAAAGATGCTCCGTTCCTTGTCTGATCAGCAAATTTTAGTGCTAGAGAATGCCTTAAAGATTATTTATGAAAACTTAGGAGAATTGGAAGAATGAATAAAAAGCAATCTGTGGTGAAAACACTTATGCACAGCATTAGAGAGCAAAAGGGTGCTTCAATTTTGACCATTTTTTGCTCCATGATTGAAGTTGTGTTTGAAATTGTTATTCCAATTTGTATGTCAATGTTACTTGATAAGGGTATTGGCGTTGGCAATATGGCTTGTGTTTGGAAGTATGGTTTATTGTTACTTCTCCTAGCTATCTTTGCTATGACTACAGGAATTCTTTCTGCAAGGTTTGGAGCTAAGGCCTCCGTTGGTTTTGCAGCAAATCTGAGAGAAGATATGTATAAGAATGTCCAAAATTTTTCTTTTTCTAATATAGATAAGTTTTCTACTTCTTCAATTGTTACACGTTTGACAACGGATGTTACTAATATTCAGAACGCATATCAGATGATTATTAGAATTGCTGTAAGATCTCCTGCTATGCTGATTTTTGCTGTTATTGCAGCTTTTAAGGTTGACAGCGATATCTCAATGATGTTTCTTATTGCCATTCCTATTTTGGCTCTTCCGTTGTGGCTTATTTCTCATTCGGTTCATCCTATTTTTGACAAGGTATTCAGAACGTATGATAAGTTGAACAACATTGTCCAGGAAAATGTCAGAGGAATTAGGGTTGTTAAGTCCTTTAATCAGGAAAAACATGAGGAGGATAAGTTCCAAGAGGTTAGTACTTCAATTAAGACTAATTTCTCAAAGGCCGAGAAAATAATTTCTCTTAATGGTCCTTTAATGCAGTTTTGCATGTACACCTGTATGCTTCTAATCTCTTGGTTTGGTGCAAAGGCCATCATTGCAAGTGGAAACAATAGTGCATTGGGATTAACCACAGGCAGCCTGACAGCTCTTTTTACATATGCATCGCAAATCCTTATGAGTCTTATGATGCTATCCATGATTTTATCAATGATTGTCATCTCGCAGGCATCGGCTAAAAGAATTGTAGAAATCTTGACGGAGAAGACCGATATCTCTAATCCCCAAGATGCTGTCATGCAAGTTAAAGATGGAAGTGTTGATTTCAATCACGTTGGATTTGTGTATGCGTCTAAGGCGGACAAGAAGGTGCTGGATGACGTGGATGTTCATATTAGATCTGGTGAGACCATTGGCATTATTGGAGGCACGGGCTCGTCAAAGTCGTCTTTAGTGCAGCTTATTCCGCGACTTTATGATGTCACGGAGGGTTGCGTTAAGGTTGGTGGCGTGGATGTGCGAAAATACGACCTTGAGACATTGAGAAAAAGTGTTGCTATGGTGCTTCAGAAGAATGATTTATTCTCGGGCACATTGAAGGAAAATCTCAGGTGGGGAAACGAAAATGCCACGGATGAAGAGATGATTCAGGCATGTAAACTAGCTTGTGCGCATGATTTTATTTCTGCTATGCCAAAAGGTTACGATACTTATATAGAGCAGGGTGGTGTGAATGTTTCTGGAGGACAAAAGCAGAGAATTTGTATTGCTAGAGCCCTCTTGGCACAACCAAAAATACTAATTTTGGACGACTCCACCAGTGCTGTTGACACGCATACAGATGCAAGCATTCAAAAGGCACTGTCAAATTATATGCCAGAGACAACTAAAATTGTTATAGCACAGAGAATTAGCTCGGTTCAAAATGCTGATAGGATTATTGTTCTAGATGACGGGAAGGTAAACGATATAGGTACGCATGAGGAGCTATTGGAGCGTTGTAGTATCTACAGAGAGGTTTACGAATCTCAGCTGAAGGGAGACAACAAATGAGCTTATTTAAGAAAAATTCAAAAGAAGAACAGATAAAAAAAGAGATAAAAGAAGAGTTTAAGAAAGGAATGGCTTTGGACAAAGCAGGAAAAAACAAAGCAGAAAGCGCACAAGGTCCGCAACCTGGACGTCCACGTCCAAGAATGGATTTTAATACCATGAAAAGGCTCTTCTTTTACATGAAGCCATATAAAGCAACTCTTATCCTTGTTGCCTTTTGTATTCTCGTAAGTTCAATGGCAAGTGCAGGTGCTTCAATGTTCCTTCAAGCATTAATTGATTCTTACATCACACCTCTATTGATGGTACAAAATCCAGTATTCACTGGACTTTTGAAGGCATTAGCTACATTTGCGGCCATCTTTGTGATTGGAGTTTTGTCTACTTTGGTCTATACAAGACTTATGGTTAAAGTTGCTCAGGGAACCTTAAAAAGCATTAGAGATGACATGTTTAATAAGATGCAAACTCTTCCAATTGCCTTCTTTGATTCCCATACGCACGGCGAAATTATGAGCCTTTACACCAATGATTCAGACACCTTAAGACAAATGATTACTCAGTCAATGGGACAATTAGTGTCATCGGCATTCACCATTGTTACGGTATTTGTTTGCATGTTATATCAAAGCGTATGGTTGACATGTGTAGTCTGCTTTATTGTCTTTGTTGTGATGCGATTGATTAAAGTTTTCATTTCTAGAATTGGAAGATTTTCCATAGCTCAACAAACATCTCTGGCAAAACTTAATGGCTATGTTGAAGAAATGGTCAACGGCCAGAAAGTCATCAAAGTTTTCTGCCACGAGGACAAGAACTTCGAAGGGCTTGAAAATAAAAACAGAGATTGGGCTAAGAATGCTTACCTCACTACAAGTATGGCAAATACCATGATGCCAATGATGAACTCCGTGGGTTATATTTGTTATGTATTTATAGCCATCATTGGTGGTTACATGGCAATAAGTGGAACCTCAAATTTATGTCTTGCAGGTATTAATACTCTTTCTTTGGGTACAATTGCATCTTTTTTGACTCTCTCAAGAAACTTTATCAACCCAATTTCACAAATCTCTAACCAGTTTAACTCTATAGTTATTGCCCTTGCCGGCGCTTCCAGAATTTTTTCCTTCATGGATGAAAAACCTGAAGTAGACAACGGCTATGTTACACTTGTTAACGTCACAGAAAGCCCAGACGGCACACTTACAGAAACCAAGGAGCACACTGGGCTTTGGGCATGGAAACATCCACACGGAGACGGAACTCTTACCTACACCAAGCTAGAAGGCCGTATTGTTTTTGACCACGTAGACTTCAGCTATGTGCCCGGTAAGGAAGTCCTTCATGATATTACCTTGTACGCCGAACCCGGACAAAAAATTGCGTTTGTAGGTGCAACGGGAGCAGGTAAAACCACAATCACAAATCTTATTAACCGTTTCTATGATATTGCAGATGGCAAAATCCGCTATGACGGCATTAACATTAACAAAATCAAGAAAGCTGATTTGCGCCGCTCTCTAGGCATTGTTCTCCAAGACGTCAATCTCTTTACCGGCACCGTCATGGAAAACATTCGATACGGCAACCCAGAGGCTACAGACGAGCAGTGCATTGCAGCGGCCAAGCTCTCCAATGCCGATAACTTTATTCGTATGCTTCCAGACGGCTACAACACAGTCCTCAAGGGCGACGGTAGTGGCCTCTCTCAAGGTCAACGTCAGCTTCTTTCTATTGCCCGTGCAGCTGTCTCTAACCCACCAGTCATGATTTTGGATGAAGCCACTTCCTCAATTGATACCCGCACAGAGTCCCTTGTTCAAAGTGGTATGGACCGCCTCATGAATGGTCGTACTGTCTTTGTGATTGCACACCGCCTCTCCACCGTCCAGAATTCCGATGTCATTATGGTCCTCGATCACGGACGTATTATTGAGCGTGGTAACCATGAGAAGCTTATTGCGGAGCATGGGGTGTATCATGATCTATACATGGGTTCCTTTGAGCTAGAGTAATTCTTGGTCTTTGGGTGCATTACTGCGTCGCTACATCATGGGCCGTGCAACAGAGCACTGTCCCATGATTTGCTTCTTGTACTGTATCCCAAATACCGGCGAATTAAAATTCTTGGTCCTTGTGGCATTTTTATGCATTTTTGTTGCTTTTCATTGCAAGTTCATAGTATCCTTATCAATGGTCAAAAGAGAGGATGAAGCCATGAAACAGAGATACGGTAGACTCACAGCAATTAAAGACTTAATTAAAAAGAATAAGATAGATAACCAAGATACACTCCTTACTCTTCTAAAAGAAGAAGGTTTTGATGTAACTCAAGCAACATTGTCAAGAGATCTCAAAGCCCTCAAGGTTGGAAAAATCTCAGACGGTTGGAGTGGGTATTATTATTCCTTACCTGAAACAGATTTAGTTGCGGAATCGGAAAAAAGCTACATTCAAGATGTAAGACGTGGAGTTGTTTCCATTGAGTTTAGTGGAAACGTTGGAGTTGTAAAAACAAGAAGTGGACATGCAAACAGCGTAGCCCTAGCGCTTGAAACCCTTAGTCTTCCAGAGATTTTGGGAACTCTCGCTGGCGATGATACAGTTTTGATTGTTTTGCGAGAGGGAGTCACAAAAGAAGATCTCCTTGAAAGTTTTAAAGCTCGAATTCCCGAGACCGATGAGTGATTTAAATTAAATTTTTATTCATTTTGCAAAAATCTCTTAAAATAACCTTCTTTGTTCCTTTGCTGTGTGTGCTTAGGTTGTTGTTTAGTTGCGCCGTTTGTGCGTATAATTTGTATAGATTGCGTTTGTAGCTTTCTCAAAATCTTTAGCCTGCGGAAAAAGGAGTGACGGTGATGAATTATATTAATTTAGATGAAACTAAGAGCTTTGCTAAACTTTTAAAGTGCGAACCATTTAATATCAAACAAGGACTCAATGCAAAGCGAGTTAATTCGTACACCATAGCGGAGGCCGGCACTCTCAAATATAATTACGCAGCTCTTCCTGTTGACGACAGTACGCTTGATGTTCTTCAAGAGCTTGCAAACGAGCAAGAGCTAATTTCCAAATATAGAGCACTTCTTTCTGGCGAGATTATGAACGTGGGCGAGAACCGGCACGTACTTCATCAGCTTACAAGAGGACGTGTTCTTGAAGGTGTTTTTGTTAATGCCGATGGCGTTGAGAAAGGTGAGTTTTATGCTCAGGAACTTGAAAAAATAAAAGATTTTTCCACAAAAGTTCGCAGTGGTGAAATTTTGGGTTCAACAGGCAAGAAAATAAAAACAATGGTCCAAATTGGTATTGGAGGCTCAGATTTAGGGCCAAGAGCGCTGTGTCATGCCCTCGCTCTAATTGGAGCGCAAGATGGTTGTGCAGAAAAACTGCAAGCAAAATTCATCTCTAATGTAGACCCAGATGATGCGGCGCAAGTGCTTGAAGGTTTGGACCTTGAGAGCACCTTGTTTATCTTAGTTTCCAAGAGTGGAACCACTCAAGAAACTCTTGCAAACAGAGACTTAGTCTTTAAAGTTATGAGAGAAAGTGGCATACAAGGGTTAGTGCCAGAAAAACACGTAGTTGCAGTTACTAGCAATACAAGTCCACTCGCAAAAGATACAAATATTCTTAAAGCATTTTATATGGATGATTACATTGGTGGTAGATATTCTTCTACTAGTGCCGTTGGAGGAGTAATTATTTCATTAACTTATGGCTTTGATGTTTTTAAGGCTTTGCTTGATGGTGCACACGCAGAGGATGTTGCCGCATTAAATCCAAACATTAGGGAAAATGGAATTCTCATGGATGCCATGATTGGAGTTTATTTGAGAAATGTCCTTGGCTATCCATATAGTGCGGTTCTTCCATATAGTCAGTGTCTAAATAGAATGCCGGCACATTTTCAGCAACTAGACATGGAGTCTAATGGAAAACATGTTAATAGATTTGGACAGAAAGTTAGTTACCAAACTGGACCGGTAATCTTTGGAGAACCAGGAACTAACGGGCAACATTCTTTCTATCAGCTTTTGCACCAAGGAACAGACATTGTACCAATGCAGTTTATTGGGTTTAAAGGGGCTCAAGGAGCGTTGGACAGTGTAAGCGGAGGATCTACAAGTCAAACAAAACTTAAGGCAAACTTGGTAGCTCAAATGGTTGCTTTTGCTTGTGGAAAGGATAATAAAGAAAATCCAAACAAGGAATTTGATGGATCTAGACCTTCTAGTGTGTTGGTTGCAGATAGACTTACTCCATTTACATTGGGTGCAATTCTAGCTCACTTTGAAAATAAGGTAATGTTCCAAGGTTTTGTTTGGAATATTAATAGTTTTGACCAAGAAGGTGTTCAACTTGGAAAAATTTTGGCTAAAAAAGTTCTCGCGGGCTGTGAAGGAGACGAGAACCTTGAAGCATATGCTAAACTGTTAGAAATTTAATCAGGAGGATTAAAATGGCATTTATCATTATTGCTGTTGTACTTGTTTTAGTTTTGCTTGTTATTTCTACATACAACAAGTGTGTTAAATTGAAAAATCAGGGTGAAGAAGCTTACGCTCAAATTGATGCACATCTTAAGCAGAGATATGACCTTATTCCTAATTTAGTGGAGACAGTAAAAGGCTATGCAAGTCATGAACAAAAGACTCTTACTGCTGTTATTGAAGCTAGAAATAAGGCAATGAATGCAGGAACAATTGAAGAAAAAGACAAGGCAGATAATGCCTTTGCTGGTACTCTTAAAAGTCTTTTTGCTTTGTCAGAAGCCTATCCAGAACTTAAGGCAAATACTAACTTCACTCAACTTCAAAATCAGCTTTCTTCATTGGAAAAAGATATTCTTATGGCAAGAAAGTACTACAATGCTGTAGTTAAGACATTCAACACCACTATTGAGATATTCCCCACTTCTTTGATTGTTGGAATTTTTGGTGGAAAGTTTAAGAAGATGTCTTATCTTGAAGTTGCTAACGAAGAGCGCCAGAACGTGAAGGTTAATTTTAATAATTAAATATGAAAAAAAAGCTAGTTGTAGCCATTTTATTAATAATTTGTTTGAGTTCTCTTTTCGCTCAAACAAGTTATTATATTGACCAGTACAACATCTCTATTGAAGTTGGCAGAAACGATGTTTATAGCATTACAGAGAATTTAAGGTTTTATTTCAATGGACCACATCACGGATTCTATAGAGAAATTCCTTACGATTACACCTCTTACAACGGAGTAACAGCTAAAATTAGTAATGTTACATGCACAGACCCATATACCGACTATAAATCAGAAGGATATTACATACTAAGAATTGGCTCTGAAGATACCGTAGTCAATGGATATAAAGACTATACTATTACCTATGATTGCGATATGTTTGCAGACTTAAATGATGGCTATGACGAGTTTTACTATAATATCGTTGGTTCTGGGTGGGAATGTCCAATCAGAAACGTTAGCTTTTCAATTACATTTCCTGCTTCAGATGGCTACGGCTTGAAATCCATCATAGAAGATAACATCTGGTTTACATCTGGCTCTTATGGCTCCACATCCAATGATGGTGTCACTTATACAATAATTGAAAATTCCGATGGTTCTGTGACCGTTTCTGGGACTTGTTCTTCTTTAAAGTCTTATGAGGCTTTAACTGTTAGGGTTCAATTACCAGAAGGATGGTATGTGGATGCGCACAAACCATGGGATTACAGGGCTCTTTTTAAAATATTAAACCCACTTTTGACTGTTCTTTTATTTGCGTTGGCGGTTGTTGCTTGGCTAATGAATGGAAGAGATCCTATTCCAATTATCTCTGCTAGATTTGAAGCTCCTGAAGGCCTTTCTCCTCTTTTGGTAGGCTATTTGTATGATAAATCAGCAAACGATAAAGATGTTATTTCTATGCTTTTCTATTGGGCTGACAAAGGGCTATTATCAATCAATGAAGAAGAAAAAGAAGAGTTTACTTTTACAAAACTAAGAGATATTGAGTCTTATGCTATAGAAAAAGGGGAGAATATCCCTTCTTTGGAGACGAACCTTTTCAATGGATTTTTTAAAGGCTGTGAGGTTGGAGATACAGTTTCTTTTGAGGATTTGAAGAGAAAGAGGTTTTATGAATGCTTGGTTAGAACCAAGGAAAAAACAGCCGGATTCTTTACAAAAGAAAAAAAATTGACAGAACCAAAGAGTGTTGGGCTATCGTTTTTGTTTTCTTTTTTAGCTACGCTTCCTATTGTTTTCTTATGTTGTAGACTAGCCTTGTGCCAATTTCCTGATGACTCTTCATATGTTGTACTTGTTATGGCCTTTTTCATTGCCCTTTTTAATGCAGCCTTTTTTGCAAAGCTCTTTAGTAAGTGGCATGTAAGAAAGTCAAACTTTTTTTCAATTGTATTATGCTTAATTCCTAGTGTTATCGGCTTTGGGATTTTATATGCAGTGGCCAGCAAATACTTGGGAGGTGAGGCTTTCTTGCAGGTTACTGTGTCTGTGTTGGGAAGTGCAGGCATTTCTTTTATGGCTGCAATTATGCCAAAGCGTAGTGCGTATGGAAATAAGATGCTGGAGCAAGTTTTGGGGTATAGAGAGTTCATTGAAAAAGTGGAGTTGTCTGTGTTGCAACTCTTAATCAAGGATGACCCTTTATTGTATTATCACACTTTAAGTTATGCCATTGTGTTGGGGCTTGAAGATAAGTGGGCTAAGAAATTTGAAGGTATAGTAATTCCTCCGGCTCAGTGGTACAGAGGTCCTTCTGCAATAGATGCTTACTACTTATCTAGAATGACCACAAGAATGTATAGATCTTTACCTGCTGCAATTATTCCTAAGACCTCAAGTAGCTCAAATCCTGGTTTGCATGTTGGCGGTGGCGGATTTGGTTCTGGAGGCTTCTCTGGTGGCGGCTTTGGCGGAGGTGGTGGCCGTGCATGGTGATCTTTTGGGGGTTTTTCTTTCAGCCTGTTTAGTTGGCTTTTGCATGGTGATGGCCCTCTTGGTTGTTCGTTTTGGCAAGAAAAAATTGGGCCATTCCTGTTCGGAGATTGCTAGAAAAATTGTTCACATTGGTGTCTCAAACTGGTTCTTTATCTATTATTATTGCTTTGAGACTGGGATTTGGGCTATTGTTGGGCTTGCTTTTTTTGCTGTTCTTAATTTTGTTTTAACTATCAGTGGTGGATTTGCGTCAATAATTGGCAAACAGTCTGAAACTCGTAGTTGGGGAGTGGTGTATTACCCTTTATCTTTAATTCTACTTATTTTGTTAGTAGAGTTTGGTATTGGAGATAAGGTGGCTGTTGGATGTGCTCTTTTGGGTATGGGATATGGTGATGGCTTTGCAGCTATCTTGGGCCAAAAGTTTGGAAAGAAAAAAGTTTTTAAGCATAGTGATAAGAGTGTTGTAGGCTCTGTCACAATGTGGATTATTGTCTCTTTGATTGTTTTTGCTTTGAAGTTTTGGCTTTGTGATTTGAGTCTTTCTATTTTTGTTCTTGCTATTTGTTCTATAATAGTTGGCTTTGTTTCTACTGTTGCTGAAGCACTTACTCCATTGGGACTTGATAATGTGACTGTTCCTGTTGTAGTTTTCTTTTTGGCGAGCCTTATATGATTCAGTATGTTGATGACTTCTTATTTTCTTTGAAGTGGCCATGGTCTTTGCTTTTTATTGTTGGATTAATTGCTTTATTTGCTCTTATTGCATTAAAAAAACAGTCATTAGATTTGTCTGGAGCTATTGCAGCCTTTGTAATTGGAGTGGTAGTTCTTTGGTGTTCTAAAAGTGAAGGATTTCTTTTGTTGTTACTTTTCTTTGTTGGAAGTAATGTTGTTGGAAAAATCTCAAGGCGAATTTTAGAACAATCCTTAAAAGAAAGAACCATAGAAAAGAAAGGCTCAAAAAGGGATGTAATGCAGGTACTCGCTAATGGTCTTATGGCTACTATTGGCGCTCTCATGTGGTATTGTACCGGTAAAATTTCTTCTTTGATATTGCTTGGTGCCGCCATAGCAGAAGCAACTAGTGACACTTTTGCAGGCGAAATAGGAAGACTTAGCAAAAGACCTCCTGTCTCAATTAGAACTCTTACACCTGTCCCAAAAGGTCTTTCTGGAGGAATTACACTATTAGGAACTGCTACAGCCTTTATTTCCTCTCTTGTAATTGGTCTTTCTTGGTCTATTTTTTTTAAAGATTATCTTGGCAGTAATTCTGATTTTTGGCTTGCTTTAAGTGTGATTACTCTCACAGGTTTTATGGGGTGCATAGTTGATTCATATCTTGGTGCTTGTGCCCAAGCACACTACAAAGATCCTGATACTGGAGAACTTACAGAGAGGGAATATAAAGAGGGACAAAAACTTGAGTTAGTACAAGGTGTTCGTTGGATTGACAATGATATGGTAAATCTCCTTTCTAATGTCTTCTCCGCAGTTTTTGCTCTTGGTATGAGTGCAATGATATTTCCTCAATAACTTTGCTTGATTTCTAATCCATTCTTTTGTATCTTTTCTAAGGTTGGTCGTGGACCACCGAGATTTGATTATTATTTTAGGAGATAAATTTATGGCTAAACAGCTTCAGTTTAGTGAGGATGCAAGAAAATCCTTGGTTTCTGGTGTTGAACAGATTGCAAAAGCAGTTATGACTACTTTGGGTCCAAAGGGACGTACAGTTCTTCTTGATAAGAAGTATGGCGCTCCAATGATTACAAAAGATGGTGTGACAGTTGCACGTGAAGTGGAACTTGAAGATCCGTTCGAAAACATGGGTGCTCAACTTGTTAAGGAAGTTGCTTCTAAGACAAACGATGTTGCTGGTGATGGAACCACAACTGCAACAGTTCTTGCTTGGGCAATTACAAAAGAAGGCATGAAGAGTGTTTCTGCTGGTGTTAACCCAATGGGTATTAGACGTGGTATTGATAAGGCTGTTGCAGATGCAGTTGCTGAAATCAAGTCTGAGGCAAAACCAGTAAGTGAGAAAGAAGAAATCACACAGGTTGCTTCTATTTCTGCCAACAATGATAGGGTTATTGGAGAAGAGATTGCTAACGCAATGGAAAAGGTTGGTATGGATGGTGTTATTACCGTTGAAGAGTCCAAGAATATTGAGACTACAACTGATTTCGTTGAAGGTATGCAGTTTGATCGTGGTTACATTTCAGCTTATTTTGCTAATAACCGTGAAAACATGACTTCTTTGTTAGAGGATCCTTATATTCTCATTTATGACAAGAAAATTTCTTCAATGAAAGAACTTCTTCCTATTCTTGAGAAAGTTGTTCAAACAAGCAAGCCTCTTCTTATCATTGCAGAAGATGTTGATGGTGAAGCTCTTACAACATTGGTTGTTAACTCTCTCAGAGGAACTCTCAATGTTTGTGCAATCAAGGCCCCAGGCTTTGGTGATAGAAGAAAGGCAATGCTTGAAGATATTGCAATTCTTACAGGTGGTCAGGTTATTAGTGAAGAGCTTGGTATGAAGCTAGAGAGTGCAGAACTTTCACAGCTTGGACGAGCAAAGAGCATTAAGGTAGAAAAAGAGAACACAACTATTATTAATGGTCTTGGTGATTCTGCAAGTCTTAAAGATAGAATTGCTCAGATTAAGAAGCAGATTGCTGATACTACAAGTGATTATGACCGTGAAAAGCTTCAAGAGCGTCTTGCAAAACTTGCTGGTGGCGTGGCTGTTATCAATGTTGGAGCTCCTACAGAAGTTGAACTCAAAGAAAGAAAGCACAGAGTTGAAGACGCTGTTAACGCAACACGTGCAGCTATTGAAGAGGGTGTTATCCCTGGTGGTGGTGTAGCTCTTGTTCAGGCTGCTAAGAAAATGGAAGGCAATGACCTCTCAGCTCTTACAGATGAAGAGGTTATTGGCTACAAGATTGTTCGTAGAGCTCTTGAAGAACCTATGCGCCAGATTGCAGAAAACGCTGGTGAAGATGGTGCTATCATTGCTGATAAGTGTAAGAACAGTGAAAAGGGAATTGGTTATGATGCTAACAGCAACAAGTGGGTTAATATGGTTGCTGCCGGTATTATTGACCCTGTAAAGGTAACAAGAAGCGCTCTTCAGAATGCAGCAAGCATTGCTGCTCTGATTCTTACTTCAGAATGTGCTATTACTGATATCCCAGCTCCAGAACCAGCTCCAGCTCCTGGTGCAGGTGGAATGGGTGGTATGATGTAATAATCTGGATGATGTAATAATCTCCCAGTGATAAGGAAAGGCTACAACAAATATCGGGTTATCCGCGTTTGGCTGTAGCCTTTTTTGTCATTTGACAATTGTTTCGCATACGTGTATTCTTACTTGAACGTTCTAAACAATAAAAGAGAGGTCTTAATATGTATTCATTAATAATGGCTCTTGGTACTACTGCCACCACAACTTCATCAAGTGCATCAAGTGCTGGTTCAATGTGGACAACGCTACTTTCTTTTGGTCTTATCATTCTTATTTTCTATTTTTTGATGATTAGACCACAGAAAAAGAGAGACAAAGAAGCTCGTGACATGCTTGCTGCAATGAAGAAAGGTGACAAGGTTGTTACAATTGGTGGAATTAGAGGAACAGTTGCTGTTGTTAAAGATAATACTGTTATTATCAAAGTTGACGATAATACAAGAATTGAGTTTAGTAAGAATGCTATCTCTCAAGTTCTAGACAAGAAACCAGAAACAACTTCATCTTCCAAGAAAGAGAAGGCCGAGAAGGTTGAAAAAGTAGAGAAACCAGCTGAAGTTGAGGCTCCAAAAGCAGAAGAATCACCAAAGGCTGAAGTTGCAACAGAAGAAAAGAAAGACTGACGAGATTTTGCAAAAAACTCGTAGAAATACTCCTAGAAAGTGGGAGTATTTTTTTTAGGAAATGGTTATGATTGTTAAAAAAAGTCCCATTATAGGCTTTTGTTATGGTGTTTTTAATACTATCAAACAGGCAACAGAGTGTATTAATCTTGCAAAAGAAAAAGGACTTCCTTGTTATAGTTTAGGCAAGCTCATACATAATGATTTCGTAGTCTCTTATTTTGAAGAAAAGGGTCTTCTTCCAATTAAAACTCCTGTTGGTAATATCCCAGGTATTGCTCTTGTTAGGGCTCATGGCATTAGAGATTGTGACAGAAGAGCCTTTCAAAACGCGAATTTCCAACTGGTTGATTCTACTTGTCCAACGGTCTTAAAGGGTGCTAACGCCATTAGAAAGGCTGCAAAAGAAGGAAAGTTTATAATTATTCTTGGTTTTGATGGTCATGCTGAGACCGTAGGTCTTCAAGGTGTGGAGACAAAAGAGGGAATTTTGGCTAAAACAACCCTAGTTACATGCTTAGAAGATGCAAATAAATTGATACAATCAAACGCAATAAATCCAAAAGAAGAAGTTTTTGTTGTGACACAGACTACTTTCCCAAAAGAAGATTACAAGACCATAACAGATTTATTGAAAGAGAATTATAAAAATATCGGTTTTGGGAATACTCCATGTCCTCTTTGTGAAAAAAGAGAACAGGCGGGGTATGAGCTTGCGTGTCAATGTGATTGTGTAGTTGTGGTTGGCGGTCGTAAAAGTGCAAATACGAGAAATCTTGCCAAGATGGCGGAAAAAAGTGGAAAACCAGTGTTCTTGGTGGAAAATGTGGCGAGCATAGACCATAATCTCATGCAAAAATTGAAAGAGTATGAGACGGTGGCGCTTCTTTCAGGATCTTCTACGCCTATGTTGGAGATTAAAAGGGTTGAAGAGGCATTGCAGGCAATATAAAGCCATGCACATATAAAGCCATGCATATTGAAAAACCTATGTCATTGGAATACAATCCAAGGCGAGATTTGTATAATTCGCATTAAGCGTTACAGGAGATAGATATGTCAGAAAAGATCTCTCAAGATGAAAAGCTAAAAATGATCAGACACTCCATGGCTCATGTCATGGCTGAGGCTGTTCTTGAGATTTTCCCTACTGCTCAAATTGCAATAGGGCCTTCAATTGAAAATGGATTTTACTATGATTTTGAGCTTCCAAGAACTCTTACTCCAGAGGATCTTGAAACAATTACTGAGAACATGAAGAAAATAATTTCTCAGGGAAAGGAGTTCAAGAGAATTGAAGTTACTCGTGCACAGGCTGCTGAGATGTTCAAAGATCAGAAGTTTAAGTTGGAACTTCTTGAAGCTATTCCAGAAGGAGAGACTGTAACCATCTACAACCAAGGTAATTTCACAGATCTCTGCAGAGGCCCGCATGTTGCTTCTACAAAAGAACTTAGAGCCGATTCTTTTAAGCTCTTGAATATTGCTGGTGCTTACTGGCGTGGAGATGAGCACAATCAGATGCTCACAAGAATTTATGGTACAGCTTTCACCAATCCAAAAGATTTGAGAGCTTATCTTCAGTATCTTGAGGATGTTGAAAAGAGAGACCACAGAAGACTTGGAAAAGAACTAGATTTGTTTAGCCTTCATGAGGAAGCTGGTCCTGGTCTTGTTTACTGGCACCCAAGGGGAGCTAGAGTAAGACAGATTATTGAAAACTTCTGGCGTGAAGAGCATTACAAGAACGGCTATGAGATGGTCTATACTCCACACGTTGGAAAGAGCTGGTTGTGGGAGACTTCAGGGCACCTTGGTTTCTACAAAGATAGTATGTATCCTCCAATGGAAATGGATAAAGCTGATTATTACGCAAAACCAATGAACTGCCCATTCCATATCATGATTTATCAAAACAGCAAGAAGAGTTACAGAGACCTTCCTTGTAGATGGGCTGAACTTGGTACTGTTTACAGATACGAAAAGGCCGGTGCTCTTCATGGTCTCATGCGTGTTCGTGGATTTACACAGGATGATGCTCACCTCTTTGTAACTCCAGACCAGATGGACGAGGAAATTATTGAGGTTCTTAGATTTTCTCTTTACATGCTTCATTCCTTTGGTTTCCAAGATATTCATGCTTATATTTCAACAAAACCTGAAAAGTCTGTTGGTGAACCAGAAAAGTGGGAGGCTGCAACTGCCGCTCTAAAGAAGGCTGTTGAGAAAGAGGGTCTTTCTTATGATATTGATGAAGGCGGTGGAGCTTTCTATGGTCCAAAGATTGACCTTAAGATTAAGGATGCTATTGGAAGAGAATGGCAGCTTTCAACAGTTCAGTTTGACTTTAATCTTCCAGAAAGATTTAAACTTACTTTTGTCGATAAAGACGGTGTAGAAAAGAGACCTTACATGATCCATAGGGCTCTTCTTGGTTCTATTGAAAGATTCTTTGGCGTTCTCTTGGAACATTATGCTGGAGCTTTCCCACCATGGTTGGCACCAGAGCAGATTAGAATTGTTCCAGTAGGAGATAAGTTCTTTGATTATGCTAAGAAACTTGAGAAGGCTTTCAAAGATGCTGGACTTAGAGTAACGAGTGATCTCTCAGATGATAGAATGAATAACAAGATTAGACTTGCTGCTAACATGAAGATTCCTTACACAATTATTGTTGGAGAGAAGGAAGAAGCCGGAAACCTTGTTTCTGTTCGTTACAGAGGTGGAAAGCAAGTTAATGGTCTTGAAGTTCAGGCTTTCATTGATGAAGTCAATAAGATGGTCGCTGACAAGGCTCAACTGTAATTTTATTGCAGGTTTTACAAAACTAGGACATTGAAACTAGGACATTGAGATGAATAAAAAAGAACTAGAGGCTTTTGCTTTACTTGAAAAAATGGACAGAGAGGCAACTCTTATAAACCATATTGATGCCGTTCTTGGCTACGACTTTGAAACGGTTATGAGTAAGAAGGGTGGAGAAGAAAGAGGAAAGCAAACGGCATATCTTTCGTCTTTGGTTCACAACATTATTGCGGGTCCAAAGATGAAAGAGGTTCTTGATGTCTTATCAGATGTTCTGGAATCTTCTAATTCTGACGCCACTAATTCTGACGTCACAGATGAACAAAAAGCTTTGATTCGTAAGCGTAAAAAAGCTTATGAAGATGAATCTGTTCTTCCTTTGGAACTTGTTGAGGCTTTAAGTGAGGCTTCTAGTAATTGCCAAAATCAATGGTTTGAATCTAGAAAAAACGGAGATTACAAGACATTTGCCCCATACTTGGAGCGTCTTGTGGCTTTGGTCAAAGAAAGTGCACAACTTTCCTCTAATGGGCGTAGCTTATACGATACTCTTCTATATAAATATGATATGGGCTTTGACTCTGCAGAGATTGCCACTCTTTTTGACGGCATGGAGAAGACTATCAAGGCCGTCATGGAGCAGGTAGCATCATCTCCAAAGCAGGTGACAGCACAGGACGAAGCTTTCTTGTATGAAAAATACGATATTGATAAGCAAAAAGCTTTCTCAAATCAAGTTCTTACAGACATGGGCTTTGAATTTGATAGGTCCACTATTGGTGTGGTGGCCCATCCGTTCACCTCTACTGTAGGTGTGGACGATATTCGCATTACCACGCGCTACGAAGATCCAAACGTCACATCCCAACTTTTCACCATAGTTCACGAAGGTGGCCACGCAATTTACGAGATGGGGGCTTGCAACGGCTGGATTAAGGGCACATCCCTAGGAGAGGGCGTCAATATGGCCTTCCACGAAAGCCAAAGTCGGCTCTGGGAAAACTTGGTGGCACGAAGTCCTCAATTTTGGGAGCACTATTTTCCAATCTTCAAGGACTACTTTCCATCTCAAACCAAGGGGGTTGAATTTTCCTCCTTCATGCGTGCCATCAATCGGGTTAAGGCCGATGATATTCGCGTTAATGCCGATGAAGTGACCTACGGGCTTCATATAATTCTACGTTTCAGACTTGAAAAAGAGCTTTTTGATGGAAATCTTACCGTTTCAGACCTTCCTGAAGCTTGGAATGAGATGTCATTAAAACTTTTAGGAAAGAAGCCAGACAACATGCAAAGTGGAGTTCTTCAAGATGTACATTGGCCAGGTGGCATGTTTGGATATTTCCCATCCTATGCATTAGGCAACCTGATTAATTCACATGTTTGGAATTTTATGAAAAAAGATCTTGATGTGGATTCTGTTATGAGAAACGGTCATTTATATGAAATTAAGAATTATTTGACCGATAAATACTACAAATATGGAGCAATTTATCCTGCAAACGACCTAATTGAAAAGGTTACAGGAACAAAACTTGATGCTTCTTATTTTGACGTTTATCTTAAGCAAAAATATGAGAAGCTCTTCTCTATGGAGTAATAAAATGAATTTACCTAATAAAATAACTGTTACAAGATTGGTTTTAGCCCCATTCTTTTTTTTGTTTTTCTTTTCTGTTGATGTAATTAAAGACATGTCGCCAATTGTATACTCTGTAATCTTAGTTCTCATCTACGGGGTGATGGAACTTACAGATTTGCTAGATGGAAAGATTGCAAGAAAGAGAAAATTAGTTACAGATCTTGGTAAAGTAATGGATCCTTTTGCAGATGTCATGAGTCATCTTACATTTTTCACTTGTTTTCTAGCTTGTGGAATAATGCCGGTTTGGGCCTTTATCTTGATAGTTTGGAGAGAATTTGCTCAATCTTTTACTAGGATGCTTATGATGGGTAAGGGCAAGGCTCTTGCTGCAAACATTTTTGGTAAGGCTAAAACTTGTCTTTATGCTTTGTGTAGCGTTTTAGGAATTGGCGTTAGAGTTTGTCAGATAATTGCTATTGATGCACAGCTTCTTGCTACATTCAATACTGTAATGTATGTCTTGTTTGCTTTAGCAGCTTTTGCTTCTGTTGCTTCTTACCTTATATATATAAAGGGTATTATTGATAGCAAAGCTCTTAGCTCAATGACTCGCTAAAGGTTTTTTGCAAAACGCATTAGATATTCGTATACAAAATCTGGAACTGTATTTTTTACGGTTTCCCAAGCGCCTTGGGATATGGCTTCTCTTACCATTGATGAAGAGATGTACTTGTCTCCAAGGCGTTTTCTTTCTGCAACTCTAAGTGGTATTTTTGCAAATTTGCTTTCTTGTCGTAGTGCATTAAGGTGCATTTCAGATAGCTCGTCTCTGGGTTCATCGCCTACATATCTTGTTTTTATGCTAAGTTTTGGTGCTATTTCTTGAAAAAATAGCTGAGAATCTAGCAGTGCATATAAGTGAGCTCTACCTTTTTCTTCTGTACTCCAATCCTGGGGAAAAGAGTTTCTTCCTACTAGTGCTGGTCCTGCAGGGAGAACAAGTATGTTTGGGTATTTTTTTGCTCCGTCTATTACAAGCTTTATTCTATCTTCAAAGGGAATCTCAATTTTTGTGTTCTCGTGATTTCCTCTACAGCCAGAGTCTGGTTTTCCCTCAATTACAAATACTACAACGGCACTGCTGCGTTTTGATGCGAGGCTTAGGATATAATCATGGCCTAAAGTGTAGGGATTTGCGTTAAAAACTAGGCAAGAGAGGCTTTCTAGGTTGTTGAATCTATTATCTATTTTAGTTTTGGTGTCTTTAATCCAAGAATTAAAAATATCGGGATTGGAGAGGGCATGTAAATATTGAAGATATTTGGGTGTGTTTTCCATGACTTGGAGTATATCATTTTTGTTGTCCTTTGTGCGGATTTTGGGTAGATTTCACGTGGAGGCTCTCCATGGATGAGATTTTCTTGAAGAATAGAGAAAGTGGGAAAGTTTTGGTTTTTGGGCATAGGGGATATAGTCAGCTGTATCCAGAAAATACAATGATTTCTTTTGATGCATGTGCAAAAAGGCCAGAGGTTGATGGCGTGGAGTTGGATGTTCACCTTTGCAAATCTGGAGAAGTGGTGGTTGCGCACGATTTTTCTCTTAAGCGTACTGCTGGCGTGAGTAAGGAGATTGAGGAACTGACTTTATCAGAGCTCAAGGCTATTGATGTTGGCTCCTTCAAGGGCCCCGAGTTTTCTGATGCGCGTATTCCGCTTTTGGAGGAGCTTTTGGGCACATATGGGGACCGCTTTATATATGATATAGAGTTGAAGGTGAAGGCGGGCAAAGTAAATAGCGAGCTGTGCAAGAAAACTTTGGACGTGATTCGCAAGTGCAATGTGCAATCCAGTGTGCTGGTATCTTCCTTCAACCCATTTGCATTGGGCAAGTTTGGGCGACTTTGCAAGCATAGTATGCCTTGTGCCGATATCTTTTGCAAATCTAATGACGTTCCACGTTCGCTCTGGAATGGAGCTGGCCATATTGTGAGTAGAAGTTCTTATCTAAAGCCCCAATTCTCACAGGTGGATGAAAAGTTCTTGACCAGTCATTGGAATCTTCCTGTTATTACGTGGACTGTTAATTCTGCTGATGAGGCTAAGCGACTAGTTTCCTTCAATAACGGAGAAAAGGGAATGAGAGTATATGGACTTATTGGAAACGACCCTTGTCTTATTGCAGAGGCTATTAAATAAGAATGTCCAGAGGTTTTTGCAAAATGAGCTTTGTGAAGATTGGTTTTGGATTTGCGAGATAAAAGGCACTTTCTGAAAACTGAAATAATACTTTGTGTATTATGAAGTTAGAAGAAATGCTCTTTTAACCGTAAAGACAAAGACAAGATTCATGAAGACAGTTTTGCAAAAACCTCTCCAATAAATAAAAATGAAAAAATTTTAAAAAAAAGTGTTGACACTATGAAACGAATCGAGTAGTTTACATAGGCACGCTCAAAAGAACGAGCGCTGCAACAGATTTTTACAGAGATATTAGAGAAGAGAAGGTTAAGAGATAGGTTTGCAACGATTGCATATGCCGTTGGTTGCAAATTTTTATTTTGGAAGCATGAGGGCTTCCTAGTCAATTCGATGACGAACAGAATACGGTG
>CAVJIN010000009.1:0-47757 GCA_963649615.1 bacterium
TGCAGAAAAGGCAAGAATTGCTCAGGCCTTAGAAAAGAGAAAAAAATTATCGGTAGCTTAGGGAGGAGTTATTATGGTTAATTTAAAAGCAAAGCCTTTTTGTTTGGACGATAATGCAATCAAATGGGTTGAAGATACCATTTCAAAAATGACATTAGAAGAGAAGATTGGACAGCTGTTTATTGGCATGAACTATCTTCATACAAAAGAGCACTATGACAAGATGATAAATAAATATCACATTAGTGCAATTAGATGGCAGGGAGGTACTCTTTCTGAAGTCTATGACCAGAACAAGTATTATCAGGATAACAGCAAAATTCCAATTTTGATTGCAGCTAACTGTGAAGCTGGCGGAAATGGGGCAGTTAAAGAAGGAACTTTGGTCGCAACTCCAGCCGCCTGTGCGGCTTCAAGTCCTGAAGTAGCCTACAAAATGGGTCAAGTTGCAGGTAAAGAAGCTAAGGCTATTGGTTGTAACTGGTCTTTTGCTCCTGTTTCAGATGTTCTTTCTAACTGGAGAAATACCATTGTTAATACTAGAGCTTTTGGCGATGATCCTGATACAATTATTGCCTGTGCAACAGCTTACATGAAAGGTATGCATGAAAGTGGGATTGCCTGCTGTACCAAGCATTTCCCTGGCGATGGCTCAGAAGAACGAGACCAGCATTTGCTTATGGGTTGTAATGATACTAGTGTAGAGCAGTGGGATGCCACCTACGGCAAGGTCTATAAAGCCCTATTTGACGCAGGACTTGAAAGCGTTATGGTGGGTCATATTTGCCTTCCAGCCTACAGCAAACTTCTTAGACCTGGAATGAAAGATGAAGATATAAAGCCTGCAACCATTGCACCTGAACTCCTACAAGATTTACTACGTGACAGGCTTGGTTTCAATGGACTTGTTATGACGGATGCTTCTCATATGGCTGGTCTTTCTACTATGGCTACAAGACGTGAACAGGTTGTTGGTGCTATTGCTAGTGGTTGTGATCTTTTCCTCTACTTCAATGTTCCAGATGAAGATTTTGGCTATATGATGGATGGCTATAAGTCTGGTGTTATCACTGAAGAACGCTTAAGCGATGCACTTCACAGAATTCTTGGACTTAAGGCAAAAGTTGGGCTTAATAATCTAATATTCCCACCAAAAGAAGGACTTAGTATTGTAGGTTGTCCAGAACATCACGAGGTTGCATCTTGGTGTGCAAATGAGTCAGTTACATTAGTTAAAGATACTCAGAAGGCTATTCCTTTTGATGTGAGTAAGAAAAAGAGGTGTAAATTATATTTCATTGAAAGTGCTCCTGTCTCGCTTTTAGATGGCACGGATAAAACAAAAAAGATTGTGGTGGAAGAGCTTGAGAGGGCCGGTTTTGAGGTCACTTGCCATACAGACTACTATGAGATGGAATGTGAAAAGCAGGATGTGCTAAACCGTGCTCGTATTATGCAAACTGAGAGCGTGGAAGAATTTAAGAAGAAATACGATGTAGTTTTCATGTTTATCAATATGAAAGGGTATGCCCAGGAAAACAATGTAAGAGTAAAGTGGTCGGCTTCTCATTCAAACGAACTGCCTTGGTTTGTTAGAGAGGTTCCAACAATTGGCGTATCCTTGAACTACACAAACCATCTGATTGATGTGCCTATGCTTAAGACCTTTATCAATGCTTATGCTCCTACTAGAGAATATATTAGGGCAACCATTGAAAAGATTATTGGCAAGAGTCCGTTCAAGGGTAAAGCCAACGACCTTGTTTGGTGTGGTCGCTGGGAGACAAGGCTTTAGTCTTGACTGAAGAAGAGGGGTTTTATGGCTAATATTTTAGAAGATATGGAAAAACATCATGATTTTCTCGTTTGTGTGGATTCTGATGGCTGTGTTTTTGACAACATGGAACTTAAGCACAAGGAATGCTTTTGTCCTGCAACGGTCAATGTTTGGGGCCTTCAGGGGGTTTCAAGATATGCGAGAGAATGTGCTGAGTTTGTCAATTTATATTCTTCAAGTAGAGGCACCAATCGTTTTCCAGCGTTGGTTCGTACTTTAGAGTTGCTTTATCAGAGACCTGAGGTAATCTCAAGAGGGTATAAGATGCCAGATCTTACGCCTTTAAAGGATTGGATTGCTAATACTAAGGTTCTTAGTGCTACTGCTATTGAAGAATATGCCAAGGAAAACCCCAATATGCCTGAAGTTCTTAAAACTGCTGCTAGATGGTCAAAAGAGGTTGATGAGAATATTGAGCGTATTGTGCATGGCATTATCCCTTTTCCAAGTGTAAAAGCTACTTTGTCATATCTTGGAACATTTGCTGATGTTGTTGTAGTTTCTGCTACCCCTCATGAGGCTCTTTTTAGAGAATGGCAGTCCTGTGGACTTACGGATTATGTTACCGTGGTTGCTGGTCAGGAACTTGGCACAAAGGCTCAGTGCATAAAAGCGGCTATGCAGGGTAGGTATGATAAAGACCATGTTTTAAAGATAGGTGACGCTCCTGGTGATTATGATGCAGCCAAGCAAAATGGTGTATTGTTTTGTCCTATCATACCAGGTAGTGAAAATGAGAGTTGGGACAGAATTCTTCATAGAGATGCTGATCTTTTCAAAAAATTAGAGTATGGTTCCAAGGCCATGGATGAGAACTTGAAAGCCTTCTTTAATGTCCTGCTAGATAGTCCTCCTTGGAAAGTTTAACTTCTAGTTGGGTGAGTTATTCGAAGTTTTGATTCCAAGTTTTGAGGAATTTCCCCAAATCTGTTTCAAGTGTTTACTAATCTGTTTGGGACGTGTAGGACGTGTGGGACGTCTTAGACGTATTGGACGTGTGGGACGTGTGGGACGTATTGAAACGTCCTAAACGGCTGAAACGGCGAGAACGTCAAGAACGGCGAGAACGTCCTAAACAGATTGGCAAACAGTTTTGGAAGAGATTTTGGTTAGATGTAACCCAAATCTCTTCTAGGATGGAGTTCTGAGTGGGTTTAAATATCCTTTACAATGGCTTTGATGAGGGCAGAGAACATTTTGTTCACTACAAGGCCTGTTTCTAGGACTTCACTGTGCTCTAGTGGCTGATCTAAGATGCCGGCAGCCATGTTGGTCATACAACTGATGCCAAGGGTTTTCATGTTGCAGTGGGCCGCAGCAATGGCTTCTGGAACAGTGGACATGCCAACGGCATCGGCTCCTAAGATGCGGGCAGCACGAACTTCTGCTGGTGTTTCAAAGTTAGGACCTGCGAAGAACATATAGACGCCTTCTGTGAAGTTTACACCAAGTTCTGTGGCCTTTTCTCTTGCTAGTTTTAATAAATCCGGGTTGTAAGCACGAGACATATCAAAGAATCTGAGTCCTAGCTGGTCTTCATTCTTGCCTCTTAATGGACATTCTGGGGCTAATTTGATGTGGTCATTGATTAGCATGAGTGTGCCGGGTTTCCAAGCTTTGTTGACACAGCCTGCCGCATTGGTGAGAATAAGTTTTTCAATTCCAAGCATGTGCATGGTTTGGATAGGGAAGACAACTTGATCCATGTCGTAGCCTTCATAGAAGTGAAATCGGCCTTGCATGCATAAGACGTTCTTCCCTTCAAGTTCGCCAATTACCAGTCTTCCTGCATGTCCCTGGACGGTTGAAACTGGAAAGTTTGGAATATCCTTATAGTCTATAATAATTGGATTATTAATCTGTTCTGCCATGTTGCCAAGGCCAGATCCAAGAACCAAGCCTACTTCAATCTTTAGATTATTGGTTTTGCTGTTAATATAATCACGAGCCTGTTCGAGTTTTTTCATTAAATCCTGCATCTGCGTACTCCTTTTGCTTTTTTACAGTTAATTATACAGTATGACAAGGCAGTGTAAAAGACCAAAAATTTAGGACAAGGCCTTAATTATTGCTTCTACCGGAAGACCAATGACGTTGGTCCAACTTCCAGTGATGTGGTCAATAAGGGCATGGCCGGTTTTTTGGATTCGGTAGCCCCCTGCAGCGCCTTTCCACTCTCCGGTGGCTATGTAGGCTAAAGCCTGTTGTTCTGACAATGAATAAAAGGTGACAGTGGAGAGGTCGTAACCTCTGACAATGCCTTTAAATGGATGGTAGATTGCATATCCAGAGTAGACCTCTTGTTCTTTGCCCGAGAAAGATTTTATTTCAGACAGTGCTTGTTCTTCGCAAGAAGGTTTTCCAAGAAAACGGCCGTTAAAATAGACAAGGGTGTCTAAGCAAAGGGCAGGGAGGTTTGGGTCAAAATCGTCGCTTTTAATGTAATGCTCTAATTTTTTAGATGCTATGGACAATACAGCGGGGCCGGGTTGTCCACTTGGTGAGTCTTCATCAATATCTTGTGGTTTAACAATAACATCTATACCGCCACTACGTAACAGCTCAAGGCGGTTAGGAGAGCCTGAGGCCAATACAACACGAGGAAGGATTCTTTTTAATTCTTTTAACTCTGCATTAGCAGTTGGCATTTCCATAGCCACCTCAACAAATTATTCATAAAAGTCAACTTTCAGAAGTTTTCCAACTCTTCAATTCTTTAATGTATAAGATTACTCCAATTGTTCCAGTAATTATTTCTGAAGCAGGGAAGGCGAGCCAAGTATAGCCTAATCCAAGCTTAGATAATAGCCAAAAAATAGGGATTAAGCAGAAAATTTGACGTGTTAGTGCCAAAATAGAACTTTGTTTTGATGCACCAATTGCTTGAAAGAAGGTTGGTGAGAGCATTGATAGAACTGCTGGATAGAAGCTAAGTCCAATGAGTCTAAAGGCGGGAATTCCAATTTCTAGAACTTCCTCACTTGAGGAGAAAATCTTAATAAGTGGTCCTGGGATGACTTCAAAGCAGAAGAATCCAATAGTCATAAGTATTGCAGATACAATGGCTGAAAAGCGCATTACTTCACGGCATCTTCCATAGCTTTGTTGCGTGTAATTGTAGCTTAAAACAGGCACAATACTGGTTTGTAATGCAAACATTGGAATGAAAAAGAAGGATTGTAGTTTGTAGTAAAGTCCAAGAACTGTGATTCCAGCATCTGAGAAACCTGCAAGAATCATGTTAAGGGCCATAATGTAAACTACCCATAAAAATTGTAATAGTATGGTGGGAAAGCCGTAGTGATAGATTTGTTTTACATAGACGCCCATTTCTACTAGGCGAGGTGGCTTTCTGAAACCTTTAATTCCAGTGATGATGGCAGCAATAAATTGTCCAATTACCGTTGCAATGGCAGCGCCAGCAATTCCCATTGAGGGAATTGGACCTATTCCAAAAATTAGAACAGGGTCAAGAATAATGTTTGTTACAGCTCCAGAGACTTGCGCTATTGTTGGAAGAACCATGTTACCGTTGGCTTGGTGTATTTTGGTGAAACAGCTTTCAAGAAAAATTCCAAGACTGCCAATCACAACTATATTGCCATATGTCATGGCATAATCAAGTGCAACGGAAGAGCGAACAGAAAGTTTTATAAAGGGTTTCATCAAAAAGACACAGCAGATACTAAAAATGACCCATGTTATGGCACAAAGGAAAATACCTGTGCCTCCTGCAAAGTTTGCTTTCTTTTCTTCTTTCTGGGCATAAAGCCTTGCCATAAGAGCATTTACGCCTGTTCCTGTCCCTACTGCAAGGGCTGTGATAAAAAGCTGAATTGGGTAGATGACAGATAGAGCAGTTAGACCGTCTTCTGAAAAACGGCCTACATAAAAACTATCTACTGTGTTGTACAGCGCCTGTATGAGTTGAGCAACCATTACAGGTGGTGTAATTTTGAGAAGGATGCTACTGATTTTATTTGTTCCAAAATCAGCAGCAGTTACTGCATTTGCTTTCATTTTTCCTGTGGAGCTTCAAGCTTAACCAATACTTTTTCAACTCTAAGTCCATCCATTTTTAGGACTTTGATTGTCATGTTTTTGTAATTGAAGGTATCGCCTTCGTTAGGGAAGGAACCTATGGATTCTACGGTCCAACCCCCAACTGTGGCGCTGTCTGCTTCAAAATCGTCTTCCTTGATGCCTGCAAGGTCTAAAAGGTCTGTAATAGGCATTCCACCATCAATTTCAAATTCAGTGTCTGTGTGTTTGATGATTTCAGGGTCAATGGTATCGGTCTCATCATAGATTTCACCAACTATCTGCTCAAGTACGTCTTCCATGGAGATGATGCCAAGAGTTCCGCTGTATTCGTCCGTGACAATGGCTAGGTGCTGTTTGGCTAGCTTGAACTGGTTGAGTACCTTTGGCAATTTCATTGTCTTGTAGACATAACAAGGTGGCATGAGTAATGTTTTGATATCAAATGGTGGCTCCTCTCCGTCTATTGGAATGCCGTTTGCTTCTAACGTTGCAAGGGCTTTGAAGAGTCTATTCAGATGTAAAATTCCAATTACATTGTCAATTGTGCCTTCGTAGACGGGGAGTCTTGAGTAGGTGGAACTGTCAATTATAGCTTTTATATCAGCCCAAGAGTCTTCTATGTCTATTGCAACTACGTCTACACGTGCTGTCATGACTTCCATGGCGGAAATATCTGCAAAATCAATGGCTTTTTGCATAAGATTGGAGTCATCTTCATCAATAATTCCTTCATCTTCTGCTGTTTCAATGATTGAGTGCAATTCTTCAACACTTTCTTCTTGTGTTGCTTCTTCTGTTTCTCCCTTTAAAGGCTTTGTTAGTAGTTCTATGAGATTAACTACAATCCAAATGATTGGTTTGAATATAATCATTAAGAAATTTACAAAAGAGGCATTCTTTACTGCAGTTGAGGTTGAGTTTCTTTTTGACATGATTTTGGGCATGGTTTCACCAAAAATGATGACCAAAACTGTTATGATTAGTGTAGAAAGCCAAGCATAACCCTCAGATCCGGTAATCAAAATGACTAAGACGGAACTCAAAGAGGAGGAGGCAATATTGGCTAAATTATTTCCAATGAGAATTGCACTTAATGCTTCATCGAATTTTTGTGTAATTTTGATAGCGGTTTTGGCTTTCTTCCAGCCTTTTTCTTTGTCATCAACTATGCTTTCAAGTCTCATGATGTTGCACGAGGAATAAGCCATCTCTGATGCTGAGAAGAAATTAGAGAAATAAAGACAAATTATTATTCCAACTATAATTAATGCTATTGAAATCATTTTGTTTCCTCCTTCTCTGTTTTTTCTTCTGCAGAAGATTTATCAGCTTCATCTTTCTCAATCTTTTCAATTCGTGCTTTGAGAATTCTGTTATGCTCCATTTCTTGAACGGTGACTTTTAGGTTGTAGTAGTCAAAGCTATCTCCTTCCTTAGGAATTGCAGCAAATTTTTCATACATCCACTCTCCTAAAAGAAGGTTTGCAGCATCCTTGTCATCTTCATCTGGATCTTGAAAATCAATAGCGTCAAAGATATCGGCAAGACTCACTTCACTTCCCACTGTCAGCGAGCCGTCTGTGTTTTTGACAATTGGCTCTTCAATGACGTCATCCTCATCCCAAATCTCGCCAACCAATTCCTCCAAGATATCCTCTACTGTAACAATACCAAGGGTTCCGCCATAACTATCTGTGATGACGGCCATATTGAGCTTGAGTTTTGACATTTGGGGGAGGAGCTCGTGAATTTCCATGCTCTGTGGTGCGTAATAAACCTCATCCAACATCTCTCTGAGATTTGGGGTTTTTCCATTTTGCAAGTAGGCTTTAAGGTATTTCCTTATTTGCAATACACCTATGATATTGTCAATTGATTTTTCATACACTGGCAGGCGACTATGTGGCTCTTCCTTAATGGTCTTCAAAATCTGCTGAGGTTCCTCTTCAACATCAATTGCGCACACGTCTACACGCGGGGTCAGAATACTTTCAACCGTCACATCTCCAAATTGTAAGGCCGATGATATTAGGTCGCTTTGGTTTTCATCTAGCGTGCCTTCTTCTGTCATGTCTTCAATGATATCTTGCAATTCATCTTCTGTAACTGATACTTGAGAGTCACTATCTCTATGTTTTGCAGCTGTTTGTCCAATGAAAGCGAGAATTGCAGAAAGAGGTCTAAAAATGACCATAAAAACAGAAAGAGGATAAACACAAATTTTTGAAATCTTTTCTGGATATTTTTTTGCAATGCTTTTTGGGAGCATTTCACCAAAGAAAAAAACGACAATTGTGGTAAGAATTGTTGAAAGAGAAACAAAACTTAAGCCCCATCTTTTGGAAACATAAATTGTTACCACACTTGCGGTTGAAATATGAACAATATTTGTTCCAATGAGAATTGTAGTGATTGCTAAATCAAATTTCTCCAAAATGGAGAGAACCTTGCTTGCCCGTGCATCACCACGTTCTGAGGCGACTTTTAATCTGTTCTTAGAAACTGAGGAGATAGATGTCTCAGTTAACGCAAAATAGGCTGCCGTTAGCAGCAAAAATAATACCCCCAATAGAGGAGGTTTACTACCATCATCCAACATATTGGACAGAAACTCCTTGTGCTCTAGAAAGAGCGGAAATATTGCTTTAATTACTAACATAATTGAGAACGCTCGTCAATAAATTAGCCATTTAGTTGCATATTCTTATTTTTTTTAGTGTAAAAAGTAGAAATTTATGGCCTTTTTTAGGTAAACTAAGCTAGTTAAAGCGTGTCCAACGTTCTTGGAGGTGTCAATGAATTTACTTCACATGAAGTATGCTGTTGAAATTGCAGAGACAAATTCTATAAATAAAGCCGCAGAGACACTATGTGTAGGACAGCCCAATTTAAGTAGAGCAATAAAAGAACTAGAAACAGGTCTTGGTCTTACCCTTTTTGATCGTAGTTCTAAAGGTATGACACTTACCCCAGAGGGTGAGGTTTTTGTTAAATACGCAAAGAACATTCTCAAACAAGTAGATGAAGTTGAACAAATTCTTAAAACTGGAACAGTTTCAAAGAAACGTTTTTCTGTTTCCGTTCCACGTTCAAGCTATATTTCAGATGCATTTGCGAAGTTCTCTAACATGCTTGATCCAAACGATGTTGTTGATCTTTTTTACATGGAAACCAATTCTAGAATGGTTATCCAAAATATGCTTCAGGATGACTACAGACTTGGTATTGTAAGGTATGCAGAAAGTAATGATAAGTACTACAAGAAGATGCTTGAAGAAAAGAATTTTGCATATGAAATGGTCACAGATTTTGATTATCTTCTTTTGATGAATAGGGATTGTCCTTTGGCTTATCAGGAGACTATTACATTGGATGACCTTTCTTACTTCATTCAAGTGGCTCATGCAGACCCATATGTTCCGTCAGTTCCTTTTACAACCGTAAGTAAAGAAGAAATTTCCGATATCTCATCTCAACGTATTTTTGTTTTTGAGCGTGGTAGCCAATTTGAACTTTTGAATCAAAATACTGAATGTTTCATGTGGGTTTCTCCTGTTTCTCAGGAGATTTTGGAAAGATTTGATCTTGTTCAAAGACGTTGTGATGGTCTTGAGAGACATTACAAAGATGTTCTTATTTATAAGAAGGATTATAAGTTGACTAAGTTGGATACTATGTTTATTGAGCAGTTGATTAAGGCAAAACGTCGTACCATTGATAATCCTTTTATCTCTCCAAAGAGTATTCTTCCTTCTGAGGTTAAATGATGACGTTAGATAGAATTATAGCTGTTAGAAATGACAAGACTGTCTATCATGATGGCAATTATTCTTTGAAGTCTTTCAGAAATTCTGTTCATATGTCTTATATTCTCATGGAAGGTTTTTTTCAGTCTGTTGCTACTGAAATTGGGCTTCCTGTTCCTGCTATTCATACAATTAAACAGGAAGGTGGAAGATGGACATTGGTATCGGACTACATCAAGGGTGAATCTTTGAAGCGTATGTATATTGCAAACGTAGGTGAACGTGAGAAATATATGGAGCGTTTTGTGGTTGAGCAACTGAAAATTCATGAGAAGACATATTGCGGTCTGCCATCTGCTAAGGTGCTGATGCAGACACGTCTTTGTCAGGCAAATATACCACAAGAAAAGAAGGAAGAAATTCTTTCTGGTATTGAGAAACTTCCTGATGGAATTTGTCTTTGTCATGGGGATTTTACGTTATCCAATGTGGTCGTGACAGATGATGATAAATACTATATTTTGGACTGGTCTAAGGCTTCGTTGGGATGTGGAAATTATGATGCTGCATTGTCTTACATTATTTTGGGAAGATCTTTGGGTGATGAGACAGGTTCTTTGTATTTGAAAACTTATTGTAAGGCTTCTGGTGAAAGTGTGGATGATATTAAAGCTTGGATTCCATATGTAGCAGCAATGCGTTATTCTGTTGGCAACTCAATGGATAGGGCCTATTACAGAAAGTTTATGAGGATTTAATATGAACGTAAAGATTTGCATTGGTTCACTTTGTCATTTAAAAGGTGCTCGTCAGGTTGTTGAGGCTCTTCAGGATTACATTGAACGTGATAATCTTTCTGATTCTGTTGAACTTGAAGCTGCTTTTTGTTCTGGTAACTGTCAGGATGGCGTTTCAATTACAATTGATAATAAAAAGTTGTTTTCTGTTGTTCCTTCTAATGTTGAGGAGTTTTACAACAAAGAGATTAAGTCCAAGGTTTGAGTTTTTGTGAAGGTTAATTTACTTTTTGGTCTTCCTGTTTTTGATAGCTTTACCTGTGAAAATGTTCTCTCTCAGTTCTTTTTTTTAGAAGGTTTGCATATTGTTTGCGGTGGTACAACAGCACAGTATGTGGCTGATTTTTTACATAAGAGTCTTGTTTTGGGCTTTCATTATGAGGATTCTCAGATTCCACCTATTGCTCATATAGAAGGTGTGGATTTGGTAACTGAAGGGATTGTTACTATGACTGCTGCTTTAAAAAAATTTACAAATGGGGCAGTACCTGATGACAAACGAGATGGGGCTAGTTTGGTGTATAAAGCTCTTTACAAGGCAACTGAAATTAACTTTTTTGTTAGTACGGCGGAAAACCCAGCAAATTGTAAGTTTACTTTTTTAAAATCAAAGGTTGAAATTGTTGAGCTGTTGGCTTCTTATTTGCGAGATTTAGGAAAGAATGTTAATGTTAAACATATTTAACTACTCATTGCATGAGAACGCTAATTTGTAGATAATGATTGATTGGGTATTTTGCAATTTAGTGGAGGGTCTATGTACCGAATTGTTTCAAAAAAGAATTTAAATCCAACCGTTACCCAAATGGAGATTGAAGCTCCTCTCGTAGCGGCTAAGGCTAAGCCGGGTCAGTTCATCATCCTTAGAGTTGATGAAGATGGAGAAAGAATCCCACTCACTGTTGCTGGCTGCAACAAAGAGCAGGGAACTGTAAAGATTATTTTCCAGATTGTCGGTGCAACAACAGAGAAACTTAACCACAAGAAGGAAGGAGAGTATATTCAGGATTTTGTTGGACCTCTTGGAGTTCCCACTCATATTGAAGGACTTAAGAAGGTTTGTATTGTTGGCGGTGGTGTGGGTTGTGCTATTGCTATGCCAATTGCGCAGGAACTTCATGCTCTTGGCGTGAACGTTACAAGCATTATCGGTTTTAGAAGTCAAGACCTTCTCATCTTGGAAGACGAATTCAAGGCCTGTTCAGATAGGCTATTTGTGATGACAGATGATGGATCATATGGCCGTCATGGCAATGTCACAGTCCCATTGAAGGAAATGCTTGAAGCCGGTGAGCAGTTTGATGAGATTATTACTATTGGCCCTCTAGTTATGATGAAGTTTGTTGTGCTTGCTGCAAAGCCATTTGGTACTCCAGTTACAGTCTCCATGAACCCAATCATGATTGATGGTACTGGAATGTGTGGTGGATGTAGACTCACCCTTACTCAGGATGGCAAGAAAGTAACTAAGTTTGCTTGTGTTGACGGTCCTGATTTCAATGGCTATGAGGTTGACTTTGATGAGGCCATGTCTCGTGGTCGTATGTACACAGACTTTGAGCGCAAGGCTCATGAAGAGACCTGTAATCTCTTTAAGAATGCTTAAGGGAGGGATTTTATGGCTATTGATCCTAAGAAACATGAGATGCCTGTTCAGGAACCACAGGTAAGAGCACATAATTTTAAAGAAGTTGCTTTGGGTTATACTCATCAGATGGCTATTGATGAGGCTAATAGATGTCTTCATTGTAAGAATAAGCCTTGTGTAGATGGCTGTCCTGTAAATATTGATATTCCTTCTTTTATTGATTGTATCAAGAAGGACGATATTGAAGCTGCTTATAATGTAATTCACAAAACTTCATCCCTTCCTGCTATCTGTGGAAGAGTTTGTCCTCAAGAGACACAGTGCGAGAGCAAATGTACCCTTGGTATTAAGTTTGAGCCAGTTGGAATTGGTAGACTTGAAAGATATGTTGCTGATTGGCATAACGAGAATTCTAAGGAAGCTGCAACTGTTCCTGCTTCAAACGGACACAAGGTTGCTATTGTTGGTTCTGGTCCTTCAGGCCTTACTTGTGCTGGAGACTTGGCAAAGAAGGGTTACAAGGTTTCCGTTTATGAAGCTTTGCATGTAGCTGGTGGTGTTTTGGTTTATGGTATTCCTGAATTCAGACTTCCTAAAGCTATTGTTGCTCGTGAGATTGAGAATCTCAAGGCAATGGGTGTAGATGTTGAGACTAACGTTGTTATTGGTAAGACTCTTACAATTGATGAGCTCTTTGACATGGGCAATGAGGCTGTTTTTGTTGGCTCCGGTGCTGGTCTTCCTAACTTCATGGGTATTCCTGGTGAGTCTCTCAAGGGTGTTTATTCTGCTAACGAGTATCTTACAAGAAGCAACTTAATGAAGGCTTTCAGAGAAAAAGATGACACTCCTATTATGAAGGGAGGTAGGGTTGCTGTTGTTGGTGGTGGTAACGTTGCTATGGATGCTGCAAGAACTGCTTTGCGTCTTGGTGCTGAAAAGGTTTACATTGTTTACCGTCGTTCAATGAATGAGCTTCCTGCTAGAAAAGAAGAAGTTGAGCATGCTGAGGAAGAGGGAATTGACTTCCAGCTTCTCAGAAATCCAGTAGAAGTTCTTGGTTATAATAATCCAGATAATCCAAGAGACCCTAAGAACGGTTTTGTTACTGGTCTAAAGTGCATCAAGATGGAGCTTGGCGAACCTGATGCTAAGGGTAGAAGACGTCCTGTTCCAATTGAAGGTTCTGAATTTGTGCTTGATGTTGATACTGTTGTTATTGCTATTGGTACTTCTCCAAACCCACTTATAAAGAATACAACTAAGGGCCTTGAAGTAAACGCTCACGGTGGAATCATTGTTAATGAAGAGGGGCTTACTTCTAGAACTGGTGTTTATGCTGGTGGCGATGCCGTAACAGGTGCTGCAACAGTTATCTCTGCTATGGGTGCTGGTAAGGTTGCTGCTAAGGCAATTGATGAATATCTTAGTAATCTTAACAAATAATTTCTGACTTATATGTTTATAGGTCTATTGGGTCCCCTAGGTCTTTGACTTGGGGGATTTTTTAATTTTTCTAGATTTTCGTTTTTATTCCCACAGAAAAATACTTTACACAATGCCGGTAAGTTTTATATTCTCACTGCGAGTTTTTGGAGCGAGTTTTGGAGAGGTGAGCCATGACCAAGTACATTTTCGTGACTGGTGGAGTTGTTTCGGGCCTAGGAAAGGGCATCACTGCGGCAAGTTTAGGACGACTTTTGAAGAATAGGGGCCTTAAGGTCGCTGCTCAGAAGCTTGATCCTTACATGAATGTAGACCCTGGAACTATGAGTCCTCTTCAACATGGCGAGGTTTACGTCACAGAAGACGGAGCTGAAACAGACCTAGATCTTGGTCACTATGAGCGCTTCATAGATGAGGACTTGAACAAGTTCTCAAATCTCACCAGTGGAAAGGTCTTTTGGAATGTCCTCCAAAAGGAACGCGCTGGGGAGTATCTTGGTAACACTGTTCAAATCATCCCACATGTCACTAATGAGATAAAGAAATTTATATACGCTGTTGGAAATAAGACTAATGCCGATATTGTTATCACTGAAATTGGTGGTACAGTTGGTGATATTGAAAGCCAGCCTTTCTTGGAGGCTATACGTCAAATTGGTCACGAGGTAGGCGAGAATAATAGACTTTTTATACACGTAACTTTGGTACCTTATCTTGCTTCCAGCGGAGAGCATAAAAGTAAACCAACACAACATTCTGTTAAAGAAATGCAGGGGTTAGGCCTGTTTCCGGACATCATTGTGCTTAGAAGTGACATGCCAATTGAGGATTCAATCAAATCCAAGATAGCTATGTTCTGCAACGTAAAGCCAGACTGTGTTATAGAGAATAAAACACTAAACAGCCTGTACGAGGTTCCTCTTATGCTTCATGAGCAGCACATGGACGATATTGTTTGTAGAATCCTTAACATTGATGCTCCAAGTTGCAATCTTTCTGATTGGGAGAATGTGGTTCAAAAAGTAGAAACTTCAATGAAAAGTGATAAAAAGGTGGAAATTGCCATGGTTGGTAAGTATACCGCCTTACATGATGCCTATCTTTCTGTTGTAGAGTCCCTACATCATGCAGCTTTTTGGAATAACGCAGAACTTTCTATTAGATGGGTTGAGTCTAGCGATATTACTTCCAAGGAAAAGGCCGCTTCAATTCTAAAGGAAGTTGATGGAATTTTGGTTCCTGGTGGTTTTGGCGATAGAGGCATTGAGGGTATGATTTTGGCTTGCCAATATGCAAGAGAGAACAAAATCCCTTATTTTGGAATTTGTCTTGGTATGCAAATTGCCTGCATTGAGTATGCAAGAGATGTTTTAGGTTGGAAAGATGCTCATTCTGGAGAATTCTCTACAACTACAGAACATCCGGTTATTGCTCTTATGGAAGATCAAAAGGGTCTTCAAAAGGGAGGAACCATGCGTCTTGGTGCATATCCATGTGTGATAAGTGAGAATTCTCTTTTGAATAGTTTATATGGTTGTTTAGAGGTTCAAGAACGGCATAGACATAGATATGAGTTCAATGGTGCTTTTGAGAAGAACTTTGCAAGTGCAGGTCTTGTTTTAAGCGGAAAGTCTCCAAGTGGAAAACTTGTTGAAGCTGTTGAACTTAAAACAGAAGATCATCCTTTCTTTATTGCTGTTCAATTTCATCCTGAGTTTAAAAGTAGGCCCACAAAACCACATCCAATTTTCAACGGTTTTATTAAGGCTGCTTGCTGTAATTAATGTTATGCGTTTTTTGCATAACAGATATTCCTTTATGTTTAGGTGAAAAAGTTTTTTTCTACTCTTTGTTGACCTTGTATGGTGAAAATGTTATCTCTCTTTTGGTGCCTACGAATATATAAGGTATACGCGCGAGCGCGTGCAAAAGTTCTTTAGACACTCATCGTATGGAGGATGGTAATATTATGAAGAAAGCTTTGATTATGCTTCTAGTTGTATGTTCTGTTTTCTGCTTTGTTTCTTGTAATAAAAAGACAACTGAAACAACAACTACTACAACAGCTACAAAGACAGCACAGACTTACAAGTTTGGTATGGGTATTGTTTTTGATGATGGTCAGTCAACAGATACACAGGTTGCTTATGATGCAGTTTGTGCTGTTGTTGTTACAGATGCTAATGGCAAGATTGTTGCATGTCAGATTGATGATGCACAGAATAAGATGAGCACAACAGAAGTTGATGCTGAGAAGACTTTTAAGTCAAAGTATGAACTTCAGTATGACTACAACATGGTCAAATACTCAGAAGCAACAAACGAGTGGTTCCAGCAGGTTGATGCATTTGAGCAGTATGTTATTGGCAAGACAGCTGATGAAGTTGCAGCTATTCAAACCAGAACTAGAGGCGCAGATGAGCCACATCCTGGTTATGTCGTAGCAGCAGACGAGACACTCTTTGCTTCTTGTTCAATTCAGATTACCGAGTTTATTGAAGCAGTTGTTAAGGCTTGCAACGATTCTAAGGCAAAGACTTTCTCAACAGCTGATACATTTACCGTTGGTGTTGCAATCAACTCAACTGCTGAAGAGTCAACAGTTGCAACTGCTGATGCTGATGGCGTTATTAAGATGTATGCTGAGTTTGCAGGTGCTGTTGTTGGTTCTGACGGTAAGATTCTTGCTGCTCTTACAGACGCAATCCAGCCACAGTTCTCAGTTAATGCTGATGGTGAGGTTACTGGCAAGACTTGGAAGGGAACCAAGAAGGAGCTTGAGTATGATTACAACATGGTTAAGTATTCAGAAGCTACAAATGAATGGTTCCAGCAGGCTGCTGCATTTGAAGACTACTGTGCTGGCAAGACAGCTGATGAAGTTGCAAACCTTCCAACCAGAGTTAGAGGTGCTGAAGAAGCTCATCCTGGTTATGTAGTAACAACAGATGAGACACTCTTTGCTTCCTGCTCAATTCAGATTACAGGAATGATGAATGTTATTGCTAAGGCTGCTAAAAACGCTAACTAATAATGATTCTTTATAAAAAGGTTATGCCAAGCATTGGATTTTTTCTGATGCTTGGCCTTCTTTTACTTGTGCCACTTACTGGGTGCAGTAAAAATAGTCAGACCTCAAGCCAAGATGTGGCTAAAATAGAGCCTAGAGGTAAGGCTTATTTTTCTTTTTTTGATACTGTTACCTATGTTTATAGCTATGCAGGTGATGATGACGAGCTTTTTAATGCGCGTACAGATGGTGTAGCTGAAATTTTAGATGAGTATCACAAAATGTTTGATATCTATTACGAATACACCGGAATCAACAATCTTTGTACGGTCAACAAACAAGCTGGCGGTGAGCCTGTGAAAGTTGATAGAAAGCTTATTGATTTCTTGTTGTATTGCAAAGAGATATATGATTTAACTAATGGTATAGTTGATGTTATGATGGGCTCTGTCTTGTCTATTTGGCATGATGCAAGAACAGAAGAACAACCATATTTGCCAGAGATATCGGTCTTAGAAGAGGCAAGTAAGCATGTGGGTTTTGAGTTCTTGGAAATAGATGAGGCTAACTGTACCGTGCGAATTTCGGATCCTAAGGCGTCGTTGGATGTTGGCGCTATTGGAAAAGGTTATGCGACTGAGATGGCGGCACTGTGGCTTGAGGAGCAGAATGTGAATTCGTATGTGCTGAATGCTGGTGGTAATGTGCGAATTGTGGGCACAAAGCCAAATGGGGATAGTTGGGTAACTGGCATTAAAGACCCCAAGAATCCGGATTCTGCTTTTGCCATTAAGTTGGCGCTTGTGGATTGCTCGTGTGTGACTAGTGGGGAATATGAACGATATTTCACTGTAGATGGCACGCGATATTCTCACATAATTGACCCTAGCACGCTTATGCCGGCCACGTATTTTGCATCGGTTAGCGTGATTACTAAAAACAGCGCTTATGCCGATGCCCTTTCTACGGCGTTATTTTGCATGAGTTTTGAAGAAGGCATGGATTTTGTTTCTAACTTAGAGGGTGTTGATTGCGTGTGGGTGTTCCACAATGGAGATGTAAAATACACTTCTGGATTAGAAGATTTGATAGTTAATTAGTTATATAGGAGGGAGTTGGATGCTTTTCAAAAGAAAGATATCGTCTGTGCATGTGCCACATTGCAAAAGCACGCAGGATATGCAATCTGTTGTTGTTCCTGCACCAGAATCTGTTACAATTCCAATGCTGATGCATTCTGGTGTTCCAGCAGTTCCAATTGTTGCTGTTGGGGATCATGTGTATGTTGGACAGATGATTGCTAAAGAGGGTGAGGGTAGAGTTTCTTCTCCAGTACATGCCTCAGTGTCTGGAGAGATTACTGCTGTAAGTGAGAAATCTATTTCAATCAAGAGTGATGGTAAAATGGAAAAAGATCCTGCAATGATGGCCCCAAAGCTTGAAACTCTTGATGATTTTCTTAATGGATGTAGGTTATCGGGTATTGTTGGTCTTGGTGGGGCTGCTTATCCACTTCATGGAAAATGGGAAGCTCTTAGAAAGAATAAGATTGAAACCATACTTATTAACGGTGCTGAGTGTGAGCCTTATTGTACCGCTGACAACCGTACAATGGTTGAAGATTCAGACCACATTAAGAAAGGTATTGAGATTCTTAAAAAGTTTTCTGGTGCTACTAAGTACGTTATTGGGATTGAGGAAAATAAGCCTGAGGCTATTGCTCATTTGACTGAGGTTTTTAAGAATGACAATGCTGTTGAAGTAAAGCCTCTTAAGAGTGTTTATCCTCAAGGGGCTAAGCAGGTTTTGCTTTGGAATGCCACTGGTAAAGTGGTTGCGGCAGGTCAGCGTCTTGCCTCTCTTGGCGTTATCATTACAAACGTGACAACTTTGGCTAAAATGGCTAGATATTTTGAAACAGGTATGCCACTTGTGGACAAGTGTATTTCTGTTGATGGTTCTGCCATAACTAATCCAAGAAATATTGTTGTTCCTATTGGGACTAGCATGGAATATTGTATTGAGCAGTGTGGTGGTTTTAAGTGTCAGCCAGGGCGCGTTCTTGATGGCGGGCCAATGATGGGACGTGCTGTCTCTTCCTTGGACGAACCTGTTGTTAAGGCTACCAGTGCTATTGTTGCCATGGATCTAAAAGATTCTGTTGTGATTGAACCAACTGCATGTCTACATTGTGGAAAGTGTGTTGAAGCTTGTCCTTTGAATCTCAATCCAGTTGCTTTTGCGCATGCTCTTGATATTGATGATGTGGATGTGCGTGAGGCAATTTTAAAGAAAGAAGATGTTGCTCAGTGCATGGAATGTGGTTGCTGTGCTTTTGTTTGCCCAGCACATAGACCTCTTGTTGCTAACAACAGAGAAGCTAAAAAATTTATGAGAGGGAGGAGAAAGTAATGGAGCATTATGATTTGATTACTGTTTCATCTCCGCATTTCCACGATAAGAGTTCAAGTCGTAGAATTATGCTGGATGTTATTATTGCACTTCTGCCTGCTGTTGTTGCATCCATTGCTATTTTTGGCATTAAATCTTTGTGGCTTATTATTACCTGTGTTGCAGGTGCAGTCGCCGCAGAATGGATTTTTGATTTGTGCACCAAAAAGAAGTGTACAATTGGAGATCTTTCCGCTGTTGTTACTGGTCTTTTATTGGCTTTGAACTTAGGAACTGAAGTTTCTCTTTATGAAGCTCTTATTGGTTCTGTTTTTGCAATAGTTTTTGTTAAGTGTATCTTTGGTGGTCTTGGAAAGAACTTTGCAAACCCAGCAATTACAGGCCGTGTGTTTATGATTATTGCTTTTGGCTCGGTAGCTACATTCGTTAATCCTAAAGGTGTAGAACTTGTTTCTAGTGCAACACCGCTTGCTAATTTAGCTTTAAATTCAATGGAAAATCTTCCATCTTTGAGTCAAATGCTTTTAGGTCTTCACGGTGGTACAATTGGTGAGACTTGTATTGTTGCTTTGATAATTGGCTGGATTTATCTTTCTGTTAGAAAAGTAATTAAATGGTATGTGCCAGCTTGCTTTATTGTAACGGTTTTTGTTCTGTTCCTTATTGCAACTGGATCTCCTACTTATGCCTTGTATGAGATTTTAGCTGGAGGACTTTTCCTTGGTGCAATTTTCATGGCTACAGACTATGTTACAACTCCTATTACTGTTAAAGGTAAGTGCTTATTCTGTGTTGGTTGCGGTATTATTACTTTTGTTATCAGAAGATATTGTGCACTTCCAGAAGGCGTATCTTTTTCAATTCTAATTATGAATATCCTCACTCCTTTTGTTGAAAAACTTACTCATAATATTCCACTTGGAGGGTCTAACAATGGCAAATAATAAATCTCTTCAAGCTGTGATTCTTGTTATTGTTTTTGTTGTAATGTCTGCTTTAGTTTTGGCTCTCAATTGCTTTACAGCTCCTTTAATTGAGGCTAATGCTCAGGGGGCTGAGCTTGAGCCTTTGTACAAAGTTATGCCAGAGGCAACTGGGTTTGAAAAGCTAGAGCTTTCTGTTGTTGCTGACTCTGTTTCCAGTGTTTGGAAAGAAAATAGCAATCTTGGTTATGTTGTAAGATGTGCAACTAATAAAGGTTACACAGGAGACTACATTGAACTTACCGTTGCAATTTCTTCTGATGGAAAGATCAGTGGTATTTCTCTTGATTCTTATCCTGAAACAAAAGACTTTGGTCAGGATACTTATCCAGCAACATTTATTGGTCAGGATTCTACATTGGGAGGCACTTCTATTGTTGCAGGTGTCACTTATTCTTCAAGCGCATTCCGCAATGCGGTTTCCAATGCCTTTGAGACTTTGATTTCTAATGATTTAATTAAGGCTGGTGTGAAGGATGCAAGTCAGATCATCTCTGAAATGCTTCCAGTTGTCTTCAAGACTGCTGCTAATCCTTCCGGAATTGCTCAGGTTACTGAGTTTAAGTCTTCAGTTTCCGGTGTTAAGAATGCATGGACAACAAATAATGGCATTGGTGTTGCTTACTGGTATGCTTCTTCAGATTCTAATTATCTTGTTATTTTCAATGCATCCCTTGATGCAAAGGTTTATGATCTTGAGGCTACTGATGTGACAAGCCTCTTTGATACTTCTGTTCTTAATTCTCTTTCAACTGAGGCTTCTGGCAAACTGTCCAATGTTGCGGCTAAGGACGAAAAGAAGGTTGTAAAAATGGTTCCTTCTGACTCAGTTCTAACTGCTATGGATATTGGTAATGTCTTTAACAGTGTTTCAACCTTGTTTAAGGCTGAGAGTTCTGAAGGTACTTTCTATTGTTACACCTGTAGACCTTATGGATTCTCAAACGAAACAATGGTTATCTACGTTGTTATTGATGAAAATGGTAAGATTTATGCCTTCAATGCCGCTCAGTTGATTATTGAGGCTGAATACTTTAGTGGTTATAGCCTTGAGCCTACCTCTTACAAGGCTGGCTTTGTTGGTTTGGATTCTTCTACTTGGACTGGAGATCAGGCTATGATTTCTGGTGCAACAATGACCACTGAAGCGGTTAAGTGTGCAATTAATGATGCATTCGAGGCTTTTGAGGCTACTGTTGGAGGTAATAACTGATGGAAAAAGATTATTTGAAATCATTTTTATCTAACAATCCTGTGATGATTTTGTTCTTGGCATCTTGTCCAGCTCTTGCAGGAACAACCAATGTTATTTCAGGTCTTGTTTTGGCTTGTGCTGTTTTTTGTATTTTGGTTTTGTCTTCTTTGGTTATGTCTCTTCTTGGTAAGATTACAATGACCTTTGTTAGACTTGCTCTTTCTGTGATTGTTACAGCTGGTTTTGCTTCAATGGCTAATATGCTTATTGCTGCATTTGTTCCTAGTGCTAGTTCAATGCTTGGTGTTTATGTTGCTCTTTGTGCTCTCAATGCCATGTTAGTTCTAAAGGGAACTGTTGCATCTGACTTGTCTGTTGGAAATGCTTTGAAAAATGCTGTGCTTTGCGGTCTTGAGTTTGCTTTACTTGTCATTGTTATGGCAATTATTAGAGAGACTCTTGGACTTGGTACTTTTGCTGGTCATAAAGTGGCTTTTCTTTCAAGTTTAGTTATTCCTATTCTTGCTAAGAGCTATGGCGCGTTTATTGTCTTTGCAATTCTTTTAGCTGTGGCTGGATGCTTTAAGTGCAAGACTTGCAGTGCAGATTGCTGTGCGGGTTGTTGTGCAACAAAAGAGGAGGCAAAGTGATGAGTATTAAAGAAGTATTTGCTGTTATGTTTGCTTGTATTCTTGCAAATAACTACGTTCTGACCAATTTCATGGGTATTGAAGCTGTAGCATCTGATCTTTCCAAGTCTTGGAAGTCTATGGCTTTCAAGGGGCTTTATGTTACTCTTACTCTTTTGATTTGTGCTGTTGAGTCTTGGATTTGGTCTTACTATTGTACAACTTCTGCTGGTTCAGCCTTAACAATTCTGGTTCTTTCTGTAATTGTTTTGGCAAACTCCATGTTCCTTGGATCTGTTTTTAAGAATGCAATTGGTAAAAGTTCTTTTGATATTCCAGCTGCCCTTAATAGCGTGGTTCTTGGCGCTTGTCTTATCAATGCAAATGAGGGTTATTCTCTCTTGGCATGCATTTTTGCTGGCGTTGGAGTGGGTGTTGGTTATACTCTTGTGACTTTTATTATGGCCGGTCTTATGGAAAGAATAAACATGAAGTATGTTCCAAAGGCTTGGCGTGGTCTGCCAATTATGGTTGCTACATTGGCAATTGTTTCGCTGGTAGTTTTTGCTTTCTAAATTGTAAGGGTTGTATGGGTACTACTGACAACAAACCTAGCACAAAAAAAAATGGCAGGGGTCTTAGAGACCTCTGCCTTGTTTTGTTTTTTCTTGTTCTTTCATTAATTTTGCTTTTGGTTGTTAAAGGCTCTCAAAAAGAGGGTGGTGCGGTTGTTGTTGCTGTTAATGGTGATGAAATTGGTAGATACTCGCTATCTATCAATGGGCAGTACTTACTTAATGGTGGTACTAATACTCTTGTAATTGAAAATGGTAGAGCCAAGGTTTCTGACGCAGATTGCCCCGACAAACTTTGTGTTAAAGAGGGTTGGGTGCAGTACACTGGCCAGTGTATTACTTGCCTGCCGAATAAACTTACTGTCACAGTTGTTGGTGGTGATTCTTCTGTGGATATTATTATTTAAGTTATGGATACAAGAAAGGTTGCACAAATGGGGTTAATGATTGCCCTAGCTTTAGTTCTCTCTTATATTGAAGCTCAAATTCCTACTTTTGTTGCTATTCCTGGTATTAAGGTTGGATTAGCTAATATTGTTGTGGTTTTTGCTTTATACAATTTTGGAACTAAGGAAGCCTTTGTTCTTTCCATATTTAGGGTTTTACTTGCTTCTTTAATGTTTGGCTCTGTGATGAGTCTTGCATATTCTGCTGCAGGTGCTTTTTTAAGCCTTTTGGGTATGACGCTATTAAAGAAAGTAAGATTATTTGGCTGTGTGGCGGTGAGCGTTGTGGGTGGCGTGCTACATAATCTTGGACAAATTCTGATGGCTTGTCTGGTTTTGGAAACCAATGTGGTGATTTATTATTTACCTTTTCTCATTCTTAGCGGTACAATAGCTGGCGTTGTTGTTGGTTTGGTGGCTGCTTTGGTTTTGAGGAGGCTTGGTAATTCCAACAATTCAAATGAGGAGGAGTAGGATGGATAAGGTTAAAAAGGCGGTTTCTACTGGTGTTTTAGGAGACGAGTCCTTTTCCCCTAATTTTTTTGAGACCCAAGGACATTTGGGTACTATTCAAAAATTAATTCACTGGATTACTACAATAATTCAGCTTTTGATATCGGTATTTCTTATTGTGGGTATAGTTATTTCGTTTTGGCATCTCCCAAGTTATCTTACAAATATCATGCAGACTACGCAGGAATGTCTATTCCCTTTGATTAATTATGTTGCGTTAGTGATGATTGCTGTGGAGTTGATTCATGTGCTAAATAGCCAGAATCTGGAAAGCGTTATTGAGATTCTCATGTTGGCATTGGTGCGTGAACTTGTGATTAAACAGTGGACAATGCTGGAGTTGTTCTTTGGTGTTCTTTGCGTTGGAGGACTATTTGCTATTAAGAAGTGGCTCCTTCCAAAGAAAGCTACAAAAGCCACTAATAACAACAAGGAAAATTAAGCCATGCTTAGGCTAGACAACGTTAGCTTTTCATATCCAAATTGTTGTTCTAGTGCACTATCTAATGTTAACTTAACTGTTGAAGAAGGTTCTTTTATTGCTATATTGGGTTCAAATGGTAGCGGTAAATCAACTCTTGCAAAACTTCTTAATGCAATTCTTGTTCCTAGCTCTGGTTTAGTCTATATTGATGGCTTGGATTCTCATAATAAGGCTAATATTTATGCAATTAGGTCTAAAGTAGGCATTGTTTTTCAAAATCCAGATACTCAAATTGTTTGCGATACTGTAGAAGATGAAATTGCTTTTGGTCTTGAGAACATGGGTTTGCCTATTGATGAAATGAAAAAGCGTATTGCTAAATGTCTTTCTTTGACTGGACTTGAAAGCCTGCGTTTTGTAAATCCAAACAACCTTTCTGGGGGACAAAAACAAATGGTTTGTATTGCAAGTGTGCTTGCTATGCAACCAAAATACTTGGTGCTTGACGAAGCAACATCAATGTTAGACCCACAGGGGCGCAAATTAGTTTTGAACTTTGTTGAAAGTCTTCATAGTTCATTAGGCCTTACAATTATTATGATTACTCATAGCATTGAAGAATGTATTCATGCTAATAAGGTTGTTGTTTTACATAAAGGAAGTGTAAGTTTTGAGGGTGACCTTAGGGCCTTGCTGAATTCCTATTATTCTGATAATTATTCTGATAATTCCAAGGTTCTTGATTCTCTTAGACTGCCTCTTATTACTCAATTAACGCACCATCTTATTTCAAAAGGTTTGAATCTGCCATCTGAGATAATAAGTGTTGACGATTTCTGTACGGCTTTTACTTCTATTGTTAGACCCAATTCAAAAGGTTTCTCTGAAGATTTTTTAGAGGAGGGCGGGCATGCTTAAAGATGTCACACTGGGCCGATATTATCCAACAGTGAGTCCTCTACATGAACTAGATCCTCGTACAAAACTATTTGGTCTTCTTGTGTATATTGTTTTAGTTTTCCTAGCTTCAGACATAACTGGTCTTGTGCTTTGTTTTGCAAGTCTTGTGCTCTTAATGGTTTTATCCAACGTTCCTTTTAAGTATGTTCTGCGTGGTCTTAGACCAATAATTATAGTTGTTCTTTTAGCTGATATCATAAATATTATTTTTGTAAATGATGGCCTAAAAAAGGCATTATTCTTAACTTTACGCATGTTTGAGGTGATTTGGGGCTCTAATGTGCTTTGTACTACAACAAAGCCCAAGGATATTTCACTAGCTCTTGAAAAGGCTCTTGGCTTTTTAAAAAAGTTTGGTGTTCCGGTTCATGATTTTGCAACAATGATTGTACTTGCGTTACGTTTTATTCCAATTTTGTCAAATGAAGCTTCTCACATTATGGAAGCTCAAAAGTCTAGGGGTGCAGATTTTGAAAGTGGAAACCTTGTGCGTAGAGCCAAAGCTCTTTTCCCTTTGATAATTCCTCTTTTTGTATCTGCCTTTCGCAAGGCCGATAGTCTTGCCATTGCAATGGATAGTAGACTTTATGGCTCGTGTGAGCCTAGTGTCTTAAAACCTTTAAAATATGGCAAGAGTGACTATATTTCATATCTTTTTGTTGTTTGTGTTCTTCTTTTAGGTATTCTTGCGAGGATTTTCCCATGTCATTTGAGTTAATCAATGTTTCTTACACTTATAATGTGAACACTCCTTTTCAAAAGAATGCTTTAAAGAATATTAGTTTTTCCATCCCAGATGGTGCTTTTGTTGGTATTGCAGGTGCTTCTGGGAGTGGGAAGACCACGTTGGTTCGCCTGCTTAAAGGTTTAATTATGCCAAGCAGTGGAATTATTAAATCTAGTTATAAATCTGGCGAAATTGGTCTTGTCTTTCAGTATCCAGAGCTTCAACTCTTTGAGTCAACAGTACTTAAAGATGTTATGTTTGGACCTCTGAATATTGGAATGGGAGAGGAAAAAGCAAAAAAGGCTGCGAAGAAGGCTCTCTCTGCGTTGCATTTGGATGAATCTTTCTTTGAGCGAGACCCGTTGTGTCTGTCTGGAGGTGAAAAGCGCAGGGTTGCAATTGCAGGAATTCTTGCAATGGACCCAGACGTTTTGATTTTAGATGAGCCAACTGCTGGGCTTGACTCTTCCATGCATGACTTGCTTTTTGAAATATTGCATTCTTTAAACCTTGCAGGCAAAACAATTATACTGGTCTCTCATAATATGGACGACCTTGCCACGCATTGCAACACTCTCCTAATGTTGAATGATGGCCATGTGCTTGCCAGCGGGAAGCCTTCTCAAGTTTTCTCCTCCTCTTGCTCATATCCCGATATTTTTAACCCATCAATGCTACGCCTTGCAAAGGCTCTTAAAATTACAGGCTTAGATGTACCTCAACGCCTTTGTTCTGTAGAAGAAATGGGAAAAGTTCTTTTACTATTCAATAATTTTTAGAAATTTGATATATTTATGACGAAAATCTTTCCTGTGGAGGAAATTATATGAACAAAAAATTTTTGACAATTGTTTTAGTTGTTCTTCTTACAATGACTTCTGTTTTTGCTTATAGAGGAGAAATGAAAGTTGGAGCAAACCTAGGTTACGGTCTTGATGGTTATGGTTATTCCGTCTCACCAACTTCTAGTGATGTTACAGTAAAACTGTACGGAGGTATCTATGCCGCAGGAACTTTCCAGTATGGTCTTACCGATAGCTTGTATGCTAAGGCAGAAGTTGGAGTTAATACTTTCTATGAGTTTATTACTTCTACTACAGGAGGAACTCCTTCTAGAGTTGATACTAACTCAAGAACCACTAATGCTCTTGTTTCTGCAGCTTTAGTTTACGATATTCCAATTGGTAGAATTTTTGCTATTGATCTCCAAATTGGCGTAGATTCAATCCTTGGAAAGCCTTCCGTTGGTGCTGAAAAGTTTAATGCTTCTATTGGAGTTGGCTTTGGCTCAGGTTTTGTTGTAAATATCACTGATGATATTTCTCTTTCTTATAATTCAAAGATTTCACTTTATTTTGCTAACACAAATTCTGCTTACAGAGATGTTATTTCTAAAAACGATTATATCTTGATTGGGGCACAAAATAATATTGGCATAACTTATAGTCTTTAAGAGGTAAAAAATGAATAAGAAAATTTTTACAGTTATTTTAGTTGTTCTTCTTGCAATGACATGTGCATTTGCATACAAAGGAGAAATCAAGGTTGGTCTCAGTGGTGGTGCTGGTTCTAACAATGTTGCCTATGATAATGGGGCCAATAGAGTGACAGGAATTTTAATGGGTGGAAATTTAACAGCTTCTGTTCACTATGGTCTTTCTGATGATTCTTACGTTAAGTTTGAAGCAGGTGTAAATACCTACAATACTGGTGCACTTTACGTAAATGGTGAAAAGTACAAGGACTATGATGAAGAAAGAGATCCAAATGCAGTTTTCTATCTTGGTTATGTTTACAACATGGCAATTGGAAGAAGCGGACTTTTTGAATGGGAACTTGGTGCTGGTCTTCAAGGCATAGCAGGATCTAATTTCAAAGGAAACGACTTCAACCTTTCTCTTGGTATTGGATTTGAAGAGACTGTGATCTTTAACATTTCAAATAATTTTGCACTTACAGCCACAACTAGAACTGGCATTCAATTTGTAAACACAAACAAAGATTTTGCCGATTGGCTTAAGAGTGTAAATTCTCTTTCAATTCCAGTTTACTTTACTGCTGGGGTTACATATAGCCTTTAATAATTAGTTATTCTTTATCTTGGGCGCAGAAATGCGCCCAATTTTTTTGCATTAATTTAATGAAAAAGTTGAAATTCAAAGTTTTTCCTGCAATTTTTTAATATAGTTGAACAATAAAGCGTTTTCTTTTAGAATGTAACTCGGTCGTTATCTTTTTTATAGTATAATGGAGGCTGAGTTTGGTACCTTATAAATTAATGAAAACACAGGACGCTGTAGGACAGGTTTTGTGCCATGACATTACTCAAATTATTCGTGGAGAAAAGAAGGGTCCGGTTTTCAGAAAAGGCCACATCATTCAAGAAGAGGATATTCCTGTTCTTCTCAGCGTAGGAAAGGACAACGTTTATATTTGGCAGGCCGATGATTCTACTCTCCATGAAAATGATGCAGCTCAAATTCTTCGAGAAATTTGTCAGGGTGCAAATATGCATCCAAGTGATGTGAAAGAAGGCAAGATTGAGCTTATTGCAGATGAAACTGGTATTTTCTTTGTTGATGTTGAGAGACTTAGAAAGGTTAATTCACTTGGTGAGATGATGATTGCCACTATTCCAACCGGAATTAGGGTAGAGAAAGGTCAAAGACTTTGTGGAACAAGAATTATTCCTCTGGTAATTGAAAAAGAGAAAATGGACAAGGCTAGAGAAGTGGCAGGTCCAGAGCCTCTTATGACAATTATTCCTTTTAAGGCCAAGAAGTTTGGTGTTGTTACAACTGGAAATGAAGTTTACTTTGGCAGAATAAAGGATACCTTTACTCCAGTCATTGAGGATAAGATGGCTGAGTTTGGTTGCAAAATGATAGCTCACGAGGTTAGTGATGATAACACTGAACATATTGTTTCCGGTATTAAATCAATGGTTGATAATCCAGAAATTGAGATGATTATTTGCACCGGTGGCATGAGTGTAGATCCAGATGACAAAACCCCTCTTGCTATTAAGACCAGTGGTGCAAAGATTATTTCCTATGGTTCGCCTGTTTTGCCTGGGGCAATGTTTCTGATGGGATATCTTCCTGACGGTAGACCTATTGTTGGTCTTCCAGGTTGTGTTATGTATGCTGGTCATACAGTGTTTGATTTGGTACTTCCTAGGATTATGGCTAATATTCCTATAACGGCCGAGTATTTAGCGGGATTAGGACATGGGGGCTTTTGTTTGGGCTGTAAGGTCTGTCATTTCCCATTCTGTACGTTTGGAAGAGGTGTATGATGTCAAACGCCATTGATGTCAAAGTGTTCAAGATTGCTGTCATTACTCTTTCTGACAGAGCCTTTTTTGGTGAGCGTGAGGATCTCTCTGGTCCTGCCATTATGGATTATTTGGTTGAAAAAGGTTATAACCGGCCACAATACATTCTCATGGCAGATGATGAAAAAAATCTTGAAAAGGAACTAATAAGATTATCGGACTTGGAGAATATGGATTTGATTCTGACAACTGGTGGGACGGGGTTTGCTGTGCGAGATATTACTCCCGAGGTCACGCTAGCTGTTGCAACTAAAAATGCACCGGGCATAAGTGAGGCCATTAGAGCATATAGTCTCACCAAGACACCTCATGCAATGCTTTCGCGTGGTGCGTCCGTGATAAGAAATAGTACGCTAATTATTAATCTCCCAGGCAGTCCTAAGGCTGTCAGAGAGAGTTTAGATGTGATCATAGAAGCACTCCCTCATGGGTTAGGCCTACTGAGGGGTGAAAAACTTGATAAATGAGGTTTTTGGAGGACATAAAATGAAGAAAGCTTTGGTTATTTTTCTTGTCGCAATGGTTACACTTACAAGTATTTTCGCTCAGGCAGCTGCAGAGAATGCTTCTAATTCACAGAAAACTGAGATTATTGTTTTTGCAGCAGCATCAATGACTGAGACAATGACACAGATTAAGGGGCTTTATGAGGTAGCAAATCCTAATGTCACAATTACTTACAATTTTGATTCAAGTGGGACTCTCTTGACTCAAATGAAAGAAGGCGCAGATTGTGATCTTTTCATTTCTGCAGCTCAGAAACAAATGAATGCTCTCAGTGATCTTAACATGATTGATGAGTCAACTCGTGTTAATCTTCTTGAGAATAAGACAGCTCTTGCTGTTCCTAAAGGCAACCCAAAAGGGATTACAAGCTATGACCAACTTGCACAACTGCTTAAAGAACATAATGTCTTTATGGCAATTGGTAACAGTGATGTTCCTGTTGGACAGTACACACAGAAGATTTTTGCTTACTATGGCATTGAAGAAGCTGAAGTTGCTAAAGCAGGTTGCTTGACCTATGGCTCAAACGTTAAGGAAGTTACGACTCAGGTTTCCCAGTCTTCTGTAGATTGTGGTATTATTTATGCAACAGATGCTTTCTCTGCTGGTCTTACAGTTGTTGACACAGCAACTGAGGCTATGACAGGTGGAAGAGTTATTTATCCGGCAGCAGTTCTTGCAAATGCTAAGAATGCAGATGCAGCTAAGGCTTTCCTTGAGTATCTCAAGGGGGATGAAGCTATGGCTATTTTTACAAGCGTAGGTTTTGCTAGCGCACTTTAATTTTATGGATTGGTTTCCTTTATTTAATTCATTAAGAATAGCTTTTTTTTCATCTATAATAGTCTTTTTCTTAGGAATTTTTTTAGCTCATTTTATTGCTAAACTTCATCCAGTTTTAAAGGGTATCCTAGATGTTTTTCTGACTCTGCCATTGGTCCTGCCTCCAACTGTTGTTGGGTTTTTTCTTATTTTAATTTTTGGAGTTAACAGACCAATAGGAAAATTTCTTGGCCAGTTTGGAATTAAATTTGTTATGACATGGTATGGAGGAATTATTGCAGCAGCTGTTGTTGCTTTTCCTCTTATGTATAGAACTACTCGTGGTGCTTTTGAGGCTTTTGACAGTACTTTGCAAGAAGCAGGTCAAACTCTTGGTTTAAGTAATAGCTATATTTTCTGGCACATTAAGCTTCCTGAGTGCAAGCAAGGTATCATTGCCGGTATTGTTTTGGCTTTTGCCCGTGCTCTTGGTGAGTATGGTGCAACTAGTATGCTTATTGGCTATACTCCTGGTAAGACTGCAACTATTTCCACTACTGTCTATCAGCTTTGGAGGACCAATAATGAGGCTGAGGCCTACGTTTGGGTTCTTATTAACGTGGCTATTTCTGCTGTGGTTTTGCTTACTGTTAACTTGCTTGAAAAGAAAAAGAGGTACAAATGAAACTTCATGTAGATATCTCAAAGGATTATGGTGGCTTTAAGCTTCAATCTTGTTTTGAGACCGATGCTCTTATAACGGGATTGTTAGGGGCATCGGGATCCGGAAAAAGTCTCACGTTGAAATGTATTGCTGGTATTGAAAAACCGGATGAGGGGTGTATTGTCTTGGGCAATCGCGTGCTCTTTGATAGTAAAGCTAAGGTGAATTTGAAGATTCAGGAGCGCAGGGTAGGCTATCTTTTTCAGAATTATGCTTTGTTTAAGACTATGAATGTCAGGAAAAATATCTTGACCGGCTTGCATAATTTGAAGGATAAGGTGCAGAAAAACGAGCTCTATCAGCAGTCTTTGAAATTGCTACGTCTTGAGGGGCTTGAGACACAAAAACCGGCGGAAATTTCTGGTGGTCAGGCTCAGCGCGTGGCACTTGCACGTATTTTGGTCAGCCGTCCTGACCTTATCTTGCTGGATGAGCCTTTTTCTGCGTTGGATACAAATCTCAAGGAGAATTTGCAACCCGAGCTTTTAGAGCTTCTATCTTCATATGGTAAGCCTGTTGTGATGGTAACGCACAGTCAGTATGAAGCGTCCTTCATGTGCTCATATATTGCACTAATTTCTAATGGCAAAATAATTAAGACTGGTAGCACGGTTGAGCTTTTTGAGAATCCTCAAAGCATTGAGGCTGCTCGAATTCTTGGTTGTAAAAACATTCACAAGGCAGTTTTGCAAAAACCTCATAAAATGAATGTTTCAAAAAGTTGAAGTTTTTCTGAAATTTTATTGACTACATAAGCAAGTTTTTGTTAGAACAATCCCCATAAAAAACTTTTGCGGGGGTTGCTCTATGGAATCAGTTGCCGATAAGTTTGGTTGTAAAGTTTTCAATGATAAGACAATGCGCAGGTATCTTCCAAAGGATACATATGAGAAGCTGAAAGCTACAATTCGTGTTGGAAAAGACATTGATATTAACATTGCAAACGTTGTTGCAAATGCAATGAAAGATTGGGCGATAGAAAACGGTGCAACCCATTACACTCACTGGTTCCAGCCACTAACTGGTGCTACTGCAGAAAAGCACAATAGCTTTCTTACTCCATTAAAAGACGGCTCAGCAATTATGGAATTTAGTGGAAAGGAACTTGTATCTGGCGAACCTGATGCTTCTTCTTTCCCTTCAGGAGGCCTTAGAGCCACCTTTGAAGCTCGTGGATACACTGCTTGGGATCCAACGAGTTTTGCTTTTATTAAAGAAGAGACGTTGTGTATCCCAACAGCGTTTTGTTCTTTCACGGGTGAGACATTAGACAAAAAAACCCCCTTGCTTCGCTCTATGGAACGTCTTAATGACCAAGCACTTAGAATTCTTAGACTTTTTGGTAATACAACTTCTCGTAGAGTAAGTCCAACAACAGGGCTTGAGCAGGAATACTTTCTTATAGACAAAGAATTATTTAATAAGAGAAAGGACCTTAAGTTCTGTGGAAGAACTGTTCTTGGAGCAAAGCCAATTAAGGGACAAGAGCTTGATGACCATTATTTTGGAGCTATTAAACCTAGAGTTTTAGCCTTCATGCAGGACTTGGATAAGACTCTTTGGGAGTTTGGAATTGTTGCTAAAACTCGCCACAATGAAGTTGCTCCTTCTCAACATGAACTTGCATGTTTGTTTACTACCACTAATCTTTCAATTGACCAAAACCAAGTTGTTATGGAAGAAATGAAAAAGATTGCTGACAAGCATGGTCTTGCTTGTCTTTTGCATGAAAAACCTTTTGCTGGAGTTAATGGCTCTGGTAAACATAATAACTGGTCTATGGCTACGGATGATGGCTTAAATCTTCTTGAACCTGGCGATTCTCCAGTTGAAAATGCACAATTTCTTTTGTTCTTGACGGCACTAATAGAATCGGTTGACAGATATCAAGACATGATTCGTGTTACTGTTGCAAGTGCTTCTAATGACCATAGACTTGGCGCAGATGAGGCTCCTCCCGCCATTGTTAGCATGTTCCTTGGTGACGAGCTTACCGAGATTCTTGAAAGTATAGCACAGGGTACTGTTGCAAGTGCACGGGAGAAGAACAATATGATTTTAGGTGTTCATGTTCTTCCAGACTTTCCACGAGATGCTACAGACCGCAATAGAACTAGTCCAATTGCTTTTACTGGAAATAAGTTCGAGTTACGTATGCTGGGTTCCTCCTTCAATGGTGCTGGTCCAAATATTGTGCTTAATACTGCATTGGCTTCTGTTTTAGACAATTATGCAACAGAGCTCGAAGCTGTTGTTTCTAGCGGAGGAAACTTAGACGAAGCACTTACAGCTCTTGTTGGTCGGTCTTACAGAGAACACGGTAGAGTTGTGTTTAACGGTAACAATTATGCCTCAGAATGGAAGAAAGAGGCTAAAAAACGTGGACTTTTGAATCTACAGACCACTGTTGATGCCGTTTCTGCTTTCTCTAATCCAGTGAATATTGCTCTTTTTGAGAAGTATGGAATTTTCACTAAGAGTGAACTTGAGAGCCGTAAAGAGATTGTTCTTGAGTGCTATAATAAGACAGTAAATATTGAGGCTCTTACTATGCTTGATATGATCAAAACTCAAGTTATTCCAGCTGTTGCTGCGTACAGTGGTGATTATGCTACAAGTGCTTTGCAACGCAAGAACTTGTGCCCAACTTTAGATGTCTCTGAAGACGAGGCTTTTGTTGCTCATCTCAACGAACTTCTCATCTTGCTTCATAAAGAAAGTGCTAGACTTCAAGATATTGTAAATCAGGCTATTTCTTGTGCCGATCTTCTTAAAAAGGGTGTTATGTACAGTACTAAAGTTTTGCCTTGCATGAATAGTTTACGCACCGTTGCAGATGAAGCAGAGACTATGGTTTCTGGTTCTTATTGGAAGTATCCAACATATTCTGAGTTACTGTTTAGTACGTGAGGCTGTATTGGTATCAATAGAGCCTCTAAATACAACATAAGTATCATAGAGGTACTCTGTAATAAAATTAATCACCATATTTAAAAGAGTGACGACATACTCGTTCCACTGAGGCCCTGTTGTGAGAAATTTCTCAAGCAATGTTGACAGTGGTGTAAAGACACAGTAGTAGCCAAAAACTTTGAGCATAGCAACTGGAACATTGTTTGAGCTTTTAAATGTGAACTTTCTGTTAAGAGTAAAATTCCAAATAACAGAGAGAATGAGCCCAATAAGGTAACTTAGCCAAAACTCAAGATGAAGAAACTCATTTAAAAGAGTAAATGAGCCAATTTGTATTAAACCTGCAGAAATAGAAAAAAGTCCAAATTTTATTTTTCTAACTAGCTCTTTGTTCATACAAAACCCTTTGTTATTTGTTTTTCACATCAAGCTTTGCTTGCTGATGTGGACATCTTGGCAATCTCTTCTTTTTCAAGAACAGTATAGGCTATCTTTCCAACAAGTGTCTTTGGAAGTTGCTCTCTGAATTCTATGTCATAAGGCATTGCATATTTTGCAACACGTTCACGACAATGTTCTAGAATGCGTGTTTTTAAATCGTCAGTGGCATTGTTTCCCGGTGCAAGTTGAACAAAGGCTTTTACCTTTTGAATCTTATATGGATCTGGAACACCAATGACACAACTCATTTGAACTTCTTCCATAGAATCAATAATGTTTTCAATTTGAGAAGGGTAGACGTTGTAACCGCTTGTAATAATCATACGTTTGATGCGCTGTTTAAAATAGACAAAGCCTTCATTGTCCATCATTCCAAGATCGCCAGTATGAAGCCAAGTATATCCATCTTCATGAACGCGAAGAGTGCTCTTGTTTTCTTCTTCATGATTTATGTAGCCCATCATTACGGATGGTCCTCTAAGACAAATTTCACCATCTACACCGTAAGGAACCTGTTTTGTTGTTCCTGGCTCACAGATTATAAAGTATGTATCAGGGAAAGGAATTCCAATAGAGCCTTCTTTTTCCTTGTTGTAAGGTGTAAGACAACAAGCTGTAACGCACTCTGTTGTTCCATAACCTTCACGAACTCTAACTGTTGCATGATGGTCAGCAAGAAATTTATCCAACTTCTTTTTAAGTTCAATTGAAAGGGAATCTCCGCCAGAGAAAACACCCATCAAGCAAGAGAGGTCAACATTGTCCATTTCTTGATTACGAGTAATGCCTTCATAGAGCGTTGGGACACCAGCAATGAAATTTGGTTTTGCTGTTTTAAGTAAATTAGAGTAGCCCTTAACGCTAACTTGTGGTACAAGGACACTTCGTCCACCCCAGAACATCATGGTATGAACACAAACACCCAGACCAAAGCCGTGGAACATTGGCATAGCAGCAAGCATTGTATTTCCCTGAATGCGTTTGTTACACATAATTCCTGTTTGCTTTGCTAATGCATTAAAGTTTAGATTTGTAAGTTTAATGCCTTTTGTAACTCCAGTTGTTCCTCCAGAGAATAGAATTACGGCTAAATCTTTTCCTGTAGTTTTGACGAAAGGATCCTCTGTGCAGTTTTTTGAATAACCTATAAAGGTCTTCCATGTAATAAGTTGTTTAGTTTCTTCAAAATGCTCAAATTTGCGTTCTTTTATAAACTTATAGGCCGTAGCTTTTACAAAATCAAGCGCATCCGATACTCTTGCAATAATCACATGATCAAGTTCTACAATCTTCATGACTTTCTTGATTTTTGAATAGAACTGGTCAATGGAAATGATTGTCTTACTTTGGGCTTCTTTTAGGTAAAAAGCTATCTCATGAACAGCAGAAAGCGGATGAATCATGCTTGCAACTGCACCAATGCGATTTATTGCATACAGTGCAATGACTGTCTGTGGCATGTTTGGCATACATACGGTCACTACATCTCCAGCTCGTATTCCCATTGCATAGAATGCTTTAGCTGCTTTGTCTATTTGAGGTATTAGCTTCTTGTAGGTTGTATCTACTCCCTGAAATGTTAATGCTACTTGTCTTGGATATTTTGATGCCGATTCATATAATGCGTCGCTTATTGAAAAATCGGGATATTCTAAATGGTGTGGAACTTCTCCATAGCTAGAAAGCCAAGGAGCAATTTTAATTTCTTCTTCAGTAATTGTATTTGTACTCATAATCCTAATTCATTGCAAAGTGAAACATAATCAATTGGTTCATTTGCAGGTTTCAGTAAGTTTTCAGGCTTTAGTAATAAAGCTTTAAATATCTTGATGCTGTTGGCAAAATAAACGCCATCAGCAATTCTTTCGTCAATTGTAAGAGAGAAGGGTAAGAAATCCTTCAATGTAAATGTGCCATCCTCATTAAACTCTGGCAGTCTGAGCTTTTTTCCTACAATAAGGAAGAAAGAGTTGGAGCCAAAGTTAATAAGATGATGATAACTTGCATTCATTTTGATGCTTCCAATGTTAGAGGCAAAACAAGAGCAAAGATATGGATCAACATCTGCAAAAACATTTGGAAGTCTACCTTTGCGGTCTAGTGTTCTGATTATCCACATTATGAATTTATAAATAGGTTTTGGTAGATGAACAAGTTTATTTACAATTTCTATTGTAGGATCTTTGGAATCTGAACTTTTTCTTATTTGTGAAATTTGCTTGAAAAGCATGGTATGGACTTGCTCTAGCGGGCTCATATCAGAGTCTCGTTGATATCTCATAATTACAAGTCCTTCTTCTGCTCCGTCTACCTTTGCTTTTTTTGCTGTGCAAGCAACTGAAATTTCTTTTCTTTCATAGAACTTGCCGTCTCTAATGAAGTAGTTCATCATCTTGCGCTGCTGAATTGTTCTAAATATTGCTGCACACACTAGGTGGAAGAAGGTATATTTAAATTCTGGATTATTTGCATTGAGTTTTTCAAGAACTTCGTAAATTCCGTCCATTGGAATGTCCACAGTAGCAACTGCTTCATTATCTGTTCTTGAACCCATCATACTTGTCATCAAAAGATGCAAAGAATCAAGATCAGTTACTAAATAAGCGTCTTTTTTTTCACCTTTTTTCTTTTTTTTCTTTTCTTTGGACATTCTTGTACCTGCCTTATTAACAACCATGTAACTTATAGCATTGTAAGGGGCAATGGGTCAAGTTGGCCATTGATAGTTAGCTTTAACTATGGCCAGTTTTCGCAAAAAATTCATTAAAAATGTGAGAAAAATCTAAACAGTTTTGCATTTTAAATTTGAATTACTTTTTAGGGGCTGTTATGGACTTTAAAAAACTATCTGATAAAGAAGTGGTAAGGCGACTTGTTATTGGTTTAAATGATCAGTTAACGCTTGAAGCAAGAAGGGCTTACATTATTAATAACGTTTCACTTCAGTATTTGGTCAACCATATTAAGGGATTTAGATTTTGCTCAAAAGATGCATACGATATTCTAAGATGGATGAATGAAAAGGAAAATAGAACTGCAATTGACTGTTCTATGCAAGTTTTTCCTTCTTTTGAAGGTCTTACAACGCGCCTACCAGGGGTGTTAATAATAGAAGGCACTATTCCAAGATCTCCTATTTTTGCAATAGTTGGCACAAGGCGGCCTGATTACAAAGCGCTTCATCAAGCTTTTCAATTGGGGTTTGAATCCTCTTTGAACAGTATAGCTTGCATTTCAGGTATGGCAGAAGGAATTGATCAAGCTAGTATGAGGGGTTGTATTAGAGCTTTGGCTCCATGCTATGGAGTTTTAGCCTGTGGTCATAACATTGAGTATCCTGCTTTAACTAGGCGACTTAGGGTTGAAATTATTGAAAACGGAGGTTCAATTATTAGCCGATATTCACCTAATACTCCATCTTTCAAAAGTAATTTCGTGTCCCGAAACATGATTATTGCTGCATATTCTAGTGCTATAGTGGCAATTCAAGCACCTAAACGTTCTGGAACTCTTATTACTTGTGATTATGCCATTGCAATGAATAAAGATGTTTATATTGGCTCTGCTGGTGTTGGTGATGCTCCTTGTCAGGAAGGTACTTTGAATTTGGCTTACGAAGGTGCTCCTGTTTTAAATTCAATTGAGGACTTGTTAAACTGTGAGAATTTAAGTATTTGCTTTAAAACTAACTCTTATTCTGTAGATGTCTTAAGTAAAATTGGCTCTAATGAAGTACGTTTTGGGGATAAAGTATATATTCCAACTGCTATTTCTCAAAAGGAAAAAATGCTATAATGAGGCCATGAGCGAAGAGTTTGATAAGCAGGCTAAAAATAGAGCTTTAATTGATGAATACCTATCTTATCTTAAGGATGTTCAAGGTTATTCTCAAAAGACTGTCATCTCTTATGCCCATGACCTTTTAAGGCTGGAAGATTACCTAACTAAGCACGATATGTATGTTGCAGAGATGGTTTTTGAGGATGCGAGAAGTTTTACCGTTACGCTATATGATCAAAATCTAAGTCCAGCAACTATAAATAGAATTCTTAGTGCAAACCGTTCCTTTTTTCATAATCTTTGTGAAAACGGTATTATGGAAATTCAACCCTTTAAACGTGTTTCTAGTGCAAAAAAAGCTCAAAGAATTCCTACTGTTTTGGCAAAGGAAGAAGTGGAGCGAGTTCTAAATTACCCTGTTACTGATTATAAATCGTTGTTAGAGATAACAATGTTCAACATCTTCTATTCTACTGGCTGCCGTTTGAGTGAAGTTTTAGGGATGAAATTAGAAGATATCGATTTAAAAAACAAGAGGATTCTAGTTACAGGGAAGGGTGCAAAACAGCGTTATGTGTTTCTAACGCCTAGGGCTGTGGAGATGATTTGTGCCTATTTGCCCGAGCGTGAAAATGTTTTGGAGAAGACTGGTCATGAGGGGGAGCAGGTGTTGCTTGTTAATTCTAAGGGAAATAAGTTGCCACTTTCTACTGTTCACAGTATCTTTGACAAATATAGAGTTCTGCTTGGATTGACCAAGAAGTTTACTCCGCACGTATTCAGGCATTCGTTTGCCTCGCACCTTTTGGACAATAGCTCAGATATTAGGTTTGTTCAGGTGCTTCTTGGGCACGAAAGCATTGGTACTACGCAAATCTATACACATGTGACTGGCAAAAAGTTGGAAGAGGTGTATAGAACAAATCACCCCCATGGGAGGAAAGAAGAATGAGTTTTAGAGGAACAACCATCATAGCGGTTAAGAAAGATGGAAAGGTTGCTATTGCTGGTGACGGACAGGTAACTAATGGCGACACCATTATGAAGGGAAATGCTAGAAAGGTTAGAAGAATTTATCAAGATAAGATTGTCATTGGCTTTGCTGGTGGTACTGCTGACGCTTTTACTCTTTTTGAGCTTTTTGAACAGAAACTATCCCAAGTTAATGGAGACTTAAATAGAGCAGCCGTTAACCTTGCAAAAGAGTGGAGAATGGATAGAAATCTTAGAAAACTTGAGGCTTTAATGCTTGCTACTGATGGTAAGAGTATTTTCCTTGTCAGCGGTACTGGCGATGTTCTTGAGCCAGAATATGATGCTATTGGTATTGGCAGTGGTGGAAATTACGCTGTTGCTGCTGCTAGGGCATATCTTGATGGTTGTCCACAACTTAGTGCAAAGGAGATTGCTTTAAAATCTTTGGATATTGCAAGTTCTATTTGTATTTACACTGACTCCAATTTTATTGTTGAGGAGGCCTAATGTGGCTGATGATTTAATTGTTTCTGAGAATGCTTTAGTTAAAACTGATAATGCTATTACCCCAGAAAAGAAAGTTTTTAACTTAGATGAAATGGTTCCTTCAATGATTGTGGCGGAACTTAATAAATACGTTATTGGACAGGAAAAGGCCAAGCGTACTATTGCGGTTGCTTTGCGCAATAGGACTCGTAGAAAAATGCTACCTGCTTCAATTAGAGAAGAGGTCTACCCTAAGAATATCATCATGATTGGCCCAACTGGTGTTGGTAAGACTGAGATTGCAAGAAGAATTGCTAGACTTTCTAATGCTCCTTTTGTAAAGGTTGAGGCTACTAAATACACAGAAGTGGGTTATGTTGGCCGTGATGTAGAATCTATGGTTCGTGATTTAATGGGCAGTGCTGTTTCTATGGTCAAACATGAACTTGCTGCTAAAAATGAAGAGGTTGTAAAAGTTAGAGTTGAAGACCGTCTATTAGACCTCTTGATTCCTAATTTGGATAAAAATCCAAATGCCGACCCTTCGTTTGAGAGTGCCAGGGCGCAGGCTCGTGAGCATATGAGAGAACAGTTGAGAGCAGGTAAATTAGATGATACTGAAGTTGAGATCTCCAATCAGGTTCGTCCTTCTAAGGTTGGAATTGAGTTTATGGGTGGTTCCATGGATGATCTTCAAAATGCTATGAATAGCCTTGGTTCTATCTTTCAAAATGCTCAAAACCCAAGAAAACGTAGAAAGGTTTCTATTAAACGTGCCCGTGAACTCTTTATGGAAGAAGAGATGGAGCGTAGCGTAGACCAAGACAAGGCTATTGATATTGCAAAAGAACGCACTGAGCAAATGGGTATAATCTTTATTGATGAGATTGATAAGATTGCAGGAAAAAATAGCTCTTCCTCTAGTCCAGATGTCTCTAGAGAAGGTGTTCAGCGTGATATTCTTCCTATTGTTGAAGGAACTAAGGTTAGTACAAAGTGGGGTGTTATTGATACTTCTCATATTCTCTTTATTGCAGCAGGTGCCTTCCATGTTTCTAAGCCTAGTGATTTAATTCCAGAACTTCAGGGGCGTTTCCCTCTTAGAGTTGAACTTGATGCTCTTACTGCAGATGACTTTTATAGGATTCTTAGAGAGCCTGAGAATGCTATTACGTTGCAATATCATGAACTTCTTAAGACTGAAGGTGTGGAGGTTGTCTTTACTGATGAAGCACTTCATAGGATTAGTGAAATTGCTTATGAGGTTAACTCTACAACTGAAAATATTGGCGCTAGACGTTTGTACACCATCATGGAAATCTTACTTGAAGAATTGAGCTTCAGTGCGAATGAATTAAAGGGGCAAACTGTCAACATTACCCCTGATTATGTAAACCAGCGTCTTTCTGATGTAGTTAAGAACCAAGATTTGTCTAGGTATATCTTGTAGGTTTGTAGAAAAGTCTACTTGAAAAGCCAAAAAAGGGGCATTCAAGTAGACAAGTCTACTTGAAATGACAAAAAATACCGTTTCAAGTAGACTTTTGATTCCTATGAAACAAAAAGAGCTATGTGAAATACTATTCGCGCTAGTATTTCACATAGCTCTTTTCCTTTGACGACGGTAGGATTTGAACCTACGACAACCAGTGTGTAAGACTGGGGCTCTCCCACTGAGCTACATCGCCATTAGCAATGAGAATCTAACATCTTGAAAAGAAAGTGTCAATATGGGTTGTTCCCATTTGATAACATTCCAATTTAACGTTAGAATTGGACAATATGACAATTGATTATTCAAAAAAATTAAATGAAATAGAATCTCAAATAAAGAAAGTCTCAAATAGTACTAAGGTTATGGCTGTAAGCAAAACCAGAAGTCTAGAAGAGATTATGGCTTGTTATGAAGCAGGGGCTAGACTTTTTGGTGAGAACCATGTCCAAGAGATTGTTGCAAAGTTTTCTAAGGATGGAAAGTCTTCAAAGCCTAGTGATCTTGAGCTTCATATGATAGGGCATCTTCAAAGTAATAAAGTAAACAAAGTAGTACCTCTTGTGGATATGATTGAGAGCGTGGATTCCTTGTCTCTTCTTGAAAAAATCAACAATGCAGCAGAAAAAAATAATAAAATACAAGATGTGCTTTTAGAGGTAAATACTAGCAAAGAAGAGGCTAAAAGTGGGTTTGAGTCTGAAAAAGAGCTACTAGATTGCATTAAGCAATCCAAACAGCTAAAGAACATTCGAATTCGTGGACTTATGACGGTTGGTCCTGTTGCTTGTTCTCCAAAAGACAAGGATGGTTTAACAGATCAAGCTTTTTGGTATTTAAAAGAGCTTTTTAATAGGCTGAAAACTGAAAACAGTTTTGATATTCTTTCCATGGGAATGAGTGATGATTTCATGATAGGAGTCAGAAACGGAAGTACAGAGGTGAGAATTGGGACTGCCATTTTTGGTCCACGCGACTACGGGCTAGCAAGCCAAATTGGGCTAGCAAGCCAAATTGGGCTAGCAAGCCAAATTGGGCAAGCAATTCAAACAGATAAATCACTTCAAGGGACACAAAAATGAAAAAAGCAGTTATAGTTCTTTTTATATTTCTTCTTCTCTTTGGCGTTTGTATGCCGGTATTTTCTTTGACGTTAACAAATTATGAGCCGTATACTAAAGATGAGTTCCCAAGGTGGTCTTTAGACTTAAGAAGAGCTGAAACCTTGTTTTTTGGAGGCATTCCAATTGCTTTTCCTTTAACAAGTTTAGCTTTCTCTGTGGCAGGGCAGAATCCGGATTTTCTTACAACACTAGGAGTTGCATGTGCTGTGTCTGCTACAATATCGCTTATTGATTATATTCTTGGAGTTGTAAGTGCGAATTGAAAGAAATTATGAATTTACAGTAGAAGAAGGAGATTTTGCAAACAGCACTCCAAATAAAAGTAAACTTCGTATAGATGCGTTTTTATCTTCAAAGATTGAAGGGTTATCTCGCTCAGCATTGACAAGCGAACTTTGCAAAATGACCATAAATGGAAAGCCAGCAAAGAAAAGTGATAGTGTCAAAGAGGGAGACAACATAACACTTCAATACGTTGCAGATGTCTTTGAAAGAGTTGAGCCACAAGATATTCCACTGGATATTTTGTATGAAGACAACTCTATGCTCGTCATAAACAAGGCACAAGGAATGGTTGTTCATCCTGGTGCTGGCAATGTGGATGGTACAATAGTTAACGCTTTGGCATACAGATATGGACAAGATTTTATTGACCGCATGGCAGATGAATGCGATATTTCTCGTCCTGGTATTGTTCATAGATTAGATAAGGATACAAGTGGCGTTATGGTCATTGCTTTGAATGCCCATGCACACGCAAGCTTAAGTGCTCAATTTCAGAATAGGGAGATTGAAAAGTACTATTACGCGTTCTGTGACGGCATTTTTCCCAAGCATGAGGCCAATATTGAGTGTCTTCTTGCACGCGACAAGGGTAACAGAAAGTTGTTTGTACCAGTGAAGGAAAAGCGTTATATCATCCAAGAGGGTCTTTCTCCAAAACGCACGCAGGAGATTATTGACGAGGTGTACAATGACCCAAAATACAAAGTTGGGGGAGCTGTGGACAACTTTACAGAGGGTAAATACAGCAAGAGTCATTATGAGGTAGTCAAACAATTTCCACAAGCAGCCTTGGTCAAAGTTCGCATATTCACCGGCCGTACCCACCAAATTCGTGTTCACATGAAAAGTATTGGCCACGCAGTAGTAGGCGACACAATGTACAATCCAAAAGTCTCACGCTTTCCAGATTGGCCACTTATGCTCCACAGCGCCATCTTGGAAATTAGGCATCCCGATACCAATGAGCTCATGCATTTTGAGGCTCCACTGCCCAAGCGATTTGCAGATTTTGAGGCAGCGTTAAGGAGCGAGTAATCTAATGGAAGGCATTGTTTTACGTTCTATCAACAATATTTATACTGTTCGCACAGAAAATGGAGATTTATACAGTTGCAGAATTAAGGGCAAGCATCTTAATACAGCTGTAGGTGAATATAATCCTATAGTAGTTGGGGAGCACATAGAATTCACTCCTTCAGGCTTGAACGAGGGCCTTGTAACGGAGCGTAAAGAACGAAAAGGTGTATTTGCTCGTTGGAATGCAAAAAAACAGTTAAATCAAATAATTTGCGCAAACATGGATGTAGTAGTTTGCGTATGTAGTATTGAGAGTCCTCCTTTTAGACCTAGGTTTATAGATAGAGTTTTGGCTTGTTGTAGAAACGTTCCTGTGATTATCGTTCTAAATAAGTGCGATATTCTTCTTACGGAGGATGAAGCAGAACGCTTTAACTTGTATAAAAAACTTGGATATGAGACGTTGGCGGTGTCTGCTACCACGGGCGAGAATATAGAAAGGTTGGTGGAAAGTCTCAAAGGAAAGACGGCTGCTTTTGTGGGCCAAAGCGGGGTAGGTAAGAGCTCGCTGGTGAATAGATTGCTTGGGGCAAATCAGCGTGTAGGCGAGATAAGTGAGAAATATAACAGAGGTAAGCACACAACAAATTACGCTTTAATGCTAGATGGGCCTGGATTTACGCTAATTGATACACCGGGGTTTAGAGAGATATCGGTACCGCATGATGATCCTCATTTGGTATCTCAAGCGTTTCCTGAATTTGTGAAAGCGTCCTCCAAATGTGCTTTTTCCTCTTGCCTGCATGTTAATGAGCCTGGTTGTGAGGTGTTACGCCTTCTTGAAAATGGTAAAATTGATGCGGATAGATATGAAAGTTATCTTGGAATTTTACAGTCGTTGGATGAACGACTTCCCGTGTGGGGTAGAAAATGTTCAAAAGAACAGTAATTGATTTAGGCCTAGATCAAGTTTTAAACTCGGTCTCTCAATACGCATTAAGTACTCATGGTGCAGAGGCTGTAAAGCTTGCAAAACCTATATTTGATACAACTCGGTATTTACAAAGACAGAAAGAAGTTGCAGCTACTGTTTATACGCTAGATGCAGCTTCTAGAGATGGCATATTTGTAGAAGGTTTTCCAGATTTAAGTGAAGTTTTCAACAATATAGTAAACAATCCAGCCTCTTCATTAACAGGAGAGCAAGTTTATGACGTGGGACTTTTTATAAGAAGTGCAGGTCTTTTAAGAAATCTTTTTGGTTTATCTCAAAATCTTGAATCTCCAATAAAAGACAGTGGTATTGAAAATATAATACAAGATATTCCACAAGAGCTTTTGGTTCTTGAAAATGAGATTTTTAGTATTCTAGAGTCTCCTGGACAAGTTAAAGAGAACTATCCAACCGTTAAAGCTTTGCGTGAAAAGGCAGACGCAAAAAGGGCCGAGCGTAGCCGTTTTGCTTCAGATTTAATGCGCTCGCAACCAGATTTCATGCAGTCTAATGCACCTGTAATGAGGGATGGACGTGTAGTGCTTCCTGTTAAAAATGACTTTAAAAACTCGGTTGGAGGTTACGTTCAAAGCTATTCTTCTACTGGTAGTACTGTATTTATGGAACCTTTCAAATTGGTAGACATGAACAACGCTGTAGTTCTTTCTCAGCAAGCAATTGATATTGAAATTGCACGTTTAATTGGAGGGCTCTCTGATTTGATTCGTGCAGTTGAAATTCAGCTTAGAACTCTTTATAGCCAAGTCTCTTATGCCGATTTCCTTTACGCTTTTGCTTCTTGGATTCGTATTAACAAGTGTGCAAAAACAATTTTAATATCTGCTGAACATGTTGAGGATGATGGTTATTGTAATTTAATTAGAGCTAGACATCCTCTCTTGGGCTCAAAATGTGTTCCTATAGACTTATCAGTGCCATCTAAAGTTAAGGCAGTTGTTCTCACCGGTCCAAACGCCGGAGGTAAGACTGTCACAATGAAGACTGTTGGTTTATTTGTATTGTTAAACCAAATTTGTGGTCATATCCCAGCGGAAGACGGAAGCGCTCTTGCTTTGTTTGATAAAGTTTTTACAGATATTGGTGATGATCAAAGCATTGAAAATCATCTTTCAACGTTTAGCGGACACATGAAGAGCATAAGCTTTATTCTTAGAAATATGACTGAAAACTCATTGGTAATACTTGATGAGTTAGGTAGCGGTACAGACCCTCAAGAAGGAGCTGCTCTTGCAAGAGCTATTTTGGAATTTTGTACAAAAAAGGCTGCTTTGACTTTAACTACTTCCCATCACGGGGTGCTGAAGCAATTTGCCTATTCATCTGATATAGTTCTCAATGCTTCAATGGAGTTTAACGAGCAAACATTAGAGCCAACATTTAAAGTTATTGCTGGTCTTCCAGGAGAAAGCCATGCCATAGATACTGCAAAGAGAATGAGACTTCCAAAAGTTGTAACTCAATCTGCGCAAAAGTACATGGGTCAAGAAGCGGTAAAAATTTCTTCAATTATTCGTGGCCTTGAGCAAAAGAGAAGGGAAGCAGATTCTAAAGAGGCAGAACTTTCTAGGAGGCTTAGAGCCATTGATAACGAAGAACGCCATATTGCAAATGAAAATAGACGTCTTAAAGGGTTGGAAAACCGTCTTAAGAAAGGATCAATTCAAGAATTTGATAGGACCATAAAAGATGCAAGACGGCAGATTGAGAATCTTATTGCTGAAATTCGTGTTGGTGAAATAACAAAGGAAAAAATTCTTAAAGCAAAAAAACTTATCTCTGATCTAGAAGCTCAGGAAAAGGAAATGGAGGCTCAAGTTACTAAGATAGATGCAGAAATTGATGCATTTGATGCACTAGAGGACATCAATAGTGATCTTCATGTTGATCTTAAACCTGGGATGGACGTGCTTTGTGGTCCCAATAAACGTGAGGGTTCTGTTATAAAGGAAGCTGGAAAAGGTAAGTGGGTTGTTGCTATTGGACCTATGAAATTTACCTTTAAGGAGTCTGAACTTACAGTTCCAAGACGTTCAACTTCTCATGTACATTTATACTCCTTTGATGCCGGTTCAAAAACTCCATCTCCAAAGATGACGCTAGATTTGCGTGGGTTCAGGCTAGAAGAGGCATTAGATGCACTAGATAGCCAGCTTGAAGCGTGTTGCATTCACGGTATCAAAAACTTTGCAATCATTCACGGCTATGGTGATGGTATTCTCTCAGCAGGCATTCACAAACATCTAGATAACAATCCTCTTGTGGAATCTATTAAATTTGCTCATCCCGATGACGGTGGTCAAGGTAAAACTTATGTGACATTAAAGTAGGTTTTTGCAAAATGATAAACGATAATTGTGGAATTGTGGCATTACGAAATCTAAAAAGTGACCAAGTATATCTCTTTTACTCAGAAGATATTAAGAACGATTGTATTAAGCAGCGCTTTAACTTAGATTTGGGTATGCATCCTTGTAAGGAACTTCAAGAAGATTATGCCAATACGGGGCTTGAAGTATTTAGATTTGATACTTTGGAATATACAAAAGACCCCTCAAGGCTTGAAGTTCTTAAGGGGACTTTTGAAAAACTGTACAAGTGAATTATTTTACGTTGTCCATTTTAATTAAGGTACGAATTGATTCAACTGCAACATGGCAAACCTGTGTGGTGTCATGGAGTTTTGGATTATCCATACCAAGGGCTTCTCGCTCTTGATTTCCTACAACAAAGAAGACTGAGCCACAACGAACGTTAAGATAGCTTGCAACGGTAAATAGGGCAGCACTTTCCATTTCAGATGCTAGGACGCCAAGGCGTTTCCATGCTTCCCATTTATTTTGGAGCTCGTAACTTACTGGCATGAGTTGAGGGTCATGCTGTCCATAAAAAGAATCTTTACATTGCACAATTCCAAGATGGTGTTTAATGCCCATATTTTCTGCTGTTTTCTTTATTGCTGTTACAACGTCATAGTTTGCAACGGCTGGAAATTCAATTGGTGCATATTCGCGACTGGTGCCTTCCATTCTTACGGCTCCAGTTGCTATTACGGCATCTCCACCCATTACAGGCAGGGCTATACCACCACAGGTACCCATTCTGAGAAAAGTATCGGCACCACATTGTACTAGTTCTTGCATGGCTATAGAGGCTGAAGGACCACCAATGCCAGTTGAAGTTACGCTAACTGGAACACCATCTAGTTTACCAGTATAAGTTACAAATTCACGGCTATTGGCTATCTCATGAGCATCTTCAAGAAAAGATGCAATTAGAGGGACTCTTTTGGGGTCTCCTGGGAGGATTACGTAGCGACCTACGTCACCAGTTTTAATGTGTAGGTGGTATTGAATTCCTGTCCCATTCATGTAATCAGACATTTTAATCTCGCTCCTTTTGTGCCACGAAGGAAAAAGTCCACGTGGAAAACAACATTATAACATAAAACAACTGTTTGTGAATGTAAAAAATTTTAGGCTAAAAGGACATTTCTTCTAACTTCATAATACACCAAGTATTAGGAACTGTATCAAAATAATTTGAACATTTCTACTTGTTCTGTTCTCA